>JAFVAX010000076.1 GCA_017480285.1 Paludibacteraceae bacterium | reverse complement strand
TTCTGCAACAAACAGAAGAAACCTGATGGGACATTCTACAATCTTTACAGCGACGGTCTGCGCATTTTCACCACTATCGACTCTCGAATGCAACAATATGCCGAAGAGGCAGTCAGCGAGCATATACAATATCTGCAAGGCATTTTCGACAAAGAAAAGAAAGGCAGAAGTTACGCACCTTTCAGCAGAGACCTTACAAAAGAAGAAATAAGTGCCATAATGAACCAGTCGATGAAAAACACCGACCGCTGGCGTGGTATGCTCAAGGAAGGATATACCCCGCAACAGATAAAAGACAGTTTCCAAGTATCACGCCCGATGACCGTCTTTTCCTACAAAGGCGACATTGACACAGTGCTCACCCCATACGACAGTATTCGCTACTACAAGAGTTTTCTGCGTTGCGGATTTCTGTCGCTTGACCCGAAGACGGGCTATGCCAAAGCATACGTGGGCGGTCCGAACTTCTCAAGTTTCCAATACGACATGGTTCATAAAGGCAGGCGGCAAGTAGGTTCCACCATCAAACCTGACCTTTTCACCCTTGCCATGCAGGAGGGTATGTGGCCCTGCGATACAGTGCCGTATGTACCTGTAACTCTTGTTGATGCCAATGGTATTGAATGGACTCCGAAAGAGTCGCACAAGCCAGACAACGAAGGAGAGATTGTAACACTCAAATACGGACTTGCCCAGTCAAGCAACTGGATAGCGGCTAATCTTATGGGGCGCTATCCGCCGGAAGCACTCAAAAAACTGATGCGCGACTTTGGTATTCAAGGTCAGATAGATGCCGTTGTAGCACTGTGTTTAGGACCTTGCGATGTTTCGGTAGAAGAGATGGTGGATGCCTATACCACTTTCCCCAACAAAGGTATAAGAACCGAACCACTATATGTAACGCGGGTTGAGGACAACAACGGTAATGTCATTGCCTCCTTCACACCCCAGACACACGAAGTGATAAGCGAAGAGACATCATATAAGATGGTTCACATGCTGCGTCAGGTGTGCGACCACGGTACCGGCGTGCGTGTGCGTTTCAAATACAAACTTAACATGCCTATGGGTGGTAAGACAGGTACCTCGCAAAACAACTCCGACGGTTGGTTTATGGGTTTCACACCTTCGCTTGTAAGCGGTTGTTGGGTAGGTGGAGAAGACCGCTCCATCCACTTTGACCGCATGTCTGACGGACAAGGTGCAAACACGGCTCTGCCGATTTGGGCGCTATATATGCAGAAAGTGCTTAAAGACAGCACTTTGGGCTACGACGAACAAGAACAATTTGACATTCCCGAATACTTCAATCCTGACTGTGGAGAGTAGGTTCTACAATGAAATATCAAATATCAAATATCAGACATCAAATATCAAGGTTTAGGTTAATCTTATTATTGAGTGTTATATGTTGCAATGTCTGCTATTCGCAACTAAACACGGCGCGTCTGACTGCCATCGGTCGGAACGCACTGTATTTTGAAGACTATGTGTTGTCGATTCAGTATTTCAACCAAGTAATAAAAGTAAAACCCTATCTTGCAGAGCCTTATCTGTATCGCGCCATAGCCAAGATACAACTTGAAGATTATGGTGGTGCGCTTCAAGACTGCAACCGAGCCATTGAAAACAATCCTTTCGTTCCGGGAGCATACTACACCCGCGGGTATGTGGAGCGACAATTAGAGCAGTATGATAAAGCCGAACAAGACCTTACGGAAGCACTTAAGTTCTCGCCGGACAACAGGATATACCTAATGCTCCGCTCTGAAGTACGCGCCGGTGCTGAGCGATATAGCGAAGCCTTGGAAGATATTGATTTCCTGCTCAAAAAAGAACCTCTCTCAGCAAGTATCAACTACGAGAAAGGTGTTATCCTATTCTCTATGCAAGATACAGTGGGTGCAGAAGGCTATTTCGCTATCGCCGCCGACAACGACCGGCAGAACCCGCACACTTGGTCGTCGCTCGGACTTATGAACCTCATGCTTGACAAAAACGACGAGGCTCTTACAAACCTTACCAAGGCCATCAACCTCGGTAGCAAATGGGCAGGCGACTATATCAACCGCGGAGTACTGTACTACCGAATACACAACTATCGCGGAGCCTTGGCTGACTACGACAAAGCCGTTGAACTCGCACCAAACGATGCCTCTGTCTATTACAACCGTGCTATCCTGCGCTCTGAAGTGGGCGACTGGAACCGCGCTATGGACGACATCGACAAGGCTCTTGACCTGCAACCCGAAAAAACGGAGATGCACTATCAACGAGGAATCATCAACCTGCAACTCAGACAATGGCAACAAGCAATAAAAGACTTTCAAAAACTCATAGATACACACCCTTATTTCCTGCCTTCATACTACCTTATTGCACAGGCATATACGGCACTTGACCAACCGCAAAACGCCTATCGCTAACAGCATAAGGCTCACGAACTTGAAGAGAAAAAAGACCAGATACAGCAACATCTTGACACCGATGTGCAGATAGCCCAAGACCAACCTATGACCAAAGACCGAAGACGTGAGTTCTCAAGACGGGCTGCACAGTCGGGCGACGATAATCTGGCAGAAGAACGATACCAAAGTGCTACACGAGGCAACATACAGAAACGATATGTGGATGTGGTTAGCGAACCGATGTTTGCTCTTAGTTATTATTCCAAACAACAAACACTTAGACAAACCAACACTTCCCACCCGACCTTAGAGGCTATCAACCAGATACATACCCTACCCGCTCCACTCCGACTGACACTTCAGGAAGTGTCGCTTACTGCCGATTTGGTGGAGAAACATTTTGAGGCAATAAGCAACCTGAGTAGAAAAATCGATAAGGATGACAACGATGCAATGCTCTATTTTGCCCGCGCTATTGAGTTTGCACTCGTTCAAGACTACAACTCCGCCCTTGAGGATGCCACACGAGCCATACAAAGGCAACCAAATCTTACACTCGCCTATTTCTGCCGAGCCACTTGGCGATACAAACTGCTTGAATACCAACGCTCAACAGGCGAAGTGCAGGATGTTGAATACAACAAACTTGCAGGTTCAGACCAGCGTTTCCAGAACATCACTTTCGACCTTATTATGCGCGACTATGACGAAGTGCTCCGGCAGCAACCCGACTTTCAGTGGGCATTATACAACAAAGCCGGCATTCTCGCTACACAAAAGGCATACAACGATGCCATCAACGCTTATACTCAAGCCATTGAGATAGACAACGATTTTGCAGAAGCATACTTCAACAGAGGACTCACACGCATCTACATTGACCAAAACGATGCAGGTCTGCAAGACTTGAGCAAAGCAGGCGAACTTGGTATATATCAGGCATATAACCTCATTACAAGACTTAAATAGATTTTCGGAATGAAAATAAAAATCATCATAGCGTTTTTGTTTTGCTCACTAAGCGTCAATGCACAGTTGCTTTACGAGATTTCAGGCAACAATAGCAACGCTAAATCATATATTTTTGCCACCAACCGGCTCTGCAACATACAATTCTTAGACACCGTACCTAACCTCTTTAAGGTCTTTTCGTCATCGAAAAGAACGATAACGGAAATGTCGCTTTTTTCTGATTTGCTCCAAAAGCAACTTGCGAAAGCCGCTATTTTGCCTGATTCAGTAAGCCTTCGCAACTTCTACACGCCCGACGAATATAGAGAAATAGCCGAAGCCATAAGTCTGACAATAGGAATTCCTTTTAGTAAGTTAGACCGTATGCACCCCGGGTACTTACAAGAGTTGTATAGAAATGCACTATATCAAAAATGGCTTGGATACGACGAAAATCGCTCGTCGGAGCAGTTCTTTCAATCAGTCAGTGCACAACAGGACAAAGACATAATCGCTCTTGACAGTCCAACCGAGACATTATTCATACTCTTTGAGCGAGAACCGCTTGAACTTCAAATAAAAGAGTTACTGCAATTAGTGCGCTACCCCGAACGGGAACTGCAACGCGAAAGAGCCATCCTGAAACTCTACAAAACCGGCGATCTAAGAGAGATTGCCAACTATCTAATGATGCCAAGCAATGAGTCAACAGTCAGATATTCAGACTATCAGATTTATGCCCGCAGAAACCTCGGATGGGTCAAACGACTCAAACCTTGGCTCGAAGAAGGCAATTGTTTTATCTGCCTTGATGCCAATTATCTTGGTGGCGACGACGGGCTGCTTGCCCAACTGCGCAAAAACGGATATAAAGTAAAGGCTTATAACTCAACAAGAAAAGCAAAAAAGAAAGTTAAAATAGTTGATAATTGATATTCCTCACCCTGACGCACAGCGAAGCAGATCGTTCAAACGAAGTGAGATAAGAAGGTCTGGGTCTAAAAAAGACGAGATGCTGAAACAAGTTGCTTCGCATCGCAAGCGTGCAGCATGAGGCAATGGCGAATCTTTGAATTTTTGAAATTTTGAATTTTTGAATCTATGATTTACGACCGACTTACCGACCTTATCGGACATACACCACTGCTTCGCATCAACGGTCTTGAAGGACAAAAAGCAGACATAATCGCTAAATTAGAATACTTCAATCCCGGAGGTAGCGTAAAGGACCGTGTGGCTCTATCAATGATTGAAGATGCCGAAAACAAAGGCTTACTACACACAGGCTCTGTTATTATCGAGCCCACTTCCGGAAACACCGGCGTAGGACTTGCTTGGGTTGGCACGGCAAAAGGCTATCGGGTCATTCTCACTATGCCCGACACTATGTCTCAAGAACGAAGAAATCTGCTCCGAGCCTATGGTGCAGAACTCGTTCTCACACCGGGTAGCGAAGGCATGAGCGGTGCCATACGAAAAGCGGAAGAATTGAGAAATACCATTCCTGACGCAATCATTCTCGGTCAATTCACCAATCCCGCTAATCCTGCAATTCACGAAACCACAACCGGCGAAGAGATATGGTCAGATACAGAAGGACATATAGATATGTTTGTTTCGGGAGTAGGCACAGGCGGGACAATCTCAGGCACCGCCAAAACACTAAAAAGACATAATCCCGACATCAAGATTATAGCCGTTGAACCGGCATCATCAGCCGTTCTTAGCACAGGCATTCCAGGCAAACATAAGATTCAAGGCATAGGTGCCGGTTTCGTACCCCAAACCTACGACAAGAACTTGGTTGATAGCATCATAGCCGTTACCGACGAACAAGCGACAGAATGTGCTCGTATGCTTGCCTACACACAAGGACTACTCGTTGGCATATCATCAGGTGCTGCTTTCTATGCGGCACTTACCTTAGCGCGACTATCGGAAAATAACGGCAAAACGATAGTATGCCTTCTGCCTGACACTGGTGAAAGATACCTAAGCACAGGCTTATTCTGTTGATTTTAATACAGTTAGAGATTTATGCAAACCGACAATCAACTTGAACTTTTAGCCCGACAGTTATCGTCTGTAACCAAGCAAGAGGAGCAAATGCAATTGCGGACAGGCTCAAAACTGCCATCTGTCAGCGAACTGACTGAGATACTGCAACTGATCAAAGGTGTGCTTTTCCACGATTTTTTCTACGACAAATACTTTTCAGAGAACACCCGTATGTATCAAATAGGCATTGACCTTCAGCGCATTAGCGAGTTATTGCAACGACAGATAGCACGCGGTTATGTCTTCTGCTGCGAGAAAGACGAGAGCGTAATGCAAAGCGAAGCCACTAAAAAAACCAATGCTTTTATGAAACAACTGCCGGAAATTAAACGACTTCTACTGACTGATATAGAAGCAGTTGCCAAGCGCGATCCGGCAGCACAAAGCTATGGCGAAGTTGTTTTTTCGTATCCTGCCATACAGGTGATGCTACATCATCGTATTGCACACGAACTCTGCAAACTCGGCATACCCATCATACCGAGAATCATTGCCGAACAAGCACATTCAACAACAGGTATTGATATACATCCTGCTGCCACGATAGGCGAGTATTTTGCCATTGACCACGGAACAGGCATTGTTGTTGGGGCAACTACCATCATAGGCAATAATGTAATGCTCTACCAAGGCGTAACACTCGGAGCAAAAAACTTCCATTACGATGAAAACGGACATCCTGTTGACCTGCCGCGACACCCTATCATTGAAGATAATGTAACTATTTATAGCAATGCATCTATTCTCGGACGAATAACCATCGGACACGATAGTGTTATCGGAGGTAATGTCTGGCTGACACACGATATTCCACCCCACTCCCGCATCTTGCAGGCAAGTCTGCAAACGAAGGGATAATGATTCAAAGATTCAAAGATTCAAAAATTCAAAGATTCTGGAGCAAGTTACTTCGCATCCGTAAATGTACAGGATGAGGGTGTATCCTTTATATTTTCACCTTACAAAAATTGGTAAAAAAAGAAAAAACTAAAAAAATAACGATATTTTTTGAAAAAAATTTGCAAAATTAAAAAAAAAGTTGTACCTTTGCACCGCTTTTAAGAGATAAGGCATACATAATGGAGAATCAGTAGCTCAGCAGGTAGAGCACATCCCTTTTAAGGATGGGGTCCTGGGTTCGAGCCCCAGCTGGTTCACACAAAGTTGGCTAACAATAAGTTAGCCGATTTTGTTTTTAGAAATCCCGACAGAATCCCGACAGAAATCCCGATGAAAATCCGACAAAGTTTAATTTGCTGTTATGACAAAATAGGCGAAATAAGTAATGTTTTCAATACTTATTTCGCCTATTTTTCAAATTAAATATTGGTTATCGCTATTGGCGTCTAAAAAGATTATAAAATTTAACATAAACATCATTTGACACCATCTTTCGTTTACTTCACAACAACTTTTTTCGCAAACGAACCTGCCTGCAATATATATATACCTTTGCTGACTGGTATGTGTGTTTCGTAGCCGTTGGCGGTAGTTGTTTGCAGCAGTCTGCCTGAAACATCATACAGCCGTATGACAGTGCCGTCTTCAAGTCCGCTAACGATAATCTCACCGGCTGCGGTCAGTACAGTGGTGTTCTGTGCCTCATCGGGCGTGCCGGACATTGTATTATGATGCTGCATTACCTGCTGTCTTGGTTCTAGTTCAGCGTTCTGTTTCCGAACAGCATATCTATAGCCTTGTCCGTACAGTTCGTCCGCATCGGAAAGTGCAACAACATGGTAATCACAATCTTTCTTCGGTGCGGTATAGTAACTGAGGTAGCCGTTATGGCTGAACACTCCGCCCTGCACAAGCAGTTTGTCGTGCTCTGCTGCGGTATTGACCGCCTTGGGGGCAGAGCCATTGCATGACAGCTTGAAGTAGCCAGCGTTGATTGTGGCTTTGGGTGCAACTGTTTCTGTCAGAGCCTTGCCGACATACACTCCGACGGCTGCCTTGCCTTGCGTTGAGACATTGAACGTACCGCCATTGATGACGGCTGTCCCTGCATCTGCTATAAGTCCGTAAAGTTCAGTATTGCACGATTTGCCGAACACACAAACCCCGATGGCATTGTTGGTGCTTGCTGTTACATTAACCGTTCCGCTATTGAAGGCCACCTCGCCGTTATAGACAGCACCTTTCGTATTACTCGGAGTGCCGCCTCCTACCCTTATGCCGTGAACATTGATTGTGCCATTGACGGTAATGACCGTTGAGCCTGTCACTTCGGTATGTCCTGAGAGCACATACAATCCATAGGCTGCTCCTGCCAATGTTTCGGTAGCATTTACGTTAGAATTTTCAATATACGTATCGCCGTAAACCACAGCGCCATAAGCGCTGCGTGTCGAAACGGTATTGAGCGTGGCATCCGTCAGATACAGATGCTTCTGAAGTCCGACATAAACAGCTGTTGCGGCGACACCTGTTGCAGCTGATGAGTACTGCATCGTGTTTTCCGCTTCGACAGTACAATTGCTGACATGCAACTCACCCGCAGTCTGATAAATGGCTTTCAGCATTTTATTGCGTGCCGCTCTTGTTCGGATAATGCCTTTTCCGCTTTGACTTTCGTCGGTCAGAGTGAATGAGCCTTCGTTTTCTTTGTCACGCGACCTGACATAAAGCAACGAGTCGGTAGTGCCTTCCAGCAAGTGTCCGTTGAGGTCGAGCGTGCAGTCTATGCCGTCGGTAGTGACTATCAGTTTCCGGTCTATTCCGGTTATGTCAGCCAGCAGTCTGACTACAGGCTTATCGAACTTAGGAGCATAATTAAAGGCGTCCTGAAGCGATGAGAAACAGATGTATTTATCTTCTCCGGCGTTATTTACCGTAGCTACTGCATGGTCTATCATATACTTGTAACCCTGTATATATTCTTCCGATTTCTTCGAAAGTGCTTTCACATAATAGCTGCAATCTTTTGCCGGTGCGGTATAATTGGCGAGATAGCCGCTCACATTGAACAACCCGCCTTCGACAAGCAGAGCCTCGCCGTTTGCCGCATTGTTCACCGCCTTTAGCATTGACTTACCGGTTATCATGAACTTGCCGCCGAGTATCTGAGCACTTGGCACTGCCTCTTCACAAAGCGGCTTTTTGACATATACTCCGTAGGCTGTTTTTTCTGCCGCATCGATATTGAACACGCCTCCTTTTATCACCGCCTTGCCTGCACTTGCAAGTGTCCCGAAATCGGACATCTGCGCCGACGAGCCAAAGACGCATACGCCTATCGCATTTTTCCGAGCCGCCACATTGAATGTACCGCCTTCAACTGTTATCTCTCCGTTGTAAGCCGTTCCGGTGGTCTTGTTCGGTGTCCCGCCACCGACACGGATTGCATATATGTTTGTGCCACCGCTCACGTTGACTGCCAATGACCCTCCTGCATTCGTGCTGCCGTTGAGGACATAGAGTCCGAACGCACTGCCTGCGGTAGCACCCTGAACGGTCAGAGTACCGCCTGTCAGTTGCGACTGACCGTATGATACAACACCGTATGCATAACGCTCGGCTTGGCAGACTATCGAACCGCCAGTCATGCCGAACTGCATCTGCGGACACACATACACTCCGACAGCCGACACTTTGCTGTTGATAACGGAATAAGCAAGGGTGTTGCATGCCTCTATCGTTCCACCTGCGAGATTGAAGATACCGCTATAGGCATATACTGCACGTAATACGCCGTTCATGCCGGCTTTGACGCTTATCTTGCCGCTCTTGCTCCGGCTGTTATCCGTCAGGACAAACGTGCAAGGTGCTTTTGCCACTGACTTGATATACAGTAACGAAGTTATTGTTCCTGAAATCTGATGACCGTTCAAATCAAGTGTACATACATTATTATCAACAGAACTCTTATATACTATGCGCTGGCTCAGATCGGTGATGTCTTTGAACAGACGTACCTCCGCCTGTTGGTTCTTTGCTGCGAAATCAAGTGCTTCCTTCAATGAGGCAAACGGTGTGCTTGCGCCGTTTACGATAACCTCGGCGACATCATCGGTTGAGTATTGCTCCACCATTTTACACAACGGGAACATCTGATAGAATCCGCCGTCAATCGGGCGAACCGTTGTCAGACTGTCGTAAACGACCTGTATGGCATAAACGCTGTCGGTCAGCAGTCCGTCGAAATCGAAATCATACACGGCAGTTCCGCCAGCTTCAATCCGCCGGGTACCCTGCCCTACTGATTGCGAGCTGACCAACACCATATCGCCGGTCGCTGACTCCTGTTGTAATAGTCTGACCGCTACGGGGTAAGACATCTCTTGAGTGCCTATGTTACGGATTGTTATGTTTCCGGCAAGAGCATTGCCTTCAACCTCATTGCCTGAGAGTCCGTAGAACTTATAATCCGCTACTTGCAGCGCATGTGAAACGGTAGGTGCGGGAACGGTTAGTTGCCAGTGAGCAATAACATTCGCCTCATCGAACTCTTTGGTGGTAAGCAGATATAACTCATATTCCCCACCGAAGCGCGGAGTCATACCCACACTTACCCAAGCCGACTTGCCCGCCTCGATAAAGACAGACTGCGTATTTCCGCGGTGTTCGTAACCGTTATATGCAAACGAGTGTAAATAAAGTGCGTCGTTATAGGTTGCCGTGCCGTTGTTTCTGACAAGCGCATTGATGCTATATAGAGAATCCACCTGAGCTGCAGGACCTATATTGTATTCCAACACTTCAAGATTTACTGCATTTTCTCCGCAGGTGGCATTGCCGTCCTTGTCAATGGTAACCGTTACTAATGCGCGGTTCTGATTGTAGTTGGGACTGATTATCCACTCGTCAGTACCGCTCACACGGCTTACAAAAGCCACCTGATAAACGCCTTCTTCTGCGAGATTGATAGCAAAGCCGTGAGTCTTAATGGAGGTGTTGGTATAAGCGATGTTTTCTTTCTTATCGAGAATACGCTTTATCCCGCCATTGCCGTCAAGCAGTGCTATTCCGATGTCAAATGTAGTGGAAACGGTAGTGTAGTTGCGCGAGCGATAGAAAAGACTGTCGGCGGTATTGCGCTGCAGTTCCATCATAAGTCTCGCCGGTACGGGTTCTATCGCCTCGGTGGTAATGCCTATGATAGCGCCCGACGAAAGGACATATCCCTCGCGCGTACTGCTTGCTCCCGCCTTGTCGTTATTGCGTGGATTAAGTACATCGAGCAGGAAATAGCCGTCGTACGAGCCACCCCATCCCCAGTTGACATGGTAGTAGCCGTCGGCATAGTATCCGTCCACTATATAGGCATGTCCACCTGTTGTGGTCGAGCCGTGATATACAACAGGACGGTCGGATGCCAACTCGTTATAGATAAGTTCGTCCCACTCCTCACTCGTAAAACTCTCCCTTTGCTGGTGTATGACACTCTGCGGATAACCGAAATAAGTCTTCAAGGCGGTTGCCACATAGTAGGTATAAGCCCCCGAACTGCTCGGCGTATATTGCATCTTCACCGACTTGCCTGCATACATCATCAGGTTGGCGATGGCTGTATCCTGCGCCGGAGAATGCGGGTGAAGCGTATCGTAATAATCGACGATATTCGCCCAGTCGATAAACAGATTGTTCGGCATAGCCGGCACGGTTATCTTCGTGCTCACACCTTCGTAAGTGCCGGTGTATGTATATTTGGGAATGGCTTTTATGGTATGGTCGGGATAACGGTAATGCGACATCGCCATCGTCATAGCCGTAGCCACGCAACCAGTAATGCTCCTCAGCCCCGTCTGAAGATATTCGGGACAAGTCAAGTTGTATGGCTCACGCTGATACCATTGGGCAGTGATTATCGGCTCTATCGCAGCGTGGTCGGGTTCTGAGGACAGACTCTTGCGGAGCGTCTGTGGTTGCCCGCCCGCATTGTCATATTGCTCTACGAGATTGTCAAAATCGTCTAACCACGCTTCCAATGCAGGTGGCAGCGACTCGTCGTCGCCATGCATTGACGGTTGGTTTTCAACCGAATAGCCAAGTATGGCAGGCAAACGGTCGTCAGCGGCGGCAATAACCGTCACTGCAAAATTATCTTGTCCGCTTGTAGGCGCAGAGCCGTTGTCGGAACGAAAGATATAATACGTTTGCTGCTGTTTTTGACTGCCTTGTCTGTTTTGAACGGTTTTCCGCTTTGCAATTTGAACCTGCCTAAGAGCCTGAGACCTACGAAGGTTTTTCGTTTGTATAAAAGTCTCCGCCCTCTGACGAGCCTCGTCAATACTTATACGATTGGCAAAAACAAGTGCCGGTAAAATTAAAAATAGGAAAAGGAAAAACTTTTTCATTTTTTTTGTGCTATTTTTTGCGCAGGTACTCTGCAAAAGTGAAATCAAAAGGATTTTTCTCATCTGCACTGATTTTTTCCTCGCTCAAAAGTTGCCATTCGTCCAACTTTATCTCAGGGAAAAAAGTGTCAGCCTCGGGAAAAGAGTGGTGAATATGAGTGATATACAATTTGTCGGCATACGGGAAAAACTGCCGATAAACCATTCCGCCACCAATAATAAACACCTCCTGCTCGCCTCTTGCTGCCTCTATTGCTTCTTTGAGCGAATACACCATTTCCGCCCCTTCAAGTTGCTCCCCCTGAATATCGGTAAGCACAATGTTTCGGCGGTTAGGCAGCGGATGCTTGGGCAGTGAGAAAAATGTACGCTTACCCATAAGCACGGTATGACCGCTCGTTATATGCTTAAAATGTTGTAAATCAAGTGGCAGATGGCAAAGCAAATCACCTTTTTGCCCTATGGCACCGCCTTCTGCTACGGCTACTATTATCGAAATCATTGTATCTTCGGTTATTATTAAGTTAATCTTTCAAACATCCTATAGGAACAACAAGAACATTGTCGTCGCGCATATATGGGATTACTCATTCTGACACAAAATTAAAATTTATCGCAAATATACTAAGAATCTGCTATATATGCAAATTTATTTTCACACGTTTGGGAACTTGGCCGATTTTCGTTTGGGAACTTGGCAAAATCTACCACAGTTTCCAAGGTGCATTGCCATCTTGCCAAAGCAGGTTCAATTCCTGATTGTCGCGCAGTGTATCCATCGGTTTCCAGAAGCCTGTATGACGATAGGCGTTGATCTGATTTTTCTCTAAGAGGCGTTGCATCGGCTCACGCTCAAACATCTCATTATCACTACCTAATACGCTGAATACCTCAGGCTCGCACACAAAGAAACCGGCATTGATCCACGAGCCTGACTCTTTGGGCTTCTCAAGGAAATTACGCACCGTGCCATCGTCAGCAATATCAACAACGCCGAGTTTGCCCGTTGGCTGATAAGTGGTCATTGTCAGCAACTTACCTGCTTTCTCGTGAGCCTTTACGGTTGCAGGAATATCTATATCACCTACTCCGTCGCCATAAGTCAACAAAAAGCGTTCTGCGCCAACATACTGCTCAACCCTTTTGATGCGACCACCGGTCAATGTGTTGAGTCCCGTATCAATCATCGTAACACGCCAATTTTCTGAATGATTGCGCAATACCTCAAGCGTATTGTTGCTCAAATCAACACGCAAGTCGCAATTATGACGGAAATAGTTGGCAAAATACTCTTTTATAACATATTGCTTATAGCCGCAACAGATAATAAAATCATTAAAGCCGAAGTGGCTGTAAATCTTCATTATATGCCATAATATAGGCTTACCGCCTATCTCAATCATAGGTTTGGGAAGCAACTGTGTGGCTTCCGAAAAACGAGTGCCGAAACCACCGGCAAGAATAACTACTTTCATTATACAATTCACTAATTACAATTTACAATTTACTACTTCCGCCTTATTGTCGATACAGTTTTTCCGCAGCCTGTTTTTCTGCTTTATGCGTTACAAGTTCCTCCATGAATCCAAGTCCGTATGCAGTCAGTTGAGTGTAACTCGCCACAACACTCAACATCGTAGTTTTCAAGTCCTTACTTTGTCTAAAAGCATCCACGAAAAGTGTAACTACATACAACAATATCGGAAGTACAAACCACCAAGACCAAGCCAATGCCAACACAAGCAACAACAAATGTCCCAAGACGAAACAAGCGGGCAACAGGTGTGTCAGTTTGAGCGAGCCTTTGTGCCGTTTTGACAATAGCACGCGAGCCTTACCGAAGGTATTGACCTGACGAAAAAGCCCTTTCAGGTCAATACGTCGCTTGTGATAAACGAAAACCTCAGGAATAAGCCTGACTGTAAAACCCGCCTCACGGATACGCAGGCTCAGGTCTGTGTCCTCACCTATCATATCAACATAGCCACCCGTCTTCTCGAACACCTCGCGCGAGAAACCCATATTAAACGCTCGTGGCATATACTTACTCTTATCTTTCATCCTGCCACGAATACCACCTGTAGTAAGCATTGATGTCATTGCAAAATTCACAGCCCTCTGCATCGGTGAAAAACTATCGTTCATCGTGTCAGGTCCGCCAAAACAATCTACATAGTTATCAGTCAGAGCCTTACGCAATTTCTCAATATAATCGTTCGGCAGAGTTACATCCGAGTCAAGCAGAACGAAATAGTCGCCTTTGGCAAGCCGCATACCCTCGTTGCGACGCTCACTACGACCGGTATCCAACCTGTGAAACTGTATCTCTACCTCGTTATTGTATTCCTCACACACTTTTCTGCACGAACGCTCGCAAACGCCCTCCATCACAACGACTTCAAAGAGTTTGTCGGTCTGGTGGCAGAGCGAGTACAAGAGTTCGTCCATCTCTTCCGGACGGTTATAAACGGGTACTATTATTGAAAACAACATCATGGTACGAGCATTATTTTTCCGCTTTCAAGGCGTTTGTTGTTCTGTCTAATAAGATATATATACGGTTCGCCACGGTGCGGTATATCAACCACCGTTCCGTTGGCATTCGGCGTAACATCGTATAGCAGTTCCTCTCCGTCCTTGTCGTAATCCCATACAGCCTCGTTAGGGTTGCACGGCGGTACTGCCACATCCACAACCCGCTTGCCGTCAGTAGTAAAGAGCATCACGCTAACGCCATAACGAAGCGAGTAAGCCATATATTGGTCGGTTCCGGCTATGTGCTTGAAGAGCACTATCTTACCCGAAGCATCGCCCAAATAGTCAATCGCAGTATAGTGCAGATATACGCGATAAACCTCAGTCGTACCATCAAGAGCGGTGCAATAGATAAATGTAGTATCACCTGTCGAACCTTCTTCTATATGGCGATAAGTAATTGATATTTCAGCAGTTGAATCTTGTGCTGAAGCTTCTAACAACGGCTCCACCTCTCCCTGCATAAGCGAGTATTCGTATTCGAATTTCTGCGGGTCAAAACCGGCAATTGTAGCACCATTAACGGTCAGATTATCAAGCAATGCATTATTTGGCAACTCAACCTGAAGCGTAATCGAATAGGTTCTTACATCACCGTTTTCTGCCGTAACTTCGATATATATAGTGTTATTATCTTTCGTTACAATGACAGTCTCAGTCGGGTCAGTGAGTTGATATACAACATCTTCCGCATCGGGCAACTCATCTTCGCTCGTGCCATTCGGATAATAAAAAGTATATTCCAAAACATCTTTTGAAAAGTCCTCAATAGCCTGATTGTCAATAGTTATACCCTCAAGCGTGTTGATTGGGCATTTCTCTACGACAAACACAATGGTATATTCGCCTGTTGTTTGACCGTCAGGCGCAACAACCTCTATAACATAAGTCATATCGTTAGGCTTACTTATCGTAACAACCTGATTTTCATCCGACTTCATAGCAGTTATCTCCGGCAATGAGCTTGTTCCGTAAGGCAGAGTTATTGTATAGTCGCTTTGTTCTTTTTCAAAGCCTTCAATTGGCTCGTTATCTTGCAGAATATCTTTAAGATATACATTTGTTGATTCTCCGATAATAAACGTTATGGTGTAAGTGTTTGTTGTGGTACCGTCTTCTGCCAAAACAGTCAGACTTACCACCTGTCCCTCAACCATAACTGTAACATTCTGTGCGTCTTCCGATTTTATGTATGTAACAATAGGCAGAGTTTCCGAGCCAGACAACAACGACACACGATAGTCAAACTTCTCCTCGTCGAAGTTCTCAATTTCAGTATCACCATACTTGAGACCTTTCAATAAAGCGTTATCAGACAGCGGTTTTTGATAAGTGATAGTATATGTTGCCCGACTACCGTCTTCTGCCGTTACCACAAGTTGATAACCAAAGGCAGTCTCAACTACTTCCACTTGTTCGCTTGAAGAAAGTATATCGTATGTAATATCGCCTTGTTCTGCAACAATATAGTTATAAGTATCTGATGTAAAGTCGGTTATAGGCTTACCGTCAATATAAATCATATCCAAACGGTTCTCCGATGAGAGTGTCAATAGTTGTTGCACTATATATGCCTGCTCACTGCCGTCTTGCGCTGTAACCGCTATTTGCAGAGTCTGTTCAGACGGCGTATTAACCAAAGTATCAACCTTAATCGTCTGCCACTCATCACCTTCCACAGGCTCAACCGCCCTAAAGGTCTCACCAACAGAGAGTTGAATAGAATAGAAATAAGTGTTTGCCACGAACTCGTCCAACTCGTTATTATTCAAGAGTATAGTCGAGAGCGAAGCGTTGCTTGACATACTTACAACGAAACTGACAATATATGTTCGTTGTTTGTTGCCGCTTTCCGATGTTACAACTATAACCACATTGTTGCCCTCTACTGTTTGCGACAGTTGCTGACCGTCTTCATCTTTCACCGGTGTTACCGTCGGCATACTTGCACCCGATGCTAACAACACTTCGTAAGTCGTCTGCGTACGGTCAAAACCACTGATAGTCTCACTGCCAACATAGATGTTTCGTAAATAAGTATTGTCAGAAATGTTCTGATTGAAAGCAAGTGTATAAGTGTTAGTCGTTTTGCCGTCAGGTGCAGTTACATTAACAAAGATATTGCCGTTTCTGTGTTCAACCGTAACAGTTTGACCTTCAGCACCTAATTCAAAACTTACATCAGGCAGTTCAACCGACGAGCCAATAGGTATGACATACTGATTATTCATCGGGTTGAACGGCACTGCATCTTCGCTGAACTGCGTGAAACTGAGATTGTTAAGCAGTATGTTCTTGAGCGTAGCATTGTCCGACAGCGGTTTCTTAAACACCGTTACATAATAATCTGCCTCCGTCTTACCATCTTCTGCCACTACATGTATTTGATAATCACCGTCAATGTTCATAACAGTGATGGTCTGGAACATATCGTTAGTCGAATAGTCGAGCACCGCTTCCGCATTCACCATAGCAGAATAGAAATGCCGTTGCGGGTCGAACTTATCAACCAAAATGCCATTGACATATATGCCACTCAAATCAGTGTTGTGCGACAGGTCTGCTACGAAAGTCAAATCATACTGACGAGTAGCGGTTGCGTCCTCACTCTCAATGCTGAAATATGATGCTTCGCCTAAGTTGCGCGAAACTTCCAATTCCACTTTCGAACTGCCGTGTGTCGGGTAGAACCACACATCAGGTATCTGCGGCTGTTGAGTCTTCGGATTGCCAACCTCAACAGGTATAGTGAGTTCCGTCTTGTCGGCGTAGAAATATGCATCAGGCACATTAACCGAAAGCATCGTTGCATCAGCCGACTCAACAGGGTCTAACACTATTGAATAAGTCTGCGACACTTCGCCGTTTGGTGCTGTTACCTCAACGGAATAGCTGTCGCTCGTTGGAACAACACTTATGCGCTGACCCTGCTCACCAATAAGACGCAAATCAACAGGTGCAGAGAAAGGCAAAGTGTAACTTGTCAGACCAGCAAAGAAATCGGCATAGTCCTTTCCGTCAAGAATGATGTTTTCAAGCAACGCATTATCGCTTTGATTGGAAGGATACGAAACTGTATATGTATGTTTTTCAGTTCCTTCCACCTCTAAAACAACACCCGTAAAGCGTATCGTCTCCACCACTTTGTCGGTCGCATACTGACGAGCAAAACCAAGCAAACGGGCGTATTTATGCTGATAGGTATAAGTGTTCGGACTGAAACCTTCCAAATCTTCGCCGTCAAGCGTTATCTGCGAAAGCAGACCCGAAGTTGTTTGCTCTGGTTCTGTGAGCGAGATAGTGTAAGTACCAACTGTCCCGTCTTCGGCTGTGACGGTTATCTTACCTTCATTATCCAACTCAACCGTCTGACCATCAGATTGTTTTAAGATACTCAGTTCAGGCATATACTTGCCCGTTAGAGTATATTGGTGTGTCTCGGGTTCGAACTCAAGTCCCTCACAAGCAAGGTTTCTCAAACTCGTATCCGACGACGACTTGCGAGTTATCTGTATTCGATAAACGCTCTCACTGCCGTTTTCTGCTTTTACTGTTATCTCAATCGTGCTCTTGCCTTCTATGAAAAAGACAGTTTGACGATTGGTAGCAAGACCGACATTAACATCAGGCATACGGGTTGTGCCGTAAGGCATATTATATGCATATTCCTTCGTTTCAGGATTGAAGCCTTGAAGCATCTCACCGTCTAATTCAATCGAAGTCAATAAGTTATTGTCTGACAACGGACGAGTCAAAGTTAAAGTATAGTCAGTATAAGAACCGTCCTCTGCAAAGTTGCGAATCTCAGCCGTGCGGACACCGTTTTTCTCCTCTGACCAAACAATCTGTCGCGCTTGATCCTCTACCTCACCGGTGAAAGTCAATTCAGGTGTTCCGTAATACTCTGCCGTCGGCAAGGTATAAGTGAAACTTGTGCCGTCTTTTGTGGCTTCTGAGCCATCAACCTTTATGCCGGCAAGTTTGCTGTTGTATGCAATACGCACATAATCAACATACATCTCAGCCGAACTGCCTGATGTGGTCTGATAAGCAGACTCTTGGAAAGCAGAGTTGAGAATAATGTTCATCTGCGTCGGAGCACCTACTTTCTGATTCACTTCCGTAAGGTCAATAGTATGAGTAGTATAAGCCGACTCCGTGCTTGTACTTAACACTTTTTCGGCATTACCCATTGCACCCCACAGTTGATAAACAATTCTGTTTGAGTTACTTACCGACGAAGCACGAGTTCTGACAATAAGTTCGTCGGGCGAGTTATGGAAGTCTATACCACCCTGAACGGTAAAGGTTGAAGCACCTGCAACGGCAAGGTTACCTGTTATTGAACCTAAGGTGATGAAGCCCGGCACATAACCGCCAAGTGCACCACCGTATGCCGACACACCGCCCGAAATCTTTGTAGAGAGCAACACTGCATCCGTGCCCGACTTTGTTACCTCCTGACCGAAGGTATGAGTACTTAGAACGACCGTGAACTTATCAAAATAGTCGGCAAGCACCTGCCACGAAACAGGCTTCTGTGCATCGTTGTTCGCAGCCGTGGTCCAATCTTTGAACTCACAATTGGGAACGACATCGGCAGGATAATAGAACCACAAGTCATAATAGTTGCTAAACTCACCGCAAGTAACCAACGCACGCCAATGTTTCGAATTGATAATCTGCACATTAACATTGACACGGTTGCCATCGACCTCCTCTTCTTGAGTCCAAGTAACAATAGGATTAGAGCCTTTGTATTCGGTATTGACGATATACGAGAACCGCTGCGGGTCAAAGTCTGCTAACAACTCATCGTTGATAGTTATTGATTTCAAGACGGCAGGATTGTCTGCCACAACAGGTATAATAGTATATTTCTTGTCGTCGTCCGTATCACGGTTGCCACGAACGGTGATAACAGTCGGTTCAAGCAAACCGCCCTGACGCATCCACACAGTCTGCTCGGCAAACGACTTCTCATAATCAAGTGTAAATGAAGTAGTGCCGAAAGGTAGTCTCACCTCATATTCCATCTGACTGTCGTTCAACGGAATAGAATATTCTGTTTCCCTGACTATAAGCGACTTCAGTACATTCTTGCCAACAGCGGGTTGCACCTTAAAGAGGAAGGTATAAGTGCGTGTATCACCATTCTCGGCCGTAACGGTCATGGTCGTTGGTTCCGTAACAGGGGCAAGATGGAGAGAGACTTGCTGTTCCTCCTCCTGCTTCTTGTAGAACAGTTGCGGAGCCTTGTTGATGCCGTATGGCAGAGTTATTGTATAATCGGTTTTGGCAGGGTCAAAATCAAAATCTACATCCGACAAAACGATATAATCCAACTGCGTATTCTTCGATTTAATCACATCAAATTGAACGGAATATACCTTTTCCGTTACACCGTCTGACGCTACAACTTTGATATATGTCTTTTCATTGACACCATTGTATGTAACCACAACTGTTTGCGTCTCGCTATTAAGCACCGGCTGAACCGATGGAACGGCACGTGTCCGCCAAGGCAAGGTATATGTATATTCCAACTTGTCAGATGCAAAGTCCGGCAGTTCCTTACCGTCAATATACAAGCCTTTCAAATCAGCATCGGTCAAGTACTTCACATTGTAGTTGAAATGATAAGTAGCCTGACTTCCATTTACGGCAGTAACGATGATAACCTGCTCAATATCAGAAGCGTTATAGGACATCACAGTCTGACCTTTGTCGGCAGTATAGGTAAGTGTCGGCATCGGGTGTTGCTCCTCAAGTTCAAAACTATAGTCATACTTGCCTTTCAGCAGTTCTACCGCCTCACCATCAAGATAAACAGCCACAAGGTCAGTTGATGTATATGGCTGAACATCAAAGGTTAAGGTATAAGTACCTTTGTCGCCCGACTCTGCCACTACAACAAGCGAAACCTCATTCTTTGCTGTCTGTCCGCCAAACACAACCTGCGTGTCGTCTTGCTTTGTATAACTTATTGTCGGAATCACTTGTCCGGCAGGAACAACAATCTTATATTCAGTCTTTTCGGGTTTATAACCTTCAATGAGTGTTCCGTCAAGCAATATCTCTTTCAGGGTTACTGTAGCAGATTGTTGGCGTTTGAGATTGATAGTGTAGTAAGCCACCTTGCCTTCGTTTTCCACGAGCAGACGCACTCTGTCCGCCTCCCATAAGACGCTTACTGTCTGACCGTCAACGGCGGTATAACTAACTTCGGGACGATCGCCCTCGTAACTTATGGTATATTCATTTGTTTCAGGGCTGAAGCCTTCAATCTCGGTGCCATCAACCTTGATACTTGTCAGGCGAACATCCTGTGGCATCGCTTCGGTGAAAGTGATGGTATATATATTCCCCTCACCTTGCTCTGGCGTAACGGTAATATATGCAGTACCAACGCCCGTTGAATTTTGTATCGTAACTTGCTGACCTGCTGATTTCAAGACTGTTATAACGGGTACTTTGCCATTTTGTATCTCACAGGTGTAAGCAAGGATGTTTTGGTCGAAGCCATCAAGCACTTTACCATCAAGATAAATCATTTGAAGCAAAGCATTGTCCGACATCGGCAGTGTGAAACGAACAATATAAGTCCTGCTATCTCCGTTTTGAGCCGAGACAATAAGCGTTACCTTCTGATTTTCTGTCAGTTCAATCACTTGCTCCGACTCGTCAGCCTTTTGATATGTTACTTTCGGCATCGTAGCCTGACCGGCAGGCAGAGAAACGGTATATTCCAACTTTTCAGCCGAAAAACCTTCAATCTCCACTCCGTCAATGTAAATCATCTTAAGGGTGGTCTCGGTTGAAACAGACTGCGTGAAATGTATTGTATAAGTGTTGGTCGTACCTGCTTGCGAGCGAACCGTCAGAATACAATCGCCGGTTACACCACCCTTCTGCCGTTTCGAAACAGTCTGATACTCATCGCCTTGAAGCCAAGTAACATTCGGTTGTGAAGTATATGACGATGGTAGATTATATGTGTATTCGTATTTATCAACAGCAAAACCCGTCAGTTCCTTGCCATCAATATAAATCATCTGAAGCAAAGCATTGTCAGCCTGCTTAAATACAAAATCAAGTTGATAGATTGCCGTTGAGCCATCGCCTGCCGTTACTTGCAGACGAACGGTATTACCCGTCTGGCGGATAAGAACAGTCTGATACTCATCACCTTTATCGCAGGTAACCTCAGGTATCTCCGTTACACCCGTTGCAAGGTTAATCTTATATGTGAGTTGGTTGGGGTTAAAATCAGCCAACGGCTTGCCATCCACATAGACAGCCTTCAAATCCGTACGCGACGACTTCTCAGTCGAGAACGAAATCTTATATGTCTTGCTATCGCCATTGGCGGCAGTAACGACAATACGCGTTATTCCGTCAACGCCCTCGTCGGTGCGCTCTATGGTTTGATAACTATCGCCTGCAACCCACACTATCTCAGGCAGTTCGGTCGTTCCCAATGGTAGCGATATATAATATGCCAAACGGAATGCCTCAAACAAGAACTTATCCTCATAGCCTATCACCTTTAAGTCTTTCAAACTGCAGTTCGACGAAGCCGTTATCTTGAAATTCAGTTTGTAAGTCTTTGTTATGGCATTGCCCGGCACAGACACACTGATCTGATACTGACCTCCATCTATCTTCTGCGGGGCAGTATAAACAATAGTCTGCTCGTTTTTCGGATATGCAGAAACAGCCTCAACCTTAGGCATTTCCGTAGTTCCAAGTGGCAACTCAACCGTATAGATATTCTGTTGCGGATTAAACCCCGCAATCTCCTCACCATTAACTTTTATGCCAACAAGCGTATTGTCTGCAAGCAATGCCACCGTAAAATTTATGGTATAAGTACCTGTCGTCTTGCCATCGGCAGCCGTTACCTGTATGGTGCAGGTACCTGAAGTTGAACCGGCTTGAGTTATCTTAACTGTCTGACCGTCTTCTGCTTTGATAGCCTCAACAACAGGGGCTGCGGTAGTGCCGTATGGCAACGATACTGTGAAGTTCCTGTTGTTTGGCGAGAAATTTGTCATCGAACTACCATTGACCAGAATGTCAGCCAACTTGGCATTGTCCGAAGGTGCCGAAACAAATTTTATCTTATAAGTATGCGTCGAAAATCCGTCTTCTGCCTTAACGGTGATAACCGTAGCGGCACCGTCAATCTTGCCGTTAGTAATCGTTATCTCCGAGCCTGACAATGTCCTGCCGGTGAAGTTACCTGTCTCACCACGCGGGTTGGTCAGCGTTCCTATACCGCGAACGGCACGGATCTCAGGTATAGTGCTAACGCCCTTGCCTACTGAATAAACCTGCTCGTCAGAACTTGTAGGATCAAAACCCTTCCACTGCTTGCCACCTATGAAAAGTGCCTGAATCTCTGACGAATAAATCATTTTTATATCGTCTATATACAAGTCGTTGCCGGCATACAAACCCGAATTGGCACGATAGTTTGGATAGTTACTCGCCGAGAAAATGACATTACACATATCCGGCTTCTCGTCAGACATATAATAAACGGGAATAACTATTCTTGTCCAGTTGTTCATCTGTCCTCTTGTGCGATGCCAACCTTCGCAAACCTGCACAGCCTTCTGCGTCGTACCACACTCGTTATGGTTCATAACAAGCCTAACATCCGACTCCTCGTTGGTCTTCGTAACACTCGTACAGTTGCCGTTCTTACCTTTGTACTTGTCCGACTGAGCCGTACCCTTCCACGAATAATAAAGCACATGGTAGTCCTCTTTTGCCCAATCAGCACCTGTACGCTTGAGCCAAACCTCCACAGAGTCAGGGCGATAAGTGAATTTTATACCACCGGCACAACCGGCTGTTGCCTGACTTATCTTCGTTATCGACTCAAGATAAGTCCAAGGCTGACCAAGCGACAAATATGCGGGGGAAGTTTCCGTTATACCCATTGCACCTACCTCACGCTCAATTATCCTTGCACTATACGAGCCCGAATGTCCTGCCTCGCGAGTTACGAAATTAAACTTAAACCCGACTTGCGACACATTCGATGCGTTCCAGTACTTAAGTTGAATGCTGCCGTCGAACTTCTCGCCCGACCAATCTTCAAACCCTGAGTCAGGCAGCTGCTGCGCATGAAGGGAGATAGGCAAAAAAAGACCTAAAACCAACATACATGCAACAAAAATTCTTTTCATAAAATATAAATGATTTTTAGATTATTATCTGCAAAAAAGCATATTTTTCAGCAATTGCAAATTTACAAAAAATAATCAAAAACAAAAATAACAATTATTGTTAAAAACTTATCATTTATTAAGCATAATCTAAAAAAATGACATAAAAAGCAAATTTTTGCTATCTTGTAATTATGATTGGCAAAAACTTGCATTTTCCGTCATATTTTTGTATCTTTGTAGTCGCAGTGAATGCGAGTACCCCTACTTGCGAAATAATCGCAAAATAAAAATAAAATTAATGAAAAAATGATTCACACATTAAGACATATATTTAATTTTCTATTGGTCAGTGCAACCCTTATAACACTTCTATTTTGCGGTTGCAAACGCGAACCGCAACTCATCGGTATCGGCCTTGACGACAGTTACCGCATACCCCGTATGCAGAAACTCATTCTACACTCTGATATTCAAGCCGATACATATTTGTGGGAATGTAGAAAAAACGGCTCACAAAACCATAAACTAACCTCAACTGACAAGCGTTTTCTTTTCTGCACAGCCGACACCGGCACATACAGCCTTACGCTCACCTTGCAAACCACCGACGGACTGCTTCAACACAACTCTACAATAATAGTGGAAGAAGAACAGATAGCCTATTCGCCATATATACAGCAAGTTGTAGAATACCGCCCCGCACCCGGACAGTTCATCAACACCATGCCCGAATATGAACAGGGCGACACCGAACAAACAATGCTACAGAAAGCCACTCTCGCTATTGCCCACAACAACGGCTCAATGGTATGTCTCGGTTCCTACGGTGGCTACCTCACTTTCCGCTTCGACCACACTGTTGTCAACATTCCCGATTCGCTCGACTTCTACATTCGCGGTAACGCCTTCTTTACGGAAAACAAATCGCAAGACCGCCCGGGCGGAGCCTGTGAACCCGGCATTGTCATGGTCAGTATCGACGAGAACGAGAACGGTCTGCCTGACGACATTTTCTACGAACTTGCAGGCTCGGAATATGGCAACGAACAAACAAAGAAAAACTACAGCATAACCTACCAACAACCCGCCACAGACACT
Organism: Paludibacteraceae bacterium; assembly: GCA_017480285.1. Lineage (GTDB taxonomy): Bacteria > Bacteroidota > Bacteroidia > Bacteroidales > Paludibacteraceae > Colicola. The sequence continues at coordinate 19,563 of JAFVAX010000076.1, read as the reverse complement.
CTTGAAATTCTCTGGACCGACAACTACGGCGACAACGGCAAAGTGGCACGCAACCCGTACCACCAACAAGCCTATTTTCCAAAATGGATAAACGAAGATTTGACATTCACAGGCACTTGTCTTCCGAAAAATGCCGAACTTGAGTTGCTCAACGGTTTTCCGTATTTTGTTCTTTATGCCTACGACTGGGGCTATGCCGACAATGCCCCCAACGACTCTACAAGACTTTGCAGTTTCAATATCGATTGGGCTGTAGATGAGAAAGGAAACAAGGTTAAGTTACCTTGTGCGGACTTCATAAGAGTATATACCGGTGTTAACCAGCAATGTGGCTCAATAGGGGAAGTATCAACCGAGATTTCAGGAGCCACTGATATGCATTTATGATACCTTAAAGTACATTAAGCACCTGCTCCTTTATCTGTTCGAGCAAATCTTTCATCTTCACTACCAGAATCTGCATCTCTGCGAAATTTGATTTACTGCCAAGCGTGTTTATCTCGCGCCCCATCTCTTGTGCAATAAAACCTAACTTCTTTCCGACCGACTGACCATCAGTGTTCTTCATTGTCTCACGGAAATAGCGGATATGGTTTCTGAGTCGCACTTTCTCCTCTGTAATATCAAGTTTCTCAAGATAGAAAATCATCTCCTGCTCCAGACGGTTGTTATCAATATCTTGCTTCATATCTTGCTTTAACTGCTCAAGCCCTGACAAGATACGCTCTCTTATATTCACAATACGCTGTTTCTCAAGCGGTTCGACCTCACCGAGCAAATGCTCTATACCACTGAGTTTTTCTTCAAACATAGCCTCAAGCGCCCTACCCTCCTGATGGCGGAACGATTGCAATGCCTCAATAGCCTCATTAACAGCGATATACAACACAGCATTCTCCTCTTCCGAGAGTTCACCTTGCTCGCTTGTCTTCATTACATCCGGCAAACGCATCGCTGTCTGAAGTATGTCTGTATGGAGTTGGTTTGCCTCTGCAACTGCCTTCAGTTCAGCAAGATAATAGTTGAGTGCTTCTTTGTTGATAGGGGTAAAAGTATTTTTCGTAACGCTATTATCTTCCGTTATAGTGAAATCCACTTTGCCGTGCAATAGACGCTCTGTCAGCAGACTTCTCAGGCTCAGTTCCTTCTCGCGCATACGGGTCGGGATACGCACAAACAGGTCCATCTGCTTCGAGTTGAGACTCTTAACCTCTATTACATAAGGTTGGTTATTTAATGTAAATCGGGCTTTTCCATAACCCGTCATTGATTGCAACATAATATATTTGAAAGTTGAAAATTATTAACTCTATTTTACTCCCAAGCTTTTTTGCCAATCCTGTTCCAGCGGATATGGTTTATACCGCTCTTATCTTTGTCCAAAGACAGCCATATCCTTACCGGACGACCGACAATATGGTCTTCCGGCACCATTCCCCAGTAGCGCGAGTCGGCAGAGTTATGACGGTTGTCGCCCATCATCCAGTAATAGTCCATCTCAAAAGTATAACCATCTGCAGGCATGCCATTAAGATAAACAACACTGTCTTTGAGACTTAACTGCTGATGCTCGTAATGCTCAATGGCGTGTTTATAGAACCAATAATTATCTGCAGTAAGTGGCACGCAATCGCCTTTCTTTGGCAGATAAACAGGTCCGTAGTTGTCGCGAGTCCAATTGTTATGCCCCAACGGATAGACCTCACCGCCACGCGAACTCGGTTCTATTATTATCCTGCTCACATGCTTGTTTTTCTGGAACTTAAGTAGCATATCTTGTGTAAGCGGGAAATGATAAACAGGATAAGACGGATTGAGCCCCAACGATGCAATATCATTTTTGCCCTTATCGTTGGCTTTGATAAGTTGGCGGTCGTCGTGGCTTATACCTATCTCGTCCAACTCCTCATCTTTGAAGCGGTGTCCGTTGGTCTGAACATAATAATTGTACTGCACACCCTCTCTGTCGGGCAATACTTGTCCGTTGATATATATCTGATTGTCAATTATCTGCAAGGTATCTCCGGGTTCGCCCACACAGCGTTTAACATAGTTCTCACGGCGGTCAACCGGACGATAGACAATATCACCAAAAATATCTTTACGAGTATTCACCATTTCTCTGCCATAATAATAGCAAAGTGTATAATAGTCAGGGTTTTGTACTTTGAGTGCAACGGTGTCGCCCGAAGGTACATTAAACACTACTATATCACCTTTTTTCGGGTGGTCCCAGCCTTTCAAACGACGATATTTCCATTGCGGTTTCTCTATAAACGACTTACCTCCGCCGAGCCACTGAGGAAAAGTATGCTGCATAAGTGGCATTGAGAGCGGAGTGTTCGGAACTCTTGCTCCGTATGATGCTTTCGACACATACAGGAAGTCGCCCACCAACAGCGATTTCTCAAGCGAGGACGAAGGTATCTGATAGTTCTGAAAAGCGTATAGGTTGATGAAATAAACAGCCACAAGCGCAAACACTATGGCATCTATCCACGAGAAAATGTTATACAACACGCGGTTGGAATGCGGGTTTTCAGCCTCCCCTGGTTCTGAAGGACGAAAACGCTTCCACCAAGTCCAAGGGATGAAATTGGTTGTGAAAGCATCTATGATAAAGGGTAGTACGAATATCCACCACCAGTTACCATGCCAGCAAAGAAAAAGTATATACAATATGCCCCAAAAGGCGGCCTTAAGCCATTGTTTCAAAGGTATATTTTTCATATTACAATTAACAATTTACAATTAACAATTTACCCTCATGCTGAACTTGTTTCAGCATCTTATTCCTTATTATTGAGATTCTGACCTTCGTCAGAATGAGGAATTAGCAATTAGTATTTATATTTAACTTCCAACAGCAACAGCGGTCTAAAATCCCATCAAATCCTCCATTGAGAAAAATCCCGTTTTTCCTTTTATAAATTCAGCCGCCAAAACTGCCCCCAAGGCAAAGCCCCGTCGCGACTTGGCTTCGTGTCTAAATTCTATGATGTCGGCATCTGATTCATACCTAACACTATGTATACCTGCCACTTCGCCCTCTCTTATACTCTCTATCGGTATGTATCTTTCAAGTATCGGTTCAATCGTTTTCTGAATAGTCAAAGCCGTACCGGATGGTGCGTCCAACTTGTGTATATGATGCGTTTCCGTTATCGAAGGCTCATAATCGTATGGCTTCAACATTTCTGCCAACCGTTTGTTGAGCAACAAAAACAGATTCACACCTATCGAGAAGTTCGACGACCAGAAAAGTGCTTTTTGGTTATTTTTCAATTCATCCTGCAATTTGGGCAGTTCAGTGGCCCAACCCGTTGTACCACTGACAATTGGCAAGTTATTTTTCCAAGCAATGCGTATGTTCTGTACAGCCGTCTTAGGTGTAGAAAACTCAATAGCCACATCCGCATTTGCAAGTCCTTGTTCTTTGCTCCTTGCTCCTTGCTCCAACGGGTCAATAATGCACACCACCTCATGACCTCGCTCAATGGCTACACGCTCTACTGCATGCCCCATCTTGCCATATCCTAAAAGTGCTAACTTCATCGCTAATTATCAATTACATCACACCATCCGTGCTTATCTTCCGACCTGCCATATTGTATGTCCTGAAGCAACTTATACAGCAGTTTGCTTACTTGTCCGGGTTCCTCGCCAAAAGTATATGTGCGTCCCGTATCAGGGTCAATAACAAGCGATATCGGTGCTATAACAGCCGCCGTACCCACTGCACCGCACTCCGACATATCGCCTAACTCCTCAACCAATATCGGACGGCGTTCGACCGGAATACCAACCTCCTTGCAAAGCGTCATAAGCGAGTCGTTGGTGATACTCGGCAAAATGGAAGTCGATGCAGGGGTTATATATACACCGTCTTTCACACCGAAGAAATTGGCGGCACCACATTCGTCAATATACTTACGATGGACTGAATCTACAAAAATCACCGACAGTCCCTGTTTATGAGCAGGTTCAGTTGCACGAAACGATGCCGCATAGTTTCCGCCCACTTTATATCTGCCCGTTCCTAAAGGTGCGGCACGATCAACAGTGCGATCAATGATAAACGGCGTTCCGCGAAAACCGTCTTTGAAATAAGCACCTATAGGACTTGGTATGATAACAAACTCATATTCCTGAGCAGTACCTACGCCCAAGCGCGGACTCGTACCGATAAGTAGCGGACGGAAATACAGCGTTGCACCCGTCTCGTATGGGGGCAGATAATCAATGTTGCCCGACAGAGCAAGCAACACCGCCTCACGGAAAAGCGAAGTAGGCACAGGTGCCATAGCAAGCCCTATTGCCGACTGCCACAATCTCTCGGCATTGGCGTTCATACGGAAAATACGAATCTTACCGTCTGCACCGCGAAAAGCCTTCAAGCCCTCAAACGCCTCCTGACCATAATGAAGGCAAGTGGCAGAAAGATGCAGATTGATAGTCTTGTCTTGAGTCAGATAAGGCTTGCTCCAACGGCCATCCTTATAATGACTGCGGACGATAGTGTCTGTTTCTGTGTAATGAAAACCTAATCTACTCCAATCTATATTCTTTTTCATTTATTTTGTTTTTAATTATTCAAGCTTACAAAATTACTACTTTTTAAGCACTTTTGCAAATGATATGATAAAAAATCAAAAAATTTGCGTATTTCATTCTTTTTTTGTACTTGTGTGTGTGTTTGTGTGTGGCATGATTAAGTCTGAACTCATATCTCGTCTCAATATGAGTGCATACGAGGTGTTGCGTGAGAAGTCGATGACCCGATAAATGACCCGATAAAATCTATAACACTCATTGAGAGAGCTATAGTTAATATCATCAAAGAGCACCCTTCTTATAGTCGTAGTGAGATTGCGCAACAATTGAAAGTTAGTGAAGCTACCATTAAGCGTGCAATCCAAAAGTTAATTGACAAAAAGCTTGTTCAGCGTAAAAGGAGTAACAAAACCGGACACTGGGAGATAATCAATCCTGAAAAATGAATTATAACAACATAAACAACCAGAAATAAAGATTTTGCCTATGGGCTAAGAAACTAAATTCTAGAAATGACCCGCAAAGGGCTACAGTTCAAGACATATTTGATTAAGCGTTTTTGCGTAATACTTTGCAACTCTCGCTTTTTTTGTTGGGTAGTCCTCATGCAGGCATCATTCTTCCCATCATACAAAGGCGGCGTAAAAACGCCTATCTTGTATGGTGGGATTTTTTGTTAGGTTCAAGACAACTTTAGAGTGTTAAAATGAGGTTCATGAATGCATTTTATTCTATACCTATTCATAAAGTAGTGGCAAATCCTCTGCCATGATACGCAAAACCGATACCATGATCGCGTGCTATTCCTGTATTTGTAGAAGTCGTTATCTACAAAAATTGCGCAAATATGCTAAAAATATCCCGAAAGAGAAAAAATTTGTTAAAATCAATAAAAAATTGTATCTTTGTAGGGTTTAACAAATACTCGATTACTAAAAAAGCAACAAATATGAAAGGAATAATCTTAGCCGGTGGTAGTGCCACCCGTCTGTATCCGCTTTCAAAAGCGATTAGCAAACAGATAATGCCTGTCTATGACAAGCCGATGATCTACTACCCTCTCTCAACGCTTATGCTTGCCGGCATACGCGAGGTGCTTGTTATCTCCACACCTCGCGACCTGCCTATGTTTCAGCAACTCTTGGGCGACGGTAGCCATATAGGAATGCACTTCGAGTACAAGGTACAACTTGTGCCTAACGGACTTGCACAGGCCTTCGTGCTCGGCAAAGAGTTCCTCGCAGGCGAAGCCGGATGCCTTATCTTAGGCGACAACCTTTTCTACGGACAGGGCTTCAGCGAGATACTTCGCCGTGCCTCAAACTTGAAAGAAGGAGCCTGCATATTCGGCTATTCCGTTCAAGACCCTCGTGCATACGGAGTGGTGGAGTTCGACCATAACGGCAAAGTGCTCAGCCTCGAAGAGAAACCCGAAAAACCCAAAAGCAGCTATGCCGTGCCCGGACTCTATTTCTACGACAACACCGTAACCGAAAAAGCTGCACAACTTCAGCCTTCAGCCCGTGGGGAGTACGAGATAACGGACCTCAATAAGGTCTATATGAACGAAGGCAAACTCCGTGTAGAACTGTTAGGACGCGGGTTTGCATGGCTCGACACAGGCAACTGTGATAGCCTCTTGGACGCATCCAACTTCATTGCTACCATACAAAACCGACAAGGTTTCTATGTCAGTTGCATCGAAGAGATAGCATGGCGCAACCGCTGGATCAACGACCAACAACTGCACGAACTGGGCAAACAACTCGAAAAAACGGCATACGGACAATACCTGCTACGCTTGGCTCAAAAAGAATGCTAAAAAAAATAGCACATATTGCCGTTATCGGACTTGTGGTTGTATGGCTACAAAGTTGCAACAGTTGCTCCACCAAGCCACAAACACCGTCCAACCGCGTTGCCAAAGACTCTACCGAACAGCAACTCACTCAGTTAAGCCAACAGATGGCTAACAGGGCTGACGAAGAAGTTGCTCGTTTCATTGCCTTGCACGACAGTCTCCGCTTTACAGAGACAGACGGCTTTTGGCTCTGCAAATTAGAAGACGATACTGTTTCACAACCAACCGATAGCATCCGCAAAGGCGACATCGTCATGGTACGCGCACTCATATTCGATTTCTATGGCAACCTGCTCTTTAATAATGAGCAACTGCTTAAAGCCGGAACAGGCGAAGCCCTGAGAATGATTGATCAACTGCTGCTTAAGATGTGCTATGGCGACCACTACCGAGTAGTTGTGCCATGGTACAATGCCTACGGAGCAAGTGGAAACAATATAGTCAAACCCTATCAAAATATATGGATCGACCTAAAAGTAACTGTACAATAATGAAAAAAATCTTGTATCTATTCGTATCGGGCATCTTGGGCTTGGTGATACTCACTGCCTGCAATCGTAGTTATGCCCGCGAACTCAAAAAGGAGAAAAAACTCATCAAAGAGTATATCAAACGCAACCATATCAATATCTTGGACTCCGTTCCGGCAGATGGCGTTTGGGGCGAGAAAGACTACATCGAGATTGACGACGACAACCTCTATTTCCACCTCTCCGATGCCGGCGACACCGATGGCGACACACTGCGATTGTACGACAACATCGTTATGCGCTACCGCAAATATACGCTCGACATTCCGTCCGACACCATCAGTTTCTGGACAACCAACGACACAGGCTGGCCCGTGCAGTTCCAATACGGCGTTACCGCTGCCAACACCTGTCCGGCTTGGCATACCGTGATGAAGTATATGAAGTATAGCAACTCTAAAGCCACTATCATCTGCCCCTCGAAACTCGGCTTCGACGACGACGGCACTACCGTCACACCCTTCGGGTACGATATTCACATCAAAATAAAGAAATTCTAAATATGTCACTTGTAAAATCTATTTCGGGTATTCGCGGCACCATCGGCGGACGGGTCGGCGAAGGTCTTAACCCTGTTGATATAGTCCGCTTCACCGCAGCATACGCCACACAACGCCGTCAGAACCTGCCCCATAACAACCGCCTCGTTGTAGGCAGAGACGCTCGTCTGTCAGGCGCAATGCTCGACGCACTTGTCAGCAACACACTCGTCGCGATGGGCTACGAAGTCGTAAACATCGGTCTTGCCACTACACCAACAACCGAGATTGCCGTTACCGGCGAACAGGCGGCAGGTGGTATCATACTCACCGCCTCACACAACCCTATTCAGTGGAACGCACTCAAACTGCTCAACGAGCAAGGACAGTTCCTCTCCGACAAGGAAGGCAAACAGGTGCTACAGATAGCCGAAAACGAAGATTTCACTTTTGCCGAAGTTATGAGTTTAGGCTCTATCACGCATAAAGACTATCTTCAAAAGCATATAGAAGGCGTACTCGCCCTACCACTGGTTGATACTGAAGCCATCCACAATGCACATTTCCGTGTTGCCTTCGATGGTATAAACTCTGTAGGTGGCATTGCCGTACCGGCACTGCTCAAAGCCTTAGGCGTGGACGACATCATCGCCCTTAACGCCGAGCCTAACGGCAGGTTTGCACATACACCAGAACCCATACCGCAAAACCTCACAGACATCTCCAACCTTATGCGGCAAGAGAAAGCCGATGTCGGTTTCGTAGTTGACCCTGATGTAGACCGTCTTGCCATCGTCTGCGAGAACGGCGATATGTTTGGCGAAGAATATACTCTCGTGTCAGTGGCAGACTATGTGCTTCAGCATACTCCGGGCAACACGGTGAGCAACCTGAGTAGCACCCGTGCACTGCGCGATGTTACACTCGCTCGCGGTGGCCAGTATTCAGCCGCAGCAGTAGGCGAAGTGAATGTAGTAACGGAAATGAAGCGTGTCAATGCCATCATAGGCGGCGAAGGCAACGGCGGAGTCATCTATCCCGCCTTGCACGCCGGAAGAGACGCTCTCGTTGGTATAGCACTTTTCCTCACACTGCTTGCTAAAGAACAAGAAACAAACGGCAACATCACCGTCTCAGAACTGAAAAAACGCTATCCGCAATACTGCATCAGCAAGAACCGTATCGACCTCACACCTGATACCGATGTCGATGCCTTGCTTGAGAAAGTAAAACAACTATATAAGAATGAACAAATCGACACTCGCGATGGTGTAAAAATCGACTTTCAACACGGTTGGGTACACCTGCGCAAGTCCAACACAGAACCCATCATCCGTATCTATAGCGAAGCCAAAGACGAACAGGCCGCTAACGCCCTCGCACAAGAAGTTATTAAATAAGTTGAAAAACAATTGTGACTCCTCACCCTGAACTTGTTTCAGGGTCTGAATAGATTAGATGCTGAAACAAGTTCAGCATGAGGGTGAATTGTATAAATTGTAAATTGTAAATTGTAAATGAGAATCCTTATTACTAACGACGACGGTTGGGGTACACCCGGAATACGATTGCTTGTCGAGCAGTTGCAAACGCTCGGCGAGGTTATTGTGGTTGCACCTAAAACAGCACAAAGCGGTATGTCAAACGCTATTTCCGTAGGCAAGATGCTACGAATAGATTTAGTCGAACAAACCGATGGCAAAAGAGTCTATACCTGCAATGGCACACCGTCTGACTGCGTCAAGATGGGACTTGAAATAGTTTGCCACGACCTCAAACCCGACCTTCTTGTAGCCGGTATCAACCATGGCTCAAACGCTGCCGTCAATGTTATCTATTCAGGCACTATGGGAGCCGTCTATGTGGGTGCCGAATACGGAATACCGTCAATCGGCTTCTCGCTTGACGACCACCGAATGGAAGCCGACTTCTCCCACTATAAGCCGTACCTGCTTCCTATCACACAGAAACTCATCGAAATGAGCGTAGAGCGGGGCGTTTGCTTCAATGTCAATGCGCCTACAGGACCACTCAAAGGATTTCAGTTTGCACGCCAATGTAAAGGCTATTGGGACGACGAGTTTGCCGAATACCACGACCCTAACGGCGGAACATTCTACCTTATGAAAGGTGTGTTTAGGAACATCGAACCCGAAGCCTGTGATACCGACGAGAGTGTGATGAAAAACGGCTATATCGCCATCACACCTACCTCCGTTGATACTACACACTACCCCACTTTCCAAAAAGCAAGACAATAAATTATGCAACTCAAGAGATTTGACAACTATTTCGTAGGCATCGTTTTAGGACTTTTGGTACCCTTCGTTTTCGGCTACCTGTTCTACTATCGGATGGATCTTGATATGCTCGTTGCGCTTGGCGACAATGCTGTGAGAAATGCTGTCTGGGGAAAAATGATGATAGTATGTGTCTTCCCCAACCTCGCACAGATATTCATCTTCTATGCCTTCGAGTTTTGGACCGCCGCCAAAGGCATTGCCATCGCCACACTGCCATATTTCCTTGCCTGCATCTGGTTTATGGTATCTTGAAAACAAACGATAACACACAATCTGCAAACATCTTATGCAACGCGACTTCACTCTTGAAAAATACGAGCAACTGCTTCTCGCTTTCCACAGTGCAGGATATACTTTTCTCAACTACGAGCAGTATCTGACGCTGAAAACCCTTCCTGCCAAATTCGTTATTCTGCGCCACGATGTTGACCGTGATGCACCTACAGCACTCCGTATGGCGCAAACCGAACAGCGTGTCTTTGCCGAAGAAGGCAGTGGCTCAAGCACCTACTATTTCCGATATGTCAAAACATCCAACCAACCTCATATCATTCGTGAGATAGCACTCAAAGGTATGGAGATTGGCTACCATTACGAAGACATGGACTGGGCAAAAGGCGATACCGACAAGGCTTACCGGCATTTCACCGAGTGGTTAGACTATTTTCGCCAATATTACCCCGTCCGCACCGTTTGTATGCACGGCTCACCACGCAGCCCGTGGGACGCTAAAGACCTGTGGAAAACGCATAACTACAGACAATTAGGACTTATCGGCGAACCCTATTTCGATACTGATTTCAAGTCCGTTTTCTACCTCACAGACACGGGTCGCTGTTGGGACGGTAACCGCTATTCAGTACGCGACAATGTGCCACAAATGCAAGACGAGTGGCTCAGTAAAGGCTGGACCTATCACTCAACCGACGACATAATAAAAGCACTCGCAGAAAATAATTTTCCCGAAAAAGCACTACTCACAGCACACCCCAACCGATGGCATAACGACCTGATTGGTTGGACGAAAGAAGCCGTTTTGCAAACTCTGAAAAATCAAATTAAGAAACTTATTGTAAAGAAAAATCAAAAATAGGTTGATTTTTACAAAAAAAATACTTAAATTTGCACCTCGAAAAAGTTTAAAACCTAATGTTGCGTTCTTGTTATATAGCCAATGTATGCGAAGCAGGTGTTGACGAGGCCGGCAGAGGTCCCTTGGCAGGCGATGTCTTTGCAGCCGCAGTAGTACTACCCAACGATTTCCACAACGAAGAACTCAACGACAGCAAACAACTTACTGAACAACAACGGCTTCGTCTTCGACCTATTATTGAAGAAAAAGCCGTAGGATGGTATGTGGCAAGAGCGAGCGTAGAAGAAATAGACAGGCTTAACATCTTGAATGCCACCATTTTGGCTATGCACCGCGCATTAGACGGACTCAACCTTGAACTTGAACACATCATCGTGGACGGTAACCGCTTCAAACCATATCTTAGCAAAAACGGAATGGCAGTGCCACACCTCACTATAGTAAAAGGCGACGCAACATACCTCAGCATAGCAGCCGCATCCGTACTCGCTAAAACATACCGCGATGAGTATATGAGCAATTTGCACCAACAGTTTCCTGCATATAACTGGTTGAAAAACAAAGGGTATGGAACAAAAGAGCATATCAATGCCATAAAACAACACGGACTTACACACCTGCATCGGCACACATTTTGCAAACATTTTACCGATCGGCAGACAGTATAATGATTCATTTGATTAAATGATTAAATTAAAGAAGAAATATCGGTTCAATACAGAAAAACTCATTATGGAACAAGTGGAAAACGGTTTCTTTTTCTACTTGCAGCGCATAGCCACCTCGCTCGTTTTGGGTTTGCTCTTCGGTGGCGGATTTTTCTTCTTGTTCTTTTCCTTCTTCCCTTCACCAAGAGAAAAAGCAGTTGCTGCACAACGCGATGCGGCAAAATCACAATACGAGATTCTTAACCAACGACTCAATCGTATGCAACTTGTGCTTGCCGACATGGAACAGCGCGACGACAACCTCTACCGCGTCATCTTCCAAGCCGATCCTATACCGATGTCCGCACGAATAGGAGCTGTGCAACCACCGTCGTACTACGACTCTATTGCCAACTATACCAACAGCCGGTTAGTGGCAGACATAACCAAAAGAGTGGACATCATCGAAAACGCCATATACACACAGGCTAAATCATACAACGAACTCATTGACCTTACTAAAGACCAAAACATCCGAATGGAATGTCTGCCTGCCATCCAACCCATACTCAACAAAGACCTTACACATGTGGCAAGTGGCTACGGCAAGCGTATCGACCCCGTCTATCATACCGTTCGTTTCCACCACGGAATGGACTTTACGGCACATATCGGAACGGATGTCTATGCCACCGGCAATGCCACTGTTGAGTTCTCCGGCTGGCGACAAGGCTATGGCAACTGCATCATACTCAACCACGGATACAACTACAAAACACTATATGCACACCTGAGTAAAAGCCTTGTCAGACCCGGCAAGAAAGTTCGCCGTGGCGATGTCATAGCACGCGTGGGCAACACTGGCAAATCAACAGGACCACACCTGCATTACGAAGTACACTACAAAGACCACCCCGTTGACCCCCGCAACTTCTACTTCCAAGACCTCTCACCCGAACAATACGACCGTATGGTTCAACTGAGCAACAACTTCGGAAACCTATTGGACTAAAAACTATAAAATATCTACAGAATCTAAAACCTCTAAAATATGACCAAACATTTTTTTGAATACTATAACAACACCATCCTCAATCATTGGGATGCGTCCGCCATTTCTGATTTTGACGGAGAAAAAGAATACACTTACGGTCAGATGGCAACCGAGATAACCCGTTTGCAACTGCTACTCAACGCTTTGGGTATCCGTCGGGGCGACAAAGTGGCAATCTGCTCACGCAACTGTGCCAACTGGGCTATCAGTTTTCTCAGTATTTGTGCCAATCGGGGAGTAGTCGTATCTATAATGGACGCTTTCACCGGCGAAGGAGTCGAAAACCTTGTCAATCACTCCGATGCAAAGGCTCTGTTTGTAGGACAGTCGGTTTGGACAAAAGTAGATATCAAAAAAATGCCAAATCTGAGCGTTGTGCTTTCTGTGGAAAATTTCTCGCTACTTTTTGCTAAAACCGACGAACTGACAGCCATCTACGATAAAAAAGACCAACTCTTCCAAGTAGCATATCCCAACGGCTATACCCGCCAAGATGTCGCCTTCCCTACCGACAACCTCGACGACCTCATGATAATCAACTATACTTCAGGCACTTCGTCTGAACCAAAAGGTGTTATGCTGACCTACAGAAACATATCCGCCAATGTGCAATATAGCCAAGAGACCATTCCAAACAGTGTGGGCGATAACGAAGTATGTATGCTTCCGCTCTCGCACATGTTCGGGTTGGTTATTGAGTTTATTTATCAAGTGGCAGGAGGATGCCATGTGCATTTCCTTTCCAAAACACCGACACCATCGGTTTTGTTGAAGGCTTTCAAAGAAGTGAAACCATATATGATACTGACCGTACCTCTTGTGCTTGAGAAAATCTTCAAAGCAAAAATCTTCCCTGCACTCGAGAAACCTGTGGTTAAGTTCCTTTGGAATACGCCCCTTCTTTGCAAGATTGTTGAGAAAAAGATTTATGAGCAACTCATGGAAGCCTTCGGAGGAAATCTGCGCTGGCTTATAACAGGCGGGGCGGCCATCAACCAAGATGTTGAAAGCGTATTCAGACGAATCAAGTTTCCCTTCGTTGTTGGTTATGGTATGACCGAATGCGGACCACTCATCTGCTACGACCACCCGCAGAATGAAGTGCTCGGTTGCTGTGGCAAGGTAGTTACACGAAACGAACTAAAAATCAATTCTGAAGACCCGCAACATACCGTTGGTGAGATACTTGTCAGAGGCGAACATGTAATGCTCGGCTATTATAAGAACGAAGAAGCCACAAATGCCGCAATCGACAAGAACGGATGGTTGCATACCGGCGACTTAGGCGTTATGGACAGCGAAGGACGACTTTTCATCAAAGGACGCTCAAAAGCAATGATATTGTCGTCAAACGGACAAAATGTATATCCCGAAGAGATAGAAGACAAACTGAACAATCTACCCGCCGTGGTGGAATCGGTAGTAGTAGGCAGAAAAGGCAAGATCGTAGCACTCGTATTTCCGGATACTGAATACTTGAAGAAAAACAACCTCTCTGTCGAACAACAAATGGCAGACAACCTCATCGCACTAAATAAGAAACTACCACAATACGAACAAGTTGCAAAAATTGAATTAGTTGACAAAGAGTTTGAGAAAACACCGAAACGCAGTATCCGCAGATTTTTGTACAACTAACCTTCGTCAACTACCTCGCGCATAAGCGCGAGGGAAAAGAAAGAAAAAAAATGAAACTATCTGAAATCCATAAACTTCTACTTCCCGACGAGCCTTTCAACCCGTCTCAAGAAGCCGACATAGAATACTTGCTGACCGACTCGCGTCAGTTGCACACACCCGTCGGTGAGACCTTGTTCTTCGCACTCAAAACACAGAACAACGATGGGGTGCACTACATTCCCTCACTTTACAAAAAAGGCGTAAAAGCCTTTGTCATAGGAAGCGACCAACGGGTGGACTGGGTCAAACCAGATGATGTCGTCCTTCTGCAAGTCAAAGGCACATCGCTTGATGCGCTTCAGCAACTCGCCGCCTACAAACGTAGTCTGTACCACTGCCCCGTCATAGGCATAACCGGTAGCAACGGCAAGACCGCCGTCAAAGAATGGCTCTATCAACTGCTCCGCGACGACTACAACATAGTTCGCTCACCCAAATCGTACAACTCGCAAATAGGTGTACCACTGTCAGTCTGGCAAATGAATGAGCAAACAGAACTCGCCATTTTTGAAGCCGGTATCTCTGAACCCGGCGAAATGGAGCGTTTGGAGCGTATCATCCGTCCTACGTTAGGTGTCATCACATACATAGGTGAAGAACACGGTGAGAACTTCGAGAGTCTTGAACAGAAAAGAGCGGAGAAAATGAAACTCTTTGTCCATGCCGACACTGTCATAGAAGAGCCCACCCACCAGAATGTCCGCACTTGTATTGCCGTGCTTCGCTATCTTGGTTACAACGAAGAGAAAATTCAGCAGATGTTGCTCGATAAAACCCACGAGACCCACCTCACCGTTGATCTCAAAGCAATGTCCGACAATGTACGCTATTTTCGCTCCGAACTGCGTCAAAGCACAAAGATGATTTGTATGGTCAAGGCCTTCGGTTATGGCACCGGTAGCGTCGAAGTGGCTAAACGACTGCAAGACGAAGGTGTGGAATACTTGGCTGTGGCTGTGGCTGACGAAGGAGTGGAACTCAGAAAAGCAGGCATACATATACCTATCATCATCATGGACCCCGAACTGGAAGCCCTTGACCTTATATTGGAAAACAATCTTGAACCAAACATATATAGTTTTCAATCACTTACTTACATCAAGCAGGCAATCGAGCAAAAAGGTTTGGAGCACTACCCCGTTCATATCAAGATCGATTCAGGTATGCACCGTTTAGGATTTGAGAAAGACGACATGGACAAACTCATTGAGCGTCTGCAGAACCAAAAAGCCGTACGCGTCGTTTCTATATTCTCACATCTTGCCGGAGCCGACGAACATCAGTTCGACACCTTCACACTCAATCAGATACGCTATTTCCGTGACATGGCGGACACCATCTGCGTAGCAATGGAAGAAGCAGGCGAGCCCAAACCGCTTATGCACATACTCAACTCCGCCGGCATAGAACGCTTCCCGCAGTATCAGTTTGATATGGTCAGATTAGGTATCGGACTATATGGCTTTTCAGCTATCGGCAAAGAACTGAAAAATGTCTGCACACTCACAACCACCATACTGTCAATCAAAACAGTACATGCCGGACAGTCAATCGGCTATTCACGCCGCACCTTCCTGACCGACGACCGACGCGTCGCCGTCATACCGATAGGCTATGCCGACGGCTTCGACCGACGACTCGGAAACGGCAACGGAGAAGTGCTCGTTGCCGGAAAAAGATGCAAAGTACTCGGAAATGTATGTATGGATTTGGCAATGATTGATGTAACAGGAGTGAACGCACAAGTCGGCGACAAAGCCACCATCTTCGGCGACCAACTGCCAATAAAAGAAATAGCCGACAAACTGCAAACTATACCATACGAGATTCTTACATCCGTCTCACAACGAGTGAAACGAGTGTATATAAACTGAAAAATACTATTTATAAATTAAAATATAATAAAAAAATGGAAAAAATCAGAGATTCAAAAGAGGCAGATATCGCCTATTCACGCAGTGTCAAAGCAGGTAAACGCATCTATTATTTAGATGTGAAACGCGCCCGCAACAATGATTTGTATTTGTGTATAACAGAAAGCAAACGCCGACAGACGGGAGAGCAAGAGCCACTGACTTTTGAGAAACACAAACTCTTCTTGTACAAAGAAGATTTCTCACACTTCCGTGAAGCGTTTAATGATGTTATAAGTTATGTTGAAAATCAGTTCGATACAATAGAGGAGAGACAGGAAGATGATAGAAGAACAAAATTCGCAACAGAAACAGAAGTAAATGAACAAGACAAACAACAAGAGGCAGAAGTAAAAGAAGAGGAAAAACAAGAAGAAAAACAAGAAGAAGAAAAACCACAGAAAAAAGGACTTTTAGGACGACTTTTAGGATAACTGCCCCCTACTTCACTACACTATTATAAACTTATCAAAAGACAAAAAAAGCAAGTATTATAAATAAAAAAGTTATACTCAACTGACTGAAAGTTATACCTGACTGAAAAGTTATCTATAACCTATTAAACAAACAAGGAGGCACTGTCGCCTCCTTGTTTGTTTAATCTATTTATTATAAGTTCTTATTCTCATTACAAGTACTTATTTTTCAAGCCATTGCAGTAATCGCAAAATTGCTATGGCTGAAGCATTATCTGTTATCGCCTCCCTATCGCCACGCAAATGCAGACATTCAGTATAAACACTTATTCCTTCAGCGTCAGCGGTCAAACTTCCAACAGAGTCAGCGGTCTTTTTTGCCACCGCAATCCATACTGTTCCAACAGGTTTTTCCTTCGTACCTCCATCCGGACCGGCAATACCCGAAGTGGCAATAGCACAATCGGTCTGCAACACCTTTATAACGCCTTTTGCCATCTGTCCCACAACTTGCTCACTGACAGCACCATACTGCTCCAAATCGGTTTTGCAAACTCCCAATACTTGCTCTTTCACTTCGTTAGAATAAGCAACCACCGACCCTTTATAGAAAGCAGAACTGCCGGCGTGCTTATTTAGCAGCGAAGCCACTTTACCGCCAGTACAACTCTCAGCCGAAGCCACTGTCATATTGTGCGCCTTCAAATAACTGCCCAACACAACCTCAAGCGGCTCGCCCGTTTGAGCAACCACATACTCACTTACCAACGACTGAAGCGTCTGAAACTCAGTGTCTAACTGATGGGTAAGACTGTCCAACTCATTGCCCGTTCCACTCAAGCGAAGTCGTATCGTTCGATATTGTGGCAGATAGGCAAGATGCAGATTCTTTGGCAGATTGGTCTCCCACTGCTCTATCAGTATAGCAAGTGCCGATTCAGGAATGCCTGCAACACGAAGCGTGCGATGAAGGATGAAAGCCTTAGAAGCAGTATCTGCTAAATACTCTTCAGCAATAAGCGTGTCCATAGCACAACGCATCTCCTCCGGCACTCCGGGCATACTCACTATCGTTGTACCCTCCCGACGGAAAAGCATTATAGGTGCCGAACCTATCTTATTCTCAATTATCTGTGCAGCTGCCGGCACTTGCCACTGTGTGGCTGTCAAACGATTAAGCACCTCAGGACGATTCTTGTACAAATCCCTTACATGTGCTTCAACCTGCTTATTCTCAACAAGGTAAGTAGAGAAAAACTCGCACAACACATGCTTGGTTATATCATCTTTTGTCGGACCTAAGCCGCCTGTCAGCAGCACTATCTCCGACTGACTTATAGCCCTCTCAAGAGCACTGACAATGGCTTCACGCTCGTCGTGCACCGACAGTATCTCCTTGACAGAAACACCCTGCTCGTTCAAACGAACAGCCATATATGCAGAATTAGTGTCCACAACCTGCCCGATGAGCAGTTCGTCGCCTATTGTAATTATTGTTGCTGTTTGCATTTTTTTATTGATTTTGCTGCTTGTGCCATTCCTCAGCCGTCAGGCACAACTCATCGTACCACTCTTGTCCGAAGCGGCGTATCAAGGGCTCTTTCAGAAACTTATAAAGCGGAAGGTGCAGTTTCTTTCCGCATTTGCGGGCGGAATGACAAATATCCCAACGATGATATTCAACTGCAGTGAAAGTGGGATGTTCGGAAAGGCGTATCGGATACAGAGCACAAGAGACAGGTTTCTTTACCGCTATCTTGCCTTCTTTTTGGGCTTTTTCAATAGCGCAATAGCACCACCCTTCGTTATCGGTACGCGAGAAAACACAATCTTTGCCGTTCAGTATCTGCGTAACTCGCTCGCCCGTCGGGTCGTTGTAGGCTATACCGTTTTCAACAATATGCTGCTGAGCCTGCTTGGTGAGAAGTGGCAGAATATCTTTCAAACAATCATTTATGGCTTTTTCTTCATCCGCTGTCAATGGTGCACCGGCATCGCCTTCAATGCAACAAGCACCCTTGCAAGCGTCAAGGTCGCAACAGAAACACTGCTCTAAGACATCAAGACTTACGATAGTATTTTGTATATGAAACATCATTGCTCAATATACACTTCCATAATTTTGCAACCTTCAGATTGCGGAATAATGGCGGCAGCGTCAATCTTTGCCGGCAAAAGCATAGCCTGTTTTTCTCCAAAACAAACGGGTTCGTTTCCGACAGTTCGCACCTCTGCCCTGCCATCCAAACACATATACACGACAAACGAGTCTGTCTGTGAATAGTCTCTCAACATAGCATTGTCAAGCGTCAGCAGATTGGTAGTAAAATACTGACATTGTTTGATTAACGCTTTTTGGGCTTTTCTGTCATACTTGAGCAGTTGCTCACTTGCCACATTTCTGTCAAGCACCTCAATAGCATCATCGATATGCAGTTCACGAAGATTGCCGTCCTTGTCGCGGCGAGCATAGTCGTACAAACGATATGTAACATCGCTTGACTGCTGAATCTCAACCACCTGCACACCTGCGCCCAAAGCGTGGACAGTGCCTGCAGGGATATAGACGGCATCGCCTTTTCTGACTTTTATCTGTTGTAAGATATCTGTTAGAGCGTTCTGGCGAAGGTAACGGCGAATTTCAGTCTCTGTCACTTTCCTGCGAAAACCTAAGATAATCTCTGCATCTGTCTTTGCGTCAAGCACATACCACATCTCCGTCTTTCCGTCTTCGCCATAGCGGAACTGTGCCTGCTCATCGTCAGGGTGAACCTGAACGCTCAACCTGTCTTGAGCGTCTATAAACTTGAACAATAAAGGGAAATCTGTTTCGTAACGGTTGAAAACTTCTTCGCCTACAAGGTCGCCCATAAAGATTTCAACCAACTCAGGCAAAGTATTACCTTTCAACTCACCATTCAAGACAACCGACTCGTTGCCTTGCAAAGCCGACAAAGCCCATAACTCCTCACCCCACAAACGCTTATTGATAATCGGCTCAAATAAAAGCGGATAAAACATAAATAGTTAATA
>JAFVAX010000011.1 GCA_017480285.1 Paludibacteraceae bacterium | reverse complement strand
TGTCATAGCGGGCCATCCTTTGTCAATAAGGAACTGCATGAGTTTTTCAAATGCCTGTTTTGTCGTTTGAAAAGCCGATTTACATTCCGCTTCAGTAGGTTTGAAGCCATGCACCATAAGTACTATAGGCGACTGCATACCATATAGGTGCCACAAAAGTCGCATCCAGCATTTGTAAAGCCTGTTATGTTCGCGTATCAATCGGAGTTTTATGGGTATCATAGAGTTGTTTATTAAAAATCAATACACTTGTTCTTTTAATATATATCGTCTCAATATGCTATTGCATAAAAGAAAGAAAAAGCCGGTGTTGCCTTTGTATCTTTTTTGGCTGAAATAGACGGATATGTTTTTCGGTTTGAGGATATGTTCAATACTTTTTTTCATATATAACAATCCGCTTTTTATAAAATGTTTAACAACAATGCCGTCCATCTTAAAACCGTGCGCTCGGAATAGTGCATACGATTCGGCAACTCCATCGTTGTAGCAATGTAGTGCTACACCTTCAATACTTCCGTGCTTGTTTGCTTGTTGCAGGTGTTGCATAACGGCAAAAGGTGTATAGCCTATAAGAGAGTTGTTGGCGTGCAGTTTCCTTACAAAACCGGTATCGCCATCACCAATGAGATACGGACCTACTAAATCAGGATTGAAACCACCTAATCGTTCAAACACAGATTTTCTTACTGACATAAACCCTCCATTCAGGTGCATTCCGTATTCTGTTTTCACTTTATCTCCGTAGTCCAACTTGCCTAACATATAAAGATATGGTTTTATCCACGAAGGCTCTTCTGTGTCCCATTGTATCTGTATCTTACCTGTAACTGCATCCACATTAGGGTGGTCCTCATATACTAACAACACCTCTTTCAGACAGTCGGGGTTATATAGTCCGTCGTTGTCAGCAAAAAGCAGAATATCAGCATTTGCCGAATGAGCGCCTTTATGTCTGGCAGCGGTGGCCCCCTGTTCTGTTTCAAGCATATAGCGGAAGTTCTGCTCGCCGAACGAATCCACAACCGACTTTATATCTTCTTTCGAATTGTTATCCACAACTATGACCTCATACTTGTCTTTGCTTAGTGTCTGCTGTTTCCACGAGCGTAAGGCAAGGCGAAGCAGTTCCGCTCCGTTATATGTTGGTATGATAACCGAGATTTTCATAACTCCCAATCAATGTTTTCTTTTATTACTTTTGCCGGATTACCGGCTACTATTGTTCGTGGCGGTACATCTTTGGTAACAACACTACCTGCTGCTACGATTGCGCCGGTACCGATTCTAACTCCTTTTAATACAATGGCTCTTGCACCGATCCATACCTTGTCTTCAATAATTATAGGTTTCTTGTCTTCTTTACTTTCATTATGGTATGTTATTTTGTGCCAATCGTTGTCAAGTAGAAATGCCCCCATTGCAATGGCGCAATTTTTGCCGATTTGTATTTCAGTTGAACAATCTATAGTTGCCCCGTTTATGTATGAGTGGTCGTCAATTGATAGCTTTGCGTCTTGGTGTATTTGCAGAATTGAACCTTCAAAAATCTGTACATTTCCTCTAACTTCCAATGTGCTGTTTTTTCCCATATATAATTGAGAATGCTCGCTAATGTGTTGAATATCAACAATATGTATGGGGTGGGGTAAAATAATGGTTTTCTTTTTGTTGAGTTCAAGATTGGTATGTGGTAAGAGCCGTATGTTTGCAGTCTTTGAGATGCGCAAATCCATACGATTCATCACTCTGCAACTTGTGCTTTTATCAGATGTACGAAGTCGGTAGATATAAAATGTCTGTAGCCAATTTATATCCCGTAAAAGTTGTATATATTTTTTCAGTTGTGTAAGCATTGCCTATAATGTTTTTTTATTTGTTTGTGGAAAAATATGTTTATAGAATAATACAAAAAACAATACGACTGCAGATGTCGTATTGAATAATCTGCAATCGTATCACAGCAACCTTTTCAGGTTGTAGTATGTTAATGATTTCTAAGTCAGATATTTGCGAATACCCCCCCCCTGTTAAATCTTATAAGGCTCTTCGCATATTTCGATATGCTCGTGGATAATTGTTTCTTCATTGTAACAGTTTGATAAACCAACCAACCGAACCATCTGGGAGTAAGAAAAATCCAACGATATTTCGGGTGAATGGCATCAAAACGAATATGTGGAATTATGGTGTCGGCATCGGTTTGGTCTTTTTCTGTGCCAAACCAATAGTTCTCACGCAATAAGGTGTTAACTGTTCTTGTACAGAAATAATTTGCAAAAACTTTGTTTGCTTGAATATCGTTGTCGTATTTGAATGTGTAGTAGGGTAGATACTTTGTCAGATCGTAATGTATTTGAAGGTCGTATGCGACTCTGTTTTCTGCGTTTTGATTATAAAAAGCCAAAACATTATCGTAGAATACAACTTTGGAATGAAGAATTATTCTGTACCACATATCCAAATCTTCCGAATATCGGATTCTTTCATCGAACAGGCCTGTTTTTTCAAATATGGTTTTGCGTATCACTACGGAAGACGAACAAAACAGGTCATTGTGTGAGGTGCCGAAGTAGTTTTCAACATATCCGCAAAAGCCGTTGCCCATACCTTGTTGGCAAACTTGTGTTTTCCCGCCTTTTACAAAAGCATAATTAACTCCCCAAAGATTTGCCAAAGGAAAATCGGTTATAAGTTTTGTCTGTGTATCAAGAAATGTATTGTCCCAAATATCATCTCCGTCGAGCAGGGCGATATAGTCGTGTTTTGCTTCTTGTATTCCTCTGTTTCTTGCGCTGCATACACCACCATTGGGCTTGTTTACAAGACGGATGCGCCTGTCTTGTTTGGCGAACTCAGTAACCACATTTGCTGAATTGTCAGTAGAACCGTCGTTCACAACAATAACCTCAAAATCTGTAAAAGTCTGATTGAAAACAGATTTGAGTGTATTGCCAATAGATTTTTCTTTGTTATATAGTGGTATTACAATGGAGAAAAACATAATTTTTTAATTTGGGATATTCATTTATATATTCAAAAATCCCATAAAAAGGTGCAACAGTGGCAATAAATGGTCAAACACCTGTCCGTAGCCTAATGCTATAGCCAAGTCAATGAATTGGTATAAAGATATCCGGTGTTTGCGCTCAAAATAAGCAATAGTAGGGGGTGGCACTCCTGATAAGATAGATAACTGCTCTCTTAATCACCCTTTCTCAAGTCTATGTTGCTATTTTATCTTTTTTTTGCAAAGATAGTAAAATGTTTTGATTTTTGCAAGATGTTAAGTTATTTTTGTATATATGTTTTGAAAAAACGGGTTCAAAAGAACTTTAGATGTATATTATTAAATTAGTATTGAGCCATAATTTTATTGCAAAACAGTTATTTTCTCCATACCATTCTGTTAACAATATTAGTGTAACTTTGGATAATATTGATAACTTTTATATTTTCATCCCTTTTTCGGTGATAATGATTCTTGGGATGGTCAGTTGGTTGTACTTGATGCGTTTGCGTAAAGGACCTCCCCAAGCGGCAAAAGAGAGTCGGATACCGTTTTGTTGTAATATTTGCAAAGTTGTTTTGTTGTAGTAACCGGAAGGAAAGGCAAAGATGTCAGTTTTTTTTTGAGTCAGTTCTTCGAGCCACTTTTTGCACTCCGTTATTTCCTCTGTCTGTTGTTGCTCTGTAAGTTTTGAGAGTTGAGAGTGGGATAGGGTATGACTGCCGATGGTGCAGAGAGGGTGTTTCGCAAGTTGCTGAATTTGTTGCTCCTGAAGCATCTTATATGGCGGATAGCCTTGTTGAATATAGTTTTTTGTGATAAAAATACAGAATGGGACATTGTACTTCTCAAAAATAGGTAAAGCATGTGTCAGGTTGTCTTGATACCCGTCGTCCAATGTAACAACTATAAACTTGTGTTTTGAATTTTTGTTTTTTAATCTATCTGGGAGTGTTTCGACAGAAATAAACTCAAAATTGTTTTGTTTGTATTCGGCAATAAGGTTTTCCAATCGTTGTGGTGTTATTTCATATTCTCTTTGGTTGATATCTGCAGGTTCTTCGTCAGTAACCCGATGCAACTCCCATACCTCACCTATTGTAGGGTGAAGAAGGTTGAATATGTGTTTTTTAATATAACGAAACATTAGATATGATAGTATTACCTATAAGTTATAATAATTGACGACAGCTTCCAATTGTTGATTATTTTTGTTTTCATTAACATTTTGAAACATCAATGTTGATGTGATGCTTAAATCGTACTCTTCTACTCGATTAACATAAGTATTATGTCCGTAGCCCATAGGTTGAATATATGCTCTTCTAATGTGCTGTCGTTCTTCCATTGCCCAAAACCATATATCGTCTGCGGCTGGACACAGATTCATAAAAATATCACTTTTTAGTATTTCATTGTCAAATATATGCGGTGGATAACACACTCCTCCACAGCCGATAAAGGAAATATCAGAGTTTGTGTCATTATCGTTACTTTTCCCCCATTTATTGTATGGAGTGTAAGTGCCGTCTTTTTTTATTGGACGAACTCCAATATGTCCTAAGACTGTTTTTTTGTCAGACAAATCGTATGCCTTGCTAATTCGCTCTACATATTGTTTGTTGTAGTAAAAATCGTCATCTAAGGTTACAATTGGATTGTTGGGAAACATTTTAAGTGCGGGAATAAGTTTCTTAAATGACTTCAAATCCTCGCAATAATAAAACTGTATTCCTATTTGTTGCAATTTGGTTAGAATCGAAGGTAATTTTTCATCGCTCCAATTGTCATTGTCCAAAAAAACCACAACCTTTTTGGGTTTTTGTGTTTGTATAAGTAGCGAGTACAACATATAGGGTAGGGTGTCAGTAACACGCTTCCCGTAGCTTGTTACGGAAAAAATTATGTCATTGGTGGTGATATCTTGTTGTATTAAATTATTGTCAATCGAACGGATATATCTGCGTATTTTTAATTTCTTATACCAGTCTTGCCGTTGTAGTTTCCAATAAAACAATTTTAGTTTTACAAAATGTTTCAAACGGAAAAGACCGGTAGCATCCATAATCCAATCTCTAAAATAGAAAAATGGTTTAAATGCTTTGTATTGTCGTAATTGTGTAGGCATGGTAATTGAAGATTATTTTAGTCTGTCAAATACATCAATGATTGATTTTTTTGTACAGTTATAGATTTTCACATTATGTCTTTCTGCGATTTTTTTTATCTCTTTATATGAGCGCAGAGTATTGACATATCCCATAAGATTTGTTTCAACATCGGTTTTCACAGGTGGTTCAATAACGACACTCTTCTCGCCTATAATATCTTCATCGTAGCAATGGCGGGAGGTAAAATAGACCTTGTTGTTCTCATCAACATGAAGGCCATGAATAAAATCATATTCAACACCATACATTTTTATTATCGGATATTTAAGCATTATACCGATATACAAACAGCCGACAATTACATTGTCAGGGTTTGGCAGTGCAAGGTTATGGTCGTAAGCATAATCTCTTTTAGCCTCAGGTGCCGAATGATAAGTGTTTCCGTTGAAATAAACGACCTTTATAAGCGGATTTCTTTCAAAGAGACTCGCTACTTTTGTTGTTTTCATTTCTATCGGCATAAAGAAATACATCTCCCAAGTAGTGTCGTTGATGATTTTCTCCCAAGTGGCTGTAAGAACCTCTTCTTCAAAGAACATAATATCCATAACAACATAGTACTTTGGCTTGTATTTCTTATAATCAGGCACTACAGCATAGGCATTAACAACCATATAGTCGCAATCGTCTTGCTCCAAAAATGCTTCTCCTGCTGAAGGACCTCCACCTATCACTTTGAGTTGCGAATGGCGACCGATAGTTTCGCCCATCTTATTAAGGTTATCTTGTAATTCAGGTTTCGTATATTTTTGCAAGAAGCGTTCAAAATTTCTTTTGTCGCGATATGGTTGCAGTTTTTTTCTTATATAGTTAGCAATCTTCATAAGTTTAAAGATTTATGTGTTTAACTAAATCTTGGGCTTTTTGATATTCAGACATAGTACCGATGTCAATCCAAGTGCCGTTCAATGGGTAACGAATAACGCATTTGTCGTTTTTTACAAGCGCATCAATTAGGTCTGTCGCATTGTAAAATTCGTTCTTTGGTATCATATCAATAACCTCACGACGGAACATATAAATGCCGGCATTGGCATAATAGTTATATGTCGGTTTTTCAACAATACCTTTCACAAGTCTTCCCTCCAAATCACATATTCCAAATGGGATAGATACTGTATATGGGATAGCAGCAATAGACATATCTGCATCATTATCAATAAAATGCAGATACATATCCTCGAAGTCGATATCGGTAAACAGGTCTGAATTCATCAGCAAAATCACATCATTATAAAACTTCGGAACAAAGCGAACAGCCCCGGCGGTTCCAAGAAATTTTGGTTCACGAATACATTGAATCTGTACTTCGTTGCGAGGTTGAGCATAATGAGATTCTAATTGATCTGCCAAATAGTTGGTTGTAACAGAGATATGCTCTATTCCATATTGAATCAACCTATCGACATTATGGTCTATTATGGCTTTATCGCCAACAGGCAATAATGGTTTCGGAGTCTTTTCTGTCAATGGCCGCAGGCGTTCGCCCTTACCACCTGCCATAATTACAGCATCAATGGGAAGTAAAGAACGTTGTTGGCGCAGATTGAGTACATCCAAAACTTTCATATCCCGATTGACGATAGGGATATACAAGATCTTTTTATCTCGTAGTCGTTTTATTTGCTCAACCTTATTTTTAACCACGCCCTCATTGTCATCCTCAACTATATAATGAAAACTTCTGCACATAACATTCTTGACGCTATCTGTCAATTGATAACCGGCAAGCAACCCTCGTCGGATGTCACCATCTGTTAAGGTGCCAACCAATTTGCCACAGTCATCAACAATAAGCAAAGCTTGTGCAGAACTCACATTCTCGTTAAAAGAATGTAGTGCTTCAAAAATAGTTGATTGCCCACTAATTTGTATAAATCTTGACATCGCAGATATTATCTTAACATTGATAATGGACCATTATTACCTATTTTCTTTACAATAATGTTAGGAGACGAACCCATAACAATACAATTGTCAGGTATTTCCTCGTTTATTAATAATGAATTGACAGAGACAATAACATTATTTCCTATTTTTGTGTTGCCATATACATGTACACCACTTAATAATTTTACTCCATCTCCAAATGTAGGATGTATCCATTGAGAAGGACCGGAATTTATGATATTATATGGACCAATGTGACAGCCATTGTAGATCATAAATAATTTGCCATAAGTTGCGTGCATATCCATTACTGCTCCCAGAGAATGTATAGGCATGAAGTAATCTGGAATTTCTGTTTTATAAAAACAATCAATAGATCCTCTAACACGAGAAGAATAATATACGGCTTCTGCGATATGTTCCAAATCCAATTTCCATAACTTATTTGCATAACGATAGGCAAGCTCAACATAATGATTTATATATTCTAACATAAGCAAACCTTGCCCATCTTTAGAATAATACTTATTTATGATGTGGGAATGTTGATTAAGAACATCAATATAAACATCATTGAAAATTGGTTCAAGAATCTTATCATCCCAATCTAAAATATATGGATAATCAGTTATAACACACTTTTTAATAGCTAAATAATTTTCTTTAAGTGTCCTCATTGTATTTTCTGTTTTAATAATTTTACTATACTGGAAACATTATCTAAATCCAGCATTTCAATAAGAGAAAATTTTACATTGAAAGCTGATTCAATTTCAGTTATCAATTGAGCGTGAGCTAACGAATCCCATTCAGCTAAATCATTAGGAGTTGTTTCAAATGTGATTTGAAGTGCTGAATTTTTCATTACAGAACGGAAAATATTCTGCAATTTTTCAAAAATTTCATTTTCAGTCATAATTATTATGGTATTATAATTTTTGTTTTAATATATTTCTATCCACTTTTTCACTTTTATTTAGAGGAAAGTGTTTCTCAAATAAAATTCGTGTAGGTATCATATAATGTGGCATTTTGCTACGTAGATAATAAATAAGATCTGTTGTTTTTTCTTTTTCGGCTTCAACAAACAATGCGATTTCAGTGAGATTATGTGTATTTTGATATGCTATAGCCAATACCCTGTGTTCATTATTATAAAACTTACGTGCATGATATTCAATTTCTCCCAACTCTACCCGGAAGCCTTGGATTTTTGCTTGTTGGTCTATACGTCCAGAATACATAATATTACCAGATCTGTCCCAATAACACAAATCGCCTGTGTGATAATAGCGTTTACCATCTTTTTCAAAGAAAGAAGAAGCATTTTTATCATCGTTTTTCCAATAACCAATTGTCACTTGATCTCCTGCGACGCATAATTCTCCTTTCTCTTGACCTTCTACCAATGCTCCATCCTCACGAATGATGATAGCTTGCACATTTGACAACGGCTTACCAATTGAAATAATACCATTTAAGCTTAGATTTTTTTCACTACGTGTCAGTTTATAATAAGTACAATATATAGTAGCTTCTGTTGGGCCATAGAAATCGTATATCTCAGTATTTTGAGCACAATTGAACCATGCCTCCATTAAATCAATCGGACAAGCCTCTGCTGTAACAATACAAGTTTTCATAGAGGATGCGTCAAACTCGTTGAAATATGGACGTAGATAAGTTAGCATACTTGGTGCCATTGCTCCAAAAGTTATTTTTTGTTCTTGAATAAGCGAAGCTGCATAAATATATTTCACTTGCCCGTATGGAACAGTATATACACATGCTCCTTGAGTTAGTGCAACAAGATATGATTGAACAGATACATCAAAAGTTAAATCAAATACTTGCAAACAGTGGTCATCGGGAGTTATTGTTATTCCGGTTTGCCAAAATGAATCCATGAAAGTTGCTATGTTCTTCCTACTTATTTGTACTCCTTTGGGCATACCCGTTGAACCGCTAGTAAATAAGATATATGCCAAATCGTCGTCAGATGCTTCAATCCAATTATCAGTTAAATCAATTGTATATGGAGCATCACAACTATCTAAGATGTTAGTACATCCAACTTGCTCCTTAATTGACTCGATTCTATCTGTTGGCCATGACGGATGAAGTGGAACATAAGCTTTCCCTTCCATCCAAAGTGCAAAAATAGATGCGTAAGTGTTTAAATCATCATGCAGAGCGAGTCCCCATATTTTTTCATTTTTTTCAGCACTGCGTATTACACTGCGTATTGCCGAGATACGGTTTGCAAACTGACGGTATGTATAAAAGTTGCCATTGATATAAAAAGAATTTAGCGAGCTATAGTTTCGCAAGATATTTTTTAATGGCAGTAATATATGATACTCAAACAAATTCATACAGTATCGTTTATTAGTTAATATTTGTTAAATGTAATAACTCTATTGTAGATGTTTTTATATTCATCCCTATTATTATATAAAAACATAGCAATTACTTGCATCAACTCATAATCATCTTCCGAATCTATATCAAGGATACCTGTATCAAACATCATAATTGCATCACAATTTGAATTAAAAAAAGTTACAGGATCTTTTGTTCTTAGAGCATTTGGTTCATAGGCGTAAATAGATGCATTCTTATCGTAGAATAAGGGCGCTTCCTGGCGAGTAGTAAAGTTTGACGGAATAGCTCTGCGGAAAAAGCCATTCTCTTCAACCACCATATTAAAATAAGGGTTTCTACGCGCATGCGTAACAGAATAAACTACATCGACCTCAGACCGTTGAGCTTTTCGCAATATAGCATTATGAACATCTTCCACAGTACGCAAAGGTGAAGTGATATCCAAATCTACCACCATATCATATTTCACACCATACATCTGTTCGGCACGATTAAGACAATCCAATATAACAGACACTTTTGCCACTTTATCACCAGCAAGACTCTCATCTCGGTGCAAAATGCCGACCTCCATTGTCTTTACCTGTTGAACCAATTCAATAAGCGGTTCACTATCAGTATTAAGAACAACGGAAATAGTGTCATCACCGGTATATTTTTCTTTATATAGTGCTATGGCTGCCATTGAATACCAAACCAACGGCTTTCCACAAAAATCACGTGCGTTTTTGCCTTTTACTCCTTTGGAGCCTGCGCGCCCGCATAATGTAAATAATATATTCATATTGTTTCTCCTTTTGCTATTTTGAGTACTTGCAACGCATGCCTTGCATTGCTGTCATTTGCTATCTTTTCGTCCACGATATCAAAGAAATGAACGATTTCTTTCATGTGAGTATCATTTCTTTCTACCACAAGAGTTTGTTTTTTATTTTCTTTAAGATAAGTGATACTACCATCTAATATATTACAGACGATAGTGTCATCAGGTAAGAATATCTCTAATTTTCTTATTGGTTTTCTGCCGAAGTAATCCAGATGAACCTCTATGCTTGTATTTTGGGTCTTTGCTATATATATAGCAATATCATCGCTATCAATCTCAAGATTAGACATCTTTGTCTGGATAGAATAACATTCTTCCGGCATTCCTAACAGCCAAGTCAAATAATCCCATTCATGAATAAGATCTATTCCAACTCCACCACCCATTTCTCGATGAGCGCTATAGCATTGACGATAGTCTGTATTTGGACGCCATTCCGGTAAATAACTGGAACATATTGCGCGGACAGCTATCGCATCCTTGCATAATCCATACTCATTAACATACTGCAAAACAGGGTTGTATCTTAAGGGACAGGCTACATAATTAGGGACAGCATCTAATTGGCTCAATAACTCATCGCTTACATAAGTGTTTCCAAAAATTGGTTTCTCAATAAAAAATGCTTTGGCGTGACCAATAAACTTTCTTATTGCATCTTCGTGTAAAGATGTAGGGTTCGTGACAAACACGATATCGTATTGTTGTTCTTCCGCCGACACCTCCACATATAGATACTGCGCATGCACGCCATCCGGTAAACGATCTTGCAACTTATGACGATAAAGATCTATTGTATATGTGTCGCCACGACTTTCTAAAAACGCACGCACATTATTCAAGTGTCGCGTTCCAATGGAACCCAATCCCACAAATGCTATGTCATAATGCTTACTCATGCTTCTATTTGGTCAATAACTTGTAGTATATGTTTGTCCTTTTCTATGTCCCACTTTGCTGCTTTCCTGCCAGTTATCTCATCAAAGAAAGCATTTATCTCTTCACGATAAGGGGTTTCAGAAACAAAAGACGCATAGCCATCAATATGTTCAGACGCATTCTCAAAATTTATACTTGTTTCCTGTTTGTCTGCGATATTATATAGTTTAAGAGAATCCGGTGTACCATTCCATGTTAAATATATATTCTCTCCATATAATTCAAATTTTCTCACTGCTTTACGTGAAACAACATCTACGGCGAATACTCCTTTTGTACCTGATTCATGTTCTATTAGCATTAAATAATTGTCGTTATAACTAATGTTTAGAGTGGTGTTTTTGCTCTTTAGTGCTTGCACGTTTTTAATTTTACCAAAAGCACTGACAAGCCATGGCAAATCAATTGCCATAATCTCTCTACAACCATTTGTTCTTTCATCACCTATAAAATAGTTATTATAACTTTCCCATGGATGCCAATCCGGTAGATATTGACCAACATGATAGTTATAGTTTAGTTTTCCTTCCGTATGCTGGACAGCATCAATTATATAATTCATCTCTTGTCTATAGCAAAGTGTGGAAGAAAGAAATAAAACTAATCCATTATCTTTTGCAATTTTCATATTATCGTCATAACCATCAGAAACTAGATTTAGTTCGGTAAAGACATGAAGATTATTTAATAGGCATTTTTTGATGATTGTCGAATGTGATAATGGAGATGTACATACAAAGGCACAATCAAACTCATGATTGTTCATAGCAAGCTCAATTGACTCAAAGGTATGTAATGCATACTTTTCTTCAACTTCTTTTCGCCTTGACTCTTGGCTATCAACTCCGCAAATTTGCACATCATTGCGTTCACTAAGCAATCGAATACGACGCTTACCCATTGAACCGAGACCTATAACTAATATGATTTTTTGCATTTTCATGTCATTTAAGATATTTCATTTAACAAGATTTCTTTAATTGTATTTACACTATTACCATCACCATATATACATTCATTTCCCGAAGGTTCTTTGAAGGAGAACCATATCTTTTCCAATTGGGTTATTAGCAAGTTTTTATTGTTTGGAATATGAATTACAGATTTTGGAGCATTCCGTCCTTTTTGCCGCTCACCAATATCAAGTGAATATTTCTTAAAATATGGAACTTCAATAATAGCACTACTGGAATTGCCAATGACAAATTTTGAATTATCAACTGCAATATAATAATTATCTGCGCCCAAGTTTCTGCATACCACAACAAATTGATTCTTTTCCCACTTATGTATTACATCAATAACGTTTTCTGAACCATAATCGTTATTAGGATAAGTTATTAATATATATACCCTTTTGTCTATAATGTATTTGATAGCAGTTTCCATCATTTCTGCTATTGAACACCCCTGATATTGGCGATTAGTTTCTGAATGGAAAGTCATTAGTACATAATTATCTCTTCTTAATCGGTTATCAATAACTGATGCTTCTTGCGGATATTTTAGATATTTGTATATGGCATCTATTGCGGTAGAGCCAACAAGATGAACTTTTTGAGAATCAACAACAGGACATTTTTTTAATCTATCAACAGCGTATTTGTTCGTAACAAAATGTATTGATGCCAAATTTGAAATGTTGTATCTATAAATATTATCTACTGCACCTTTTGTTATTTGTCCTCCAGCATAGTGAGCAATAGGTATATGCTTGAAGTGAGCGACCAAAGACGCGGCATACGCTTCTAAACGATCTCCTATAATATAAACTATATCAGGGGTATAATTATTAAATACTGGATATATGGCATTTATTAAGTTAACAAAGTCATCTTTTTTAGATTGTTCGTTTTCCGTATAACATGGCGCCTGAATAATAGGAGCTAATGAGTCTTTCTTTATTTCGTCAATAGTATAACCAAATTTATGCAAAAAATGCATCCCTGTTGCCACAATAGACACGTCAAAACGACTATCGTTAACTAACTCCTGAATTAATGGTTTCATCACACCATATTCAGACCTTGCCCCCGTAATAAAACAAATCTTCATCATTCTAAATACTCCATTTTAATAACTCGATCAGCATCAATGTCAACAACTGCTTTCTTGCCAATAACTAAATTTTGCTGTATTGGCAAAACACCTATTCCAGGACGTTTATAACAAATATCTTCTTTATGTATTACATCTCCCATTTTTATTGGATGACGACTAACAACACTTTTTCGGGCAACTCTTGATATTTCGCGTTGAGTTTCACTAAATTCTCGCTCTTTAACGCCAATTGCAGATTCTACATGACGAATAGATTGAACCAAAGACATAAGTTCTTCGATAGTAATTGATGCTTTATGGTCGGGACCATTTGCTTTTTTATCATAAGTAACATGCTTCTCTATCATACAAGCTCCCATTGCTACTGCGGCTATAGCACAATCATTTCCGATAGTATGATCCGAGAACCCCACTTTATATCCAAACCTATCTCTTAACTCAATCATATTTAGCAAATTAACTTCCTCATACTTAGCAGGATATGCAGAGATACAATGCAATATGGTAATATCATGTTTGCCATATTCATTTAATAAATTAAGGGATGTATTTATTTCATCATAAGTAGCCATTCCAGTAGAAAGTATTATTGGCTTATTGTGTTGAGCAATGTAATCAATAATATCCAATGAAAAAATTTCTCCTGACGCAATCTTATAATATGACATATCACAATGATCATCAAGAAATTTCAGACTATCAATATCGAATGCAGTGCAAATATAGTCAATGCCTAAATCCTTACATCTTTTATACACTAATAAGTGTTCCTCTGGTTTTAATTGAATCCGAAGCGACATTTCACGAGCGGTTGGAGCTTTATCATTGTTTTTTTGATAGGTTGCCTTAAAAGAGTCATCGCTATATAATGCGTAGGGATTTGTCATTTGAAATTTAATAGCATCTACACCTGTTTTTGCGATTTCTTCAACCATTTTAAGTGCTATGTTCACATCTCCATTATGATTTGGACCAACTTCTGCGATTATATATACATGTTTTTTCATTATTCTCTTAATTTTGCGGGCGTACCTATATACTTCCCTTCTATTAAACAATCTTTGTTTACCAAACTATTTGCCCCGATAATACAATTATCAACAATAGTTAAATCGTTAGTAACAATAGTATTGAATCCCATAAAAACAGATTTTCCAATTTTTATTCCTCTTCCAATATTTCCGCCAGTTACTACCTGAGAAAAATCCCCGATAGAAGTATCATGTGCAATAACGGCTCTATCACCAATCATCACACATTTCCCCAATTTACAATTACTTTGCACGATAGCACCATCACGAAGTATGGTTCCTTCACCAATTTCAACTCCTTTGTGAACTACTACATATTGTCCCTTAATAACTGGCAATTCATACCCTATTACCTTCAAATGTGCAAATACTTTTTGTTTTAATCTTGTGTCATTCAAATGGTTTCCAATGCCTATCGCAGCAAAATGCACACCTTTTGAAAATAACTCTAGCAATATATCATCTGTACCTAAATATGGCACGTCATAAAAAATTCCATTGTCATGTAAATCCGTATAACCAACTATATCAAATTCATTCATAGATTCAATATAGTTAATTAGATTACAGACAAAACTACCACCACCTACTATAACAATTTTTTCTTTCATTTTATATTTAGTATTGTTAATTTATTTTTCGTCATATAAAATCTATCGCTTACTAATTGGTTGAGAATGGTTTTGGAATATCTAATGGCCATATTATATCTATGTAGTGCATTAGTCTCTGCTGACGAGCCAACAAAAATGCTTGAGGAACATCATACTGTTCTTCGCCCATTTCTGGTAAAAATCCAATTTCTTGTAATATTTGCAGTTTACTTACCTGCTCAATGTCATCTGGTATATTAGTATTACGATGAACTAAACACATATTAGGTAAACTATATTCAAATCCAGGATTACTTATTGCAAGTTCCGGGTATTCTTCGGCTGTAAATATACGATGCAACACATGAGAGTTCTTTTTTCTGCTTCTAATAAGTGTATCGTAAGAAATACTTGGATTGCAATAATGTACTATGCGGCTATAAAAATAATGAGCATATATCAAATTGCAATGCATAGCACAACTCTCTTTTAGAAATGGATCGAACATATTATGTAAACTATCAGTCAAATGTTGTCTTAACTCATTCAAGCCCATACTTCTTATCTCTTTAAGCAATGAATAAATATAATCGCGCACACTACTTTGGGTTACCGATCGATTCCATAAAATTCGCCTATTTACATACACATCAATGTATGAATTTACTAAACATAATTTATGGTATATGTCATTCTGTGTATCTATTTTCTTAACTGGACTTAAAAATAATGGCAACTGGAGCGAGTCTGCTAAGGGATATTGAGCTGTTATATAAAAAGGAAGTGTGTTATCTTGTATTTCATGTTGATATTTATATAAATCCATATAAACCGATGAGTAGAATGCGAAATCAGATTTCACAAAGTTATAGAAATCTATCGGCTGAATTAAACCTAATTTCTTTGCATTCGCTTTAATCCAAGAGTTAAATTGATTTCCAATAATCTCGAAATCTTCATTTTCCGATCCGGCAACTTTAGCACGTGTCGTTAATGCATATTTTGCACGTAGCCATGCTCGAATAAATGTCTCGTCTGCCTGCGGACCTCCGATATATCGTATTTCAGCTATGCGTTCTTTCCAAAAGAGGTTCATTTCCTCTCCCTTATCCTCATCTTCAATCTTAGATAACAAATATGCCTTTAATATCTCTGCTGGTCCAAGATTGAGCCCTCTATCGTTCATTGTCTCGAATATCGAATAGGCATTTTCTATACTATATGCATCTATCTGCACAAATGTTACTTTCTCTTGTAGCCACTCAATGAATAGTGGTAAAATATCAGTTTGTTTCAACTCTTCAGGGAAAAGGGAACATATATCGCTATATCGATCATATATATTTGAGACTGATTCATCTTTGCAGACATTGACGAAATCAATAAGACTATCTATTTGGGATATATCTGTATTAATAAGTTCTTTTACAATTTTCTCTCTGGTTGGCACATTAAGCACTAATGTTGTTTTTCCCGCTTTTCGAACATACAGATATTGCATCAAATCTGTTCGGTCATCTTCTTTTAGGTTGTTTTGGAGATGATTTAGGTATATCAGTAGCAAAGTAAAAGAGGTTAATCGTTGTTGTCCATCAACGATAGAGATTTCGCTTCCTTCTTCACATAACACGACTTGTCCCATATAGTAACAATTGTACCTTTTCTCATTACTTACATCTGCTACTGTGTCTCCTTCATTATAACACCCCCAAAAATTAGTTGACAAATCGCTTATAAGAGCCTCTATATGTTTTTTCTCCCAGCGATACTCTCGCTGGAATGCTTCTATCTTGTATCGATTATGTGTAAATAATCTACTTAGAGATACATCTTCTGCGTGTATTTTATTTGCTATGTGTGCCATATTTATCTAATTTCTTTGTTTAACATCATTTGTATCTCATATGCGTATTGATATATCGGTTGATATACTTCTAACGGATCTAATTCACCGTGGAATAGTTTACATCTTAATTCATACATTAAATGAATTATAACTTCAGCAACAATATTTACATTATCAGTAACATATAAGGAAGGTTTTTGAGCTAATTGAATAGAATTTCTTGGTACCTTGCTAACTCCTTCATAAATAATTGGGAGCAAAGTTATAGTAGTTGGTTTTCTTGGATTTATTTGCTTGTAAACATCTACAATTTTTCGCTTCAAATTTTCATTTGGAATAGTTATAAACTCCCGAATATTTTCAAATTCGGTGAGATTCCACTCAAATTGTTCTATAACATGCTTGGTATGTGTAGTTTTTCTATTGATTACTTCGCACTTGATACGTCTCGATGTTCGTGGTAATAATCTATTATATTCGCATTTGATATCATATGTCCCAACTTTTCCAATTTCAGATAAATTACCACTTTGAGGATTAATACAAATTGTATCTAATGTCAATTTGTTTTCCGCATTAGGTATTGAGTGTGATGTTAATTCATATTGTAGCTTTGCTATTGTTTGGCGAAAAACAATCGAATCGGAATCATCATTTTGTAATAATGATACTATTCTTGCTCGATAGTGGTTGTCATTATGTCCAATATAATACATAATATCGCTATCAGACTTTCTGCCCGCACTCTCATCATAAAACTCACGCATATACCAAGCATTGAATGGTATCCATGCTTTAATAAACATCGAAAAATAATCAATCTTTGCTTTTTCAAGCCATTTATCAATATAAATACTCATATTTAGATTCTTTTGTTGTGTATCATTATTTTATAGTTCTCCACCGCCCGTATAAGTAATATGTTATTGTCGGTTTTCATACCCGATCTTTTAGAAAAACAGATAAATAATACTCTGCAATTGACATTGCTGAATTGGCTACAAGACGTGCCTCTTTATTTTTAATAGTTATACGACTACTCCCAACGCCATGAGAATCACTATTCATATTGCGCATATCACTAATAGAGGAAATTATTTTATTAAATCCATTCAATAAATCACTCACTCTATGATCCCAATCTTTATTTGGTTTCATTCCAAGAATATCTTGCACTTCTGAATGGATACTTATTAACTTACCATTGCTCTTATACCGTTCATGAGTGGTTTTCTCAATAATATAAATGAAGACTTCTTCCAATAGAGTTCGAGATTTTGTAATAACGCTATCGTAGTCATTATTCTCTAAATCTTGCTTGATACGTTCTGGTAATTGGGCGATATACTCATATGTAATCATCTTACTCATATTAGATTTTACTATAATCTCTTCATCTGCTTTTACAAGTTGAATGCTTTTATTTATGACCACCAACTTTACGTTAGAGAATTGAAGTGAGTTATTGATAGTATTTATTGCAGCTTGACTGATTGCAAGAAAATCATCTTTTGGTGTTGCAGACTCTTTCAATATGTCACTAAATCTTTCATACGAAAACAAGTATTTTAATAATGTATTGACCTTCCCACTTTTGTTCAAAAATGTTACTAGTTCTCGCATATATACCCACCTGCTTTTGCTTAAGCCATTGTTACTTTGGGACGAAGTGCTCAGACTAAATTGTAAGCATAAACTTTGCAATTCCAAACCGGTATAATACGGCATAGAGTATTGCCCATATACTTTAGTATCACCTATTAGTATATTAAGTATATTTCGATTGAGTATAACTGAGTAATCAGTAATCATAAATCCTGTCTTTCTTGTAAATACTCCTCTTTGCTCGGTTCTATACCAAACGAACCTATACAAAATGAACTATAAATAACATTAAACACTTACTTCTCATCATCATTCAATACCTCTTGTAAGGAGTTGTCGTAAACGATGTAGGAAGATATAAAACAAACAACTAATATTGCAGTAACAGATACAATCATATTATAGGACCCTTCACTATTGTTATCCGCACCTTTGAATTCATTACCAAATTGCTCTTCCGCTTGATAGGACGGATGGGCATAATGGGACAAAATACTATATAAATTTTTGAACACTACATTCTTGAGTGGTATACAATAATCCATCTTCCCATCTATTCCAGAAAGGCTAATAAATCTTGGATCATCATCTAATATAACCAATGACTTCTTAACATTTCCGCTATCAAAATCACAATCTTTATGACTAACGGCATAGGCTGTGTTGACTACATCAGATAGGAGTTGGGCGCATTGCTCTTTGTCAAATTGCAACTGCTCTTGCAATTTAGATGTATCATGTCTAATATTCTTATTGAGCATAATAGTATCTTCTATATCTTTTATGTTATCAAGAAAACTATGTCGCTGCCATAGTTTGAAAGCAATCAGTTGTTTTTCTTCATTTTCCGGCAATAAATAGACAAGTTGAAAAACGCCTAATGTCTCGTATATGCTACGCGCTAATCCGCCAAGGACAATCGGATCTACTATTGGATTTAATTTAATATCTTTCTCAATGTTATATCCACCCCATTTTTGAAATAATACGTGGGACGCTAAAAGTTTAGTTGTTAGCATTTGCAATTCCAATTGTGCATGGCGTTTTATTTCATCTGTCGGCTTCCCTTTCTGGGTGTGAAGAGCCTTTATTAAGAAACCCACTATCGTTTCAATAATAACCTCATAATTGAGAGTATGACGATGTGATTTTCTAAATGCGGCTCTATCTTCCTCGCTCGGCATGGCTTCATAGTGCATTAACATCTCATCCGTGAAGCCCATATATTTTTTCATAAATCGGTATGTCATACTTTCTTTCGTTTCGTCTATTTTTTTCCCATTTTTTTCTCATTTGTGTCTATGTCATCTTCCGCTCATAGCTTGCTCGTAAGTCTCACACTACTTGGAATATTTACAACTCTATCAGCGAACATCTGCGTGTTAGTCAGATGGTCGGTTTCGCAGTTTTCGAACATCGGCAAACGGTTCATGAGTTCCCATATCGGGCGAGTCATGATGCCGTTATCATTGGTGTATTGCAAGAACGATTGCTGTTCCTCGCGGTTGGGAAGTAGTACCGCATTCAGCCAATAGTTGGAACGGGTATTCTCAGGTTCTGCGAAGAATTCTATGCCATCCATACGGCTGAAATAATCTTGATAAGCAGCAGCCGTGGCGCGTTTGTCGGCTACGAACTCCTCAATATGCTCCAACTGCGCACAACCGAGTGCCGCATTGATATTCGGCATACGATAGTTGTAGCCTATATGGTCATAGCGGAACTCCCAGCGATGAGGGATCTTGGCTTGTGTGGTGAGATGCTTGGCGTAAGCACCCAACTCTTCGTCATTGAACAGCAGCATTCCGCCGCCACCGGTGGTAATTGTCTTGTTACCATTGAAACTCAAAGCACCAATCTTACCAAAAGTTCCGGTATGTTTGCCTTTGTAAAGGCTACCTATACTCTCTGCCGCATCTTCCACTAACTCAATGTGATATTCATCGCAGACTGCAAGCAGTTCGTTCAAGCGAACAGGATGACCGAACGTGTGCATCGGGACACAGGCTTTGACTCTGCGACCGGTACGTTTGTTATAGCATTGTCCGTCGCGGATCTCGGCGTTCTTCGCGAGCCATTCTTTGACGGCATTAGGAGATAAGCCCATCGTTTCCACATCTACATCAAGAAATACGGGATGCGCACCTATATAACTGAGGGCATTACAGGTAGCGATGAAAGTTAATGCTTGCGTCAGCACTTCGTCATCGCGCTCCACTCCCACAAGCAACAGTGCCATGTGTAATGCGTTGGTTCCGCTGACGCATACCACTGCACGTTTGGCACCCGTGTAGCGCGCCATATCTTCCTCAAAACGATCCACGAACTTACCGACACTGCTTACAAACGTGGTATCAATGCACTCGTTGAGATATTTTTTCTCGTTACCTATAAACTTCGGTACTGCTAATGGTACGAAATCTTGACCACCGTATAGGTCACGAATAAAATCTACTATTTGTTTATAATCTGCCATCTTTCTTTTATTGCATAATAAACTAATACGGGTACGATACTAAGCAATGTTGTTGCTATCATATACGCCCATGAATTTATTTCTAATGGAAACCAATAAAAAACTAATAATTGAAATAAAAATATCTGATAAGAATACTTTCCTAAGTATTTGATAAATTCTGCGAATACCCCCCCCATTAGCCTATATGAGATATTCGCAATTGCGGGCAGCAAGAAAATAGCTAAGAAATAACAAAACCAATGGAAATATCTCCAATCTGTGTTAAAAATCCAAGGTTCAAATGTAAAATTTTTATATTGAAAAATATATATAGAAATTATGCTAATA
The DNA here is from genome assembly GCA_017480285.1 of Paludibacteraceae bacterium. GTDB lineage: Bacteria > Bacteroidota > Bacteroidia > Bacteroidales > Paludibacteraceae > Colicola. The sequence goes on along the minus strand of JAFVAX010000011.1, from coordinate 60,725 downwards.
ATAGACAGATTTATTGTTATCCAATTGTTTGTTATAAAGTGTTTTGCCCAAATATATCCACCATAGGCAAGAAAAATATATCTAAATGCTAAAAGACGATATATATACTCACTTGGATGCCAAATGGAGCATAAAATCTCCAGTACCTCAGAAACAATTACAAAAACTATTCCCCAAGTAAAGTCTGAAAAAGCCAACTTTTTTTGTAACCAACCAAATAACGGTAAGATAATCAATGCAAATTGCAGATAAATCCATACATAATAGCTACCGGGCCCATTTCCCCCTAATAGAAATAAAGAGCGTAAAGGAGTTGATAGTACTCCACTTCCACAAAGATAGGCTATTATGATGTGTAAAACGATTATTGATTCAACTACTAAGTATGGTAAAATGATTCTTTTGAATAATTTACCCCAATTGACAGTTGGCAAATCTTCATGTTTGAAGTAGTGATATGATTGTATTAGAAGGAATATAGGTACTGCTTGTGCACCCCAAAAAGGAAAGCCTATCATTTGCTGCCAATGATAAGGAATACTATGGGTGAGCACTACCCACAATATACATAATCCTTTCATAAAGTCAATGAAAGGTTCGTATCCTTTATTATTGAGTACTACAATTTGCATCTATCACATCTTCTGATCTAAATTAAACCCCTTTTCTTCATGTTCAAAAGTAGGAATAAACGATTTTATAGTCTCAACAATTTCAATTTTAGAAAAATCAGGTTTGGCAAAAATTTCTTCAAATTGAGCAAATAATTGTTGCACCTCTTGCATTGAATGCCGAGGGGAAGATTCGACTATTCCAAGACCACAGAACCGAGATAAATTTATTTTTTCTTCATTTACATAGAATTCTTCATAAGCTTTCTCGCCAGTAGTATTGCTTGTGGTATAAATAACAGGATATCCGCAATCTTGTTCGTTTAATTTTTTTGAGAATTTTTTAGCTTCTTCGTCTGATGGCATTTGTTTCGCAGTTAGGCCATTAGCCGTTATAAAATCACCACAAATGGAAGAAAAAGTTTTCATTTGTCCTTCTGTGAGTTTAGGGAAGAAAATTTCTCCACTTTTGCCAAGAATACAAGCCAACAAACATATTTGACCACTTTCTTCTGGTGATACAAAATAGCGTTTAACATCATTAGGTGCAACTAAAGGTTGATGTTTTTTTAATCGATAAAACCAACTATCAGGCAAAGAACCATTTGAAAAAGCGACATTGGCAAAACGGGCAGTTGTGACGCAAAACTTATCAGAATATGCCATTATAAGGTCTTCAAGAATTCGTTTGCTTGCCCCCATTATATTTACCGGATTAGCAGCCTTATCAGTACTGACACAGAAGAAATGTTGCGGAGGATATTCTAATAGCAAATCCATTAGTTTTTTAGCCTTCAAATCGTTGTTTTCAATAAGAGCTTGAACAGAATACTTATCTCTTTCAGAACGTACGTGTTTATGGGCTGAAAAATTTGCAACGATATCAAAGCCTTTTTCTTCTCTAAATATACGCTCAAAGATTGGGTTAGCAAAATCTAATGTATAAGTGCGGTAATCTTTAGGTACTTCAATATCAAAACTACTTCTTAAATCGCGAGTTAATTCAGCCAGACTATTTTCACTTAAATCCACAACGATGAGTTGACTAGGATTAAATTTCAACAACTCTTTTATAAAAGCAGAGCCAATGCTACCAGCTCCACCTATAACACATACCCTTTTGCCTTGAATGTTTGACTCTAAAGAGATGTGGTTCTTATCAATATCATTGGCAAACATACTTTGTTGCCGCTGAATAACCTTTTCAGATATGAATTTTGATAGATTGAACATAGTATTTATTTTACAAAATCCCAATCAAGTAAAGTGCTAAAACTACCTAAACGAGAATCTGCCCTATTAGTAAGATAGTCGTGTAAAACTATTTTTGCAAAAAATTCGGGTGAATCAATATTAAAGCCGGAAATATTTTGCATACTTGTAAAATTTACACCGGCTATATAATCTCCCGCAGCGAGTGTGCGTTTGGGAAATCGAAGTCTTACTTTTGATTCACCAATAGGCAGTTGCTCTAACTTGTGAGGGGTAATGTCATTGCTATCAGACACCCAAACGGGAGACTCGTCAGTAGCCCGGCAAAAATGGAAATAACCATATATTCCGGGAATAGTCTTACGGACAAGAAAAGTCATCTCAAGAATGATATCTTCATCACAAGAGAACTCGCTTTGAACTTCTCCTTTTTCATTTAGAAATTCAGCATGCATCATCTGAAAATCTTTGCTTTTATCAATTACAGGTCTGTTCCAGAATGGCTCAAGATTCTCAACATTTGTTGATTTCATATATTCGTCAACAACAGAATCAATCTGACCGGTAAGTTTTATCTGCCCATATTCCAACAAAATACCAGAATTGCATAAGCGCCGAATAGAACCCATATTATGACTAACGAATAGTACTGTTCTGCCTTCGCCTTTGGAGACGTCTTGCATCTTGCCAATGGCTTTTTTCTGAAATTCGGCATCACCTACAGCCAACACCTCGTCAACAACCAAAATATCAGGTTCGAGATGAGCCGCAACAGCAAAACCTAAACGCACCGTCATACCCGAACTGTAGCGTTTGACAGGAGTGTCCAAATATCGTTCGCAACCGGAGAAACTGACTATCTCATCAAGTTTACGGTTAATCTCCTTCTTGGTCATACCCATGATGGCACCATTCAAATAGATGTTTTCACGACCGGTCATCTCTTGATGAAAACCTGTACCTACTTCAAGAAGTGATGCAATACGTCCTTTAGCTTTGATATTGCCGGTCGTAGGGGCGGTTACTTTAGACAGCAGTTTCAAAAGTGTAGATTTGCCTGCACCATTCTTGCCGATGATACCAACCACATCGCCTTGCTCAACTTTGAAATCGATATTCCGAAGAGCCCAGACATAGTCGGATGTACCTTTGGTAGAGCGGTCGTTGGTATCACCAATCTTGAGATACGGGTCTTCGTGGCGAAGTATTGCCGTCTGCCACCAACGGTTCAAGTCGTGGCTTAATGTGCCGGTTGAAACCAACCCCAATCGGTATTGCTTGCTAACATGCTTAAATTCTATTGCGGTTGCCATTTGTATATTATTCTATAATTGTTGAGTTTATATTGTGAAACAAATAATGTAGTCAATTTATTGAAATATAGTTTGTTACAAAATTCCGAAATGATATGTTTCTTTAACAAAATACGACTTATGTTGGCTATGTAATACGCTGTTTATTAGTGAGTTAAGCAAATGTGCCTGTGGTAAATAAATAAATGAACGTTTATTTACAGTTATAAAAAACAAAATAATTACCTTATCTTAAAAATCGTACAAATATAGTAATTTTTTAATAATACAACTAATAAAAGCAAAATATGAGCAAAAAGAATTAGTTAAATGCAACTTAAGAGTTATAGCAATAAAGCCGTCTTGTGCTGTTTTTCTATAATTTAATCACATATTTTTTGTTTCAAAACGTGTGTAAGTTTGACATTTTTTATTTCAAAATTGAGGTAAGTTTTATGCTCTATTTTACTGAAAAAACTGCTGTAAATAAACGTTCATTTATTTACCACAGGATTTTTATTATAGATATAGTGTTAAGTCGCAGATTATAAGTGATTAACTTGTCTTTTTATGCAGATAAATAAAGCTAAAAGCGCAGAAATTAAGTTTTTATAATAGTTAAAGAAACACAATGATATTCAATGAATTAACAACAAGTCAAATTAGAATATTAATTTATGAAAAAAGCACTTATAACCGGAATCACCGGACAGGATGGAAGTTATCTTGCGGAGTTTCTATTAGGGAAAAACTATGAGGTGCACGGCATTCTGCGCCGGAGCAGTACCTTTAATACCGGTCGTATAGAGCACCTATATCTCAACGAATGGGTAAAGGATATGAAGCAGAAAAGAGCCATCAATCTTCATTATGGCGATATGACAGACTCATCTTCTTTGATTCGTATCATTCAGGAGATACAACCTGATGAGATATACAACCTTGCGGCTCAATCGCATGTAAAAGTTAGTTTTGATGTCCCGGAATATACCGCCGAAACAGACGCTATCGGGACATTGCGTTTGCTTGAAGCGGTACGGATGCTCGGGCTTGAAAAGAAAACCCGTATTTATCAGGCAAGTACTTCCGAACTTTTCGGCAAAGTGGTAGAGGTTCCGCAAAAAGAGACTACACCTTTCTACCCGCGTAGTCCTTATGGTGTGGCAAAACAATATGGTTTTTGGATAACCAAAAACTATCGTGAAGCGTATGGTATGTTTGCTGTGAATGGTATTCTCTTCAATCACGAATCAGAACGCCGTGGCGAAACATTTGTTACACGCAAGATAACACTTGCTGTTGCTGCCATTGCTAATGGTAAGCAGAACAAACTCTATTTAGGCAATCTATCTGCAAGGCGCGACTGGGGATATGCTAAGGACTATGTTGAGTGTATGTGGCTTATTTTGCAACAAGACGAACCTGATGATTTTGTTATCGCTACAGGAGAGATGCATACTGTTCGGGAATTTTGCACGCTCGCTTTCAAAGAAGCCGGAATTGAATTGCATTGGGAAGGTGAAGGGGTTAATGAAAAAGGTATAGACCAAAATGGGCGGGTACTCGTGGAAGTTGACCCAAAGTATTTCAGACCTGCAGAAGTAGAACAACTACTGGGTGATCCAACTAAAGCAAAGCAAAAACTTGGTTGGAATCCGAGAAAAACCTCGTTTGAACAATTAGTAAAGATAATGGTACGGCACGATTTGAATAGGTAATAAGCAATATGGACAAGGATTCAAGAATATATGTAGCCGGTCATCGCGGAATGGTTGGTTCGGCAATAGTTAGAGAATTGCAACGACAAGGGTATTCTAACATAATAACCCGCACACATAAGGAGTTAGACCTTACGCGACAGGATGCAGTTGAGATGTTTTTTCAACAGGAAAAACCCGAATATGTTTTTCTTGCAGCCGCCAAAGTGGGCGGTATTGTCGCCAATCAGAAAGCACTCGCAGATTTTATGTATGAGAACATGATTCTTGAAATGAATGTCATACATTCTGCTTGGCAAAACAGTTGCAAAAAACTTTTGTTCCTTGGTTCATCTTGCATTTATCCTCGTCTTGCACCGCAACCAATGCCGGAAAACTGCCTGTTGACCGGCTCTCTTGAGCAAACAAACGAAGCATACGCTCTTGCCAAAATAAGCGGATTGAAATACTGTGAATACCTCAACCGTCAGTATGGCACTGATTACATTTCAGTTATGCCAACCAATTTGTATGGACCAAACGACAACTATCATCCCGAACATTCACATGTTTTACCCGCCCTTATACGCCGATTTGACGAAGCCAAACGGAATAATGCGGAAATAGTGATATGTTGGGGCGATGGTTCTCCTTTGCGCGAGTTTTTGTATGTTGATGATCTTGCTAACCTTTGTGTTTTCTTAATGAACCATTATTCCGGAAATGAGACTGTTAACGCCGGAACGGGTAAGGAAATATCTATAAAAGCATTATCCGAATTAGTTGCTCATATTGTGGGCTACAAAGGTAAAATACTATGGGACACAACTCGCCCGAATGGTACACCACGCAAATTGCTTGATGTAAGCAAAGCCACAGCATTAGGATGGCACTATCATACTGAGCTTGAAGAAGGTATTAGGCTTGTATATAATGACTATTTGAATAATCCAATAAGAGCAGAAAGGTAATATGACAGCAATAGAATTTAATCATGTTAGCAAACAATACCGATTAGGTTTGGTTTCAACCGGCACTTTGAGCCATGACTTGAATCGTTGGTGGCAGACAGCCGTACTTCGCAGGGAAGACCCTTATTTGAAGATAGGTGATGTAAACGATCGTTCTACGAAAGCTAACTCGGAATATGTATGGGCGCTTCGGGATATTGATTTCAAAGTAGAGCAGGGCGATGTGGTTGGTATCATTGGCAAAAATGGTGCCGGTAAATCAACGCTTTTGAAACTGCTATCAAAAGTAACTGCTCCGACAATTGGCAGTATAAAGGCTAATGGTCGAATAGCATCGCTCCTTGAGGTCGGTACTGGTTTTCACGGAGAAATGACGGGTCGTGAGAATATCTATCTCAATGGTGCAATTTTAGGTATGAAAAAGAAAGAGATTGACCGCAAGATAGATGAGATTGTTGACTTTTCCGGTTGTGAGAAATACATAGATACTCCCGTTAAACGCTACAGTTCGGGTATGACAGTGCGTTTAGGTTTTGCCGTCGCTGCTCACCTTGATCCGGAAATACTTGTTGTTGACGAAGTTTTGGCAGTCGGTGACGCCGAGTTTCAGAGGAAAGCCATAGGCAAGATGCAAGATGTCTCAAAAGGCGAAGGCAGAACAGTGTTGTTTGTTAGTCATAATATGACGGCTGTTAAGTCATTATGTAAAAAGGGAGTCATTTTAGAAAATGGTAAAATCAAAGCTGTTGGCGAAATAAATGGTATTGTTTCTGCATATTTAAGGGGAGACAATGTCCTTGAAAATCACAAGGTATGGAAAGGCAGTATTGAATATGAAAAGGAAGGTTTTCGTTTATTAGAAATAGGGGTTAAAAAGAAAAATGCACATTACTCCGATTTAATTGGTATGGATGATGATATTTTGGTTGAAGTACAATATCAATTAACCAAACCATTTGAACAATTTTGGCTTGGCTTTCAACTTAAAAACGAACAAGGGAATATCGTTTTTGGCTTTAGAGCAACACCTGAGGTAATCCCTCGTGAGCATAATGAGGGACATTATATCCAAACTTGTATTATACCGGGGCATCTGTTAAATTCCGGTTCATATTCGTTGGATTTGTTAATTCTTGGTGGAATTGGAAAACATATATTTGATATATTTGATATTATTAGTTTCTCTGTAGAACAAAAAAAGCGTTCTATGGGAGAATGGATGAGTAGAGAACCAGGTGATTTAGTCCCTCTTTTATTTTTTTCTGAAAAGACAATCTAAAAATCTTAATATAGTTATATGTCTGATAATCCTCTTTTTTCAGTTCTCATCGCCAATTACAATAATGGTGATTATTTATTAGAGGCAATTGAAAGTGTTCTCAATCAAACTTATGTTAATTGGGAAATTATTATTGTGGATGATGCTTCCACTGATAATTCAGGATACATTTATTCTTCATTAAAGAAAGACGAACGCATTCATATATATAGTAATGAACGAAATATGGGTTGCGGATATACAAAACGCCGTTGTGTAGAATTAGCAAATGGTGAACTTTGTGGTTTTCTTGATGCAGATGATACTATTTTACCCGATGCTATTAGCATTATGGTTTCTGCTCATAAAAATAATCCAAGCGCTGCCCTTGTTGTCTCACGATATTATTTATGCGATGAACATTTAAATGTTGTTTCAATTAGTAGGAAATTAGTTTTGAAAGAAGGAGAGAGTTATTTAGAGCATCGAGATTATCAACCTGAGGTTTTTGCATCATTTAAGACATGCATTTATAACGAGAGCGAAGGTTTGAATAAAAATTTTCCATTAGGTGTTGACCAAGATTTATATTTCTTATTGGAAGAACATGGTGGCATAATTGCATTAGAAAATATTACATATAAATGTCGCGGTCATAATAACAGCATATCTCGTATTGATGGAGGAAATTCTGCCTTTTTTTGGAATTTAATAGCAAGATATCATGCTTGTTTGCGTAGAGGCTTGAATCCACGATTGTTCCCAGAAATAGACTTTTTGGACTTCCTCAAAGATAGATACAGTGAAAGCAATGCATTTGAAATAAGAAAAGAGGCCGCCGATCGGGTTCGTAACACAAGGAGTTATAAATTGGGAAATACATTATTAACCCCGATGCGCAAATTGTCACAATTCATTGATAATAAGGCGATTACGGGGGGGGGCAATAGTCTCGCTGACAACTTGGAATAAACGATTGGAAAATATCCCAACCGTATTGGAAACGATATATAAACAAACTATACCACCTAAATTGGTTGTTTTGAATTTGGCCTATAATGAACAGATTCCAACATTTGTTAAAGAATATATTAACTACAGACATATTGAAATTCAATATGTGGAAGATACAAAGGTTTATAAAAAGATTCTACCAACATTAAAAAAATATCCGTTTGATAACATAATATGCATAGATGATGATTGGTTATATCCGCCGACAATGATTGAGGATTTTCTGAAGATACATAATAAATACCCCAACTATCCAATAAGTGGAAATAAAGTCGTAATAAAAGGAAGGCAGTGTCATTGTGGTTGTGCATCATTAGTAAGGGCTGATTTTTTTGGAGATAAAATTTACTTGATAGATGACGAAGTTATGCATAAGTGCACATCAAGTGATATCGTTTATACATATCTGGCAACGCTTAATAATCATCCTTATATTACTACCGAATATGAATATTTTGATAATATGCAAAGTTATAATTCAGTGGATGGCTATTCGGAGAATAATGTAGGTGATAATGGAGTTGAGGATAGTTTTGAATATTTAGAAAAAAGGTTTGGCAAGTTACCTTCTGTGATAGAATCATATTTATCTAATACATTTGTGCCTATTGAATTAATTACAAAACTATTGGATATACAACAACAAAATTATTATTACATAGTAAAAAACAAAATTGAACATCAGATGCAATCTTCCATAAGATACAAGATAGGAGATGCTGTGATAAAACCATACAAATTATTAAAAAAAATATTGAAAAGATATGCTATTTTTCATTCACAGAAATAGCTCATTATTAGAAATATCTCATCATAAGAATGTTTTTATTATCAATAAAAATTTGGTTATGACAACGATTGATATAATACTCATTACATATAATCAAAGTCAATATGTACAGCAAGCTTTGGATGGTATTATGATTCAAAAATTTCAAGACAAGGTTAGCATCCGCATAATTGTTGCTGACGATTGTTCAACAGATGGTACAATAGATATCATTAAAAGTTACGAGTCAATAATTCCATACTCTTTTATTTATCTTCCAGGAGAAAAAAATATGGGGCATGTTAAAAATTACAAACGTGCTTTTGATGCTTCTTCCGCAGATTATATTGCTATTATTGAGGGCGATGATTGGTGGTGCTCGCCTAATCATTTACAATCTCGGCTGGATTATATGCAGGAGCATCTTGAATGTGCCTTATGTTCGATGTTCCCATATTTTTATGATGAAACAGAAAGAAAGTTTGAAGTTTGGAATCTGTCAGATAATGTTACCTCTCCGACTTGGCAAATAACTATTGATGAGGAAATAGCCGAAAATAAAATTGTGAATTTAAGTTCTTGCATGTTCCGCTCGAAATTCATTCACCAACTACCAAATAAATTATTTGAAATTAACACCATTTTGGATTGGCCAATGTATATCTGTCTGGCAGAATTAGGATTGTTATGTATTTTAGAGGGATCCACTTCTGTATATAGAGTATTGGATAATGGCATTTGGAGTGGAAATAAATGTTCGGAACAAGACGAGTTATCATTGGAAATGCTATCTACTGCAGAAAAGATATTGGAAGGGCGTCATAAAAAAGCTTTTTCTGTGGCTCGCAAATTTCTGACGAAGAATAGTGTTTCAAAGAGTAGAAATAGAAAAATTATCGAATTTTTGTTAAAACCATTTGTGTGTGTTGAAAAGAATTTATTAAAAGTAAAAAAAATATATAAGAGCATGTAAAAGATTTAGTCAAAATATTTTTAGAGGTAATAACAACAATATGCTATCCGTCATCATCCCGACATATAATCGTGCACAAATGATTTGCGACTCTTTGGACAGTCTGCTGAAACAGAATCTGTCTACAGATGATTATGAAATTCTTGTGGTTGATAACAACTCGAAAGATGACACTAAAAATGTCATAGAACAATACATAACCGCACATCCGAATTATAACATCCGTTATATATATGAATCTCGTCAGGGAGACTTTTTCGCTCGTAATAGAGGCGCAGAAGAGGCAAAAGGCGAATATCTTGTGTTTACTGACGATGATGCTTTGTTTGACTGCAACTACCTCAATACAATCCTTTGGCTATTTCAAACATACGATGTAGGTGCTGTGGGTACAAAGATAGTCATAAAATGGGAAGGAGGAATGCCCGCTCATTGGATAAAACCATACGAGTACCTGCTTGGAGCTATTTCACATTCCGTTCACGGATATGAGATTTCAACCCATGGTATATATCTCAACAACGGCAGTCTGGCTATAAAACGAGATTTGTATATTTCCCTGGGCGGGAATAACCCCGGACAAATCGGCGACTATTTGATAGGCGATGCAGAAGCCGGCTTGTGCCGCAAGCTTCATAAAAGCAACATCCCGATTGCTTTTACTGATGACACCACTATGTATCATCGTCAAATAGTCGGCAAAAACGATACAGTTGCAGATATTAAGCGCCGGATGGAAAACAACGGTATTGCGGATGCCTACACGGATGTGTTTGTAAACAATAATCCAAAAGAGAAACCACTTACTAAACTTCGAATGCGCTACTATTGGTACAAATGCACTTTGCGGTATAGAAAAACTCTGCGAGTTTTTTTCGAACTATGCAAGGCAAAAAAATATAACGAATATATTCGTCGTTTCAGAGAAGACAAAGATTTAATTCGTCTTTTGAGCAACACCAAATATGAATGGAGATGATTATATACTAATAGCAAAGAAAACATTGATATATTATGCATATTGACATAACGGACATAAAATTAGTTCCCGGTGTTGATCCAATTGGCAGGGTGGCATTCTACGACAATCGGATATTCCGGCTTATTCCTGCCGAAAGTACGGGTGTGGTTAATGATTTTATAAATTCTGAATTATTCAACGAATTACAGCAAAATGATTACATTCCCAAAACTTGGATAAGTGATTTGGAAGTAGATGGATATGCTATGGTTTTAGAACATGAGAAACTGCCAAATTCACAGCCACACCATTGGACTTTTCAAATGTACAAAGATGCTGCAGTATTATTGCATACTATCCAGAACTTATGCCAAAAACACGGCTACGAATTAAAAGACGGACATCCAAATAATATTTTGTTCAAAGACGGGAAACCATGTTTTATAGATTTTGGGAGTTTTCAAAAACAATCGTTTTCAACAGATTGGAGTGCTTATAATGAGTTTGTCCTGACAATGTTTTTGCCATTATTGCTATGGAGTAAAGGAGAAACGAATATTGCCCGAAGAATTATTGACCGAGATTTTTTCCCCATTACACTATTGCCAATGCAACAGGCAACAGATTCCAATATAATCAGATCTTGGTTGAAAAACTTCATTAAATACAAATATTCATTTTTAGGAAAAGATATTAAAACCGGTGTCAACTTGATATGGCTTAGTAATATAGTGAATGCTATTGTCAGAAAAATTAGAGCGAAAAATAACAACTACAAGATTATTAAGCATTCAATATCATTCAGAAAAATATCTATTGATAAAATAAATAATCTCACATACTCCGATGTTGATAATAATATCGTAACAACAGACATTCTGAAAGCAAAAAGGATTGCTCACGAGATTGTCGCTACAGAAGATAATTATTCCTCTCTGTTAGATTTGGATGCGATACCCGAATTTGTAGAAGTTTATAGTAAGGAGGCACAACATCTGTCGCTTACACTTGTCAATACCAATCATAACATTGCACAAAAACTTAATGACGAAATAAAAACAAGAAAAATACATTCGAATGTTATGTGGTTCAACCCGATATATCCTCTACAGCCAATCAATGAATTCAAATCTGATATCGTGATATGTACGGATGTTATTCACTATTATAATCATGGGGGAACACCGTTGGAATTAATCATCAACGGAATCAAACAGTATGCAAAAAAGGAAATTATTATCGGCTGTAAAAAAACAAATACAGACTTTATTATTGCAATTCTTACGAATAATAAAGTTCGCAATACCCGAATGTTAGAAAAGTGTGCGTATAGTGGAGTAGCGTGTGGGGGGGGGGCAACTTGTTGTATATCAAAGAGATACAATAGATATTATCAGATGCAAACTAAATTAAAATGAAACTATCCATCATAATACCGACATATAATCGTGCAGACATGATAAGCGATACTTTGGAGAGTCTGGTTCGCCAAGATTTTCCAAAGGATGACTATGAGATATTGGTCGTGGACAATGCCTCCACAGACAATACAAAAACTATTGTTGAGGATTGGCAGAGAAAAACCGGCGGATTAGTAAAATATCTGTTTGAACCTCGCCATGGCTCCCATTATGCACGAAACGGAGCAGTCAAGTCTGCACAAGGAGATATTTTGTATTTTACAGACGATGATGTTATTGCTTCAACAGACACATTGAGAGAGTTGATTAAACCTTTTGAAATAGATACGAATGTAGTTTCTGCAACCGGACCCGTTGTTGCGAATTGGCTTATTGCCCCCCCCCTATTGGGTTCTTCGCAGATGCAACAACTACCTATTATCACTTAACAAGCGCAGTGAAGATTGGCTTGTTAGCGATGACGATCCGGGGATATTCTCCTGTCATCAGGCTGTCAGAAAAGACCGGTTTATAAGGGCTGGTGGGTATAACCCCGATATAGTAAACGGAGAATGGATTGGTGATAATGAAACTGGATTGAATATAAAACTCAAGAAACTCGGTGGCAGGTTTGCCTATAACGGGAAGGCTGTCATACACCACCAGATACCGGCAAACAGGATGACGCAGGAATATCTCAATCGTAGATTAGCTAATCAAGGGAATTGCGACTCTTATACCGATTTCAGGAAATACAGATATTCTGAAAAAGAATTGAAAAGGCAAAATTTGAATTTCAAAAAGAAGATGATATTACGATTGTGGCAGTCGATAAAATTGCTGATTGGCCAAAATGACTTATGGCATTTGAAACTTGCGGAGTGCTTCTACTACAGAAACCGCATAAGATACAATAACAAACTGATGAACAACTCTGAGTGGAAAAAAATGGTTCTCAAAGATAATTGGATAGACTGAATATATATGGAAAAATTTGAACAAATAGAAATTAGTGGCAAGATTTTGGGCTGCATCATCCGTTCAGATTTCAAACAAGACGGTATCGCATTTTTTACACCTGACAGTTTCTCGCAACAGTTGGGTTATATGAACCGTCCGACGGATTATATCATTGCGCCGCATGTACATAATCTCGTGGAACGCAAAGTGGAACTGACACAGGAAGTACTTATAGTCCGTTCAGGCAAGGTTCGTGTTGATTTTTATGACGATGGCAAGAGTTATCTTGAGAGTCGCATCATTAACAAAGGCGATGTGGTTCTGTTGGCACATGGAGGACACGGATTCAAAGTGCTCGAACATGCAGAAATGATTGAAGTAAAACAGGGGCCTTATTGTGGGGAACAAGACAAGGTGAGGTTTGAACCTGTTGATGATAGTAAAGTTATAATAAAATAAGAAACGATGGACAAATTTATTCCCGTTTGTGAACCGTTGCTTGCCGGCAACGAACTTAAGTATGTTACCGATGCCGTCAAGACCGGATGGATCTCGTCGGCAGGCAGGTATGTAACCGAGTTTGAAAACAAATTCGCAGAGTATTGCGGTTGCAGATATGGCGTGGCAGTATGCAATGGTACTATTGCACTGCATCTGGCCCTTGTAGCTCTCGGTGTGGAGAAAGGCGATGAGGTTATAATACCTAATTTTACAATGATAGCCACCGCTTTTGCAGTTTGCTATACAGGGGCAACCCCGGTGTTTGTAGATGCTGATTCAGAGAATTGGAATATTGATGTTTCTAAAATAGAGGAAAAAATAACACCCAAGACGAAAGTTATTCTTCCGGTTCATCTTTTTGGTCGTATGTGCGATATGGATGCAATAAACTCTCTTGCCCGAAAATACAATTTAAAAGTGCTTGAAGATGCAGCAGAGTCGCATGGTGCCGAATACAAGGGAAGGAAAGCCGGTTCGTGTTCGGATTTGGCTGCATTCAGTTTCTTTGCCAATAAGAATATTACGACCGGTGAGGGCGGTATGATAGTAACAAACGATGAAACACTTTATAATCGTCTCCGTTATTTCAAGAATGTGTGTTTCCCTCTTAATGGACCTCGCAACTATATTCACGATGACATCGGTTTCAACTACCGAATGAGTAATGTTGTAGCCGCTATAGGCCTGGCACAGGTGGAAAGAGCCGACGACTACAAACAAATGAGAATCCAAAATAATGCATTGTACAGACAATATCTCAAAGATGTTCCCGGCATTATTTTCCAGCCACTTGACAAAGATTATCTTAATGTATCTTGGATGAACACAATTGTTGTCAAGCCTTCAGATTATGGTCATACTAAAGACGAGCTATGCGCTTTCTTGAAACAGAACAATGTAGATTCTCGTCTTTTGTTTGTTGGTATGCACCGACAGCCGTCTATGAAAAAATATGGTTGCGACTGCAGTGGCATTTATCCCGTTAGCGACAGTCTTACCAGTAATGGTTTTTACCTGCCGTCGGCAAGTTCACTGTCTGAAGATGACATAAAAGGTATTTGTCAACTTATTGTTGATTTTCATAAAAAATGATATATGAAAATAGGTATTTGGATAAATAGTGATTACAACCCTCAAGAGGGAGGTGGTTTTTCTTATTACGAGCGGTTGGTTCGGGCAATCGATGCTTTTACTTTCAACCCTGATGTAGAAGTGTGTTTTGTTACTTTCAGCAAAAAAGAACTGCCTGTCAAAAAGGAGATAATTCACCTTAACCAGACTGTTAGAAAGACATTTTTAGAAAGGGTGAAATGCCATATCCCGTTTGTCGGATGGCATTATAGTGAATTGGCTTCAAAAAGGGTAAACGCACAAAAATGTGATAACATCAGAAGACAACTGACTGAAAATGATGTAAAATTGTTGTTTTACCCGACAGCAGGAAGAGTAGTTCCAAACTTTCCGTTCATCACTACTAATTGGGACATTGGCCATCTCTCTACATTTGCTTTTCCGGAGGTTAGCATGGACGGGCAGTTCGAGCAAAGAAATCATTATTACACAACAGTACTACCTCAAGCATTGCTTGTGTTCTGCGAGTCGGAGGCAGGCAGACAAGAGTTGCTTAAATTTACCAACATAAAAGATGATAAACTGCGGGTAGTACCTATTTTTGCAGGTGGTTGTATTGATGTGGTTGTAAGCATGGACGAGCAACAGAAGCTTCTTAATATATATGGTCTGAAACCAAGGAAATACTTCTTCTATCCCGCTCAGTTTTGGGCTCATAAAAATCATTACACACTTTTGACCGCATTTGCTGAATTTGTAAAGAAACACAATGACTACAAATTGGTGCTTACCGGCTCTGACAAAGGCAATTTGTCGTACATAATTCAACTTATCAATGACTACAATCTTAATCAATTTGTGGTTTTCCCCGGATTTGTATCGCAAGAAACAATTTATACATTCTATAAAAATGCTACGGCATTGATTATGGCATCATATTTCGGACCGACCAATATGCCACCACTTGAAGCAATGGCTTTGGACTGTCCGGTTATCTGTACAAATTTGGCAGGGCATAAGGAGCAATTAGAGGATGCTGCTTTGTATTTCGATGCACAAAAACCTGAAACATTGCTGCCTCTTCTTGAGAAAATAAACGACAATTACGATATTTATCGCAATAAAATACACGAACAGCAAAAGAAATCTGTATTTAATATATCAGAAGCGGTAAACCGTATAAATCAATATTTTGCGGAAGCTGTCAATATAAGAAAAACATGGAAATGACAAAACTTTCGATAATAACTATCAATCGTAATGATTCTGAAGGACTGCGGAGAACGATACAATCAGTAATAACTCAAACCTCAAAAGATTTTGAGTTTGTTATTGTTGATGGGGCAAGTACCGATAACAGTATGCAGACTTTGTTTGATTGTCTTCAAGTGCCGGAAACAAATCAGACAACGCATGGCAAGATCAATGTAAACGGATTACATGTCTTATGGATTTCTGAACCTGACACCGGAATTTACAATGCGATGAACAAGGGCATACGAATGTCTTCGGGTGAATACGGACTGATGCTTAATTCTGCTGATAGTCTTCACGATGAAAGAGTAGTAGAGCACATTCTTCCGCTGTTACATACTGATGATATCATTCAAGGGAATGTCCAAATAGAGAAAAACGGGATAATGCAAATAGTAAGAGGATATGGTAAAACAGACATAACATTTTTCGAAGCCCTTAATGCCCAATTTCTGCATCAGGCAAGTTTTATTAGAAAGGATTTGTATGACAGATACGGCTACTATCTGGAAGATTATAGAAAAAATTCAGATACTTATTTCTATATAACATCTCTTGCGTTGGGTAATGCGACATTTAGATATGAAGATGTTACGGTGGCTTTGTTTGATATGAACGGCATATCAAACAATGAGGCTTGGAATAAAATAGATAAGGAGGAAGACCAACGATTTTACAGAGAACACCTTTCGCCGAGAATAATGGAGGTATGGAGAAACGGACAAAAGAAAATCGCTTTCTATGATACACTCCACAAGCATAGTTTGTCGTGGAAATTGGCTGTACTGTTGAAAGTTATAGCAAACAAATTCTGAATATATGTTTCTTCGTCTAAAAAAGTATCTTTTCAACCTAACTCATCCCGTTTTAGGCGAGGTGTGGGAACTGCATCGTGTTACGCAGGAACAATCTGAAAATAAAGAACAGCAAGACTTTGAAATAACTCCCGAACGCTTTGAAAAACTGATTGTACAATACAAATCAAAAGATTGGCATTTCATATCCGTAAACGAACTTGCAGACCGTATCAACAACAAACAGATAAAAGGAAAATTTGTCGTAATAACTTTCGACGATGGCTATGAAGACAACTACCAAAACGCACTTCCTATTCTGGAAAAACACAATATCCCTTTCTGCATTTTCATCACAAAAAACTACATTGAGCAAGGCTATCCGCCATATAAAATGCTAAGTGAAAAGCAAATAAAAGAACTCTCATTGCACCCTCTTTGCACCATCGGAAGTCATACCATTTCACACCCGATGCTTTCAAAGCTGACAGAACAACAACAAGAAGATGAAATAACCGGTTGCAAGCAATGGTTAGAAAACCTGCTGAATAAAAAGATTGATATCTTTGCCTTTCCCTTTGGCAGCTACAATAAATCTACGCTTCTTATTCTGCAAAAGTCGGGTATTACATTGTCCTTTGCCGGTTGGGGCGGACCTATCCGTAAAGATAAAGAATACAACCTGCTCAAAATACCAAGAATAATAATTGCAGAAAACGGGATGTATAATTGAGTTTTCTGTATAGATGACATTTTCAAAATCAGAAAGAATATTTGTCGGTAATGACCTGTATTGAGAATATACAGGAACAATTATGCAATACTATTTCATCCCGCTGAGTTTTTGGTATGTATGGACGGCGTATTTGTCGGTCATGCCACATATCCAATCAACAACAAGATGCAGTTTATAGTATTTGGGCACTTGTTTGAGCAGAGTGGTGAAATCGGTGGCAGAGGTTGGATTACTCAAACTTGTAGAAATAGGGTTGTAGAGTCCGCATTCCTGAAGAACAAGTTTTGGTGTTTCTGGCGACATAACACTAAGCAGGTGCTTGTCGTTGTTCATGACGAGTGGCAAAAGGTTGTCAAGCAGTCCTTTCAAAACATTGGCACCGGTCAGTTCGGCTTGCATAATGGCACTTGCAGTGTAATAATGTCGTTGTGCAAAGAGGCTCAAGGCGTCAGCGATATGCAGAGGGTCGTCGAAGATAAGTTCCTTACTATAAGTGCCTTCGTCGATCTCTTGAAGGTGCGTCTTGAAATTTCTCAACGCCAATTCTACTAAATAACCTATGAGTGCGACACGGAAGTCGGCACTGTTTTTAGGTTCGTAAGACTTATCTTTGAGCTTGAGTATTTCCTTGATGTCAGTTTTTCCGGAGGGGTCGATAAGGCGATTTATTTCCTTAATGAGTTGTTCAAAAGTATAGAGTTTGAGTTCAAGTCCGTCGTCAATGTCCATCGAGAGATAGCATATTGAGTCGGCTGCTTCAACAAGAAAACTGAGCGGGTGGCGTTTGTAGTGCCCTTTAGATGAGCGTAGTTGGCAGGCATCGGCTATCTTATCCAATATATCTTTTTCGGTATAGAAAACGCCGTGTTTCTTTAATCCTATATAAATATCTTTTTGCTTTGAGTTATAGTTAGGATATTTGAGGTAAGTGGCCAATGTCGCGAGAGTAAGGTTGAGTCCGCTTAGGTCGCCGAGATACTGTCCTTTGGTAAGGATACGAAATCCGGCGGCGTTTCCGTCAAATTGCAGGAAATCGCATTTTTCGGAATCGTTTAGTCCGTCAAGATAATATTCGTTTGTTTTGAAATAGTCTTTTATAACATCTTCGCCGTGATGTCCGAATGGCGGGTTGCCGATGTCGTGTACAAAAGCCGCTGTTTTGAGTACAGTGGGTATTGCCCGTTCGAAAAAGAGGGCTTGGTTGGCGTAGGTCTGCTGAAAATCGGTATCACGGCACAGGCTTATACCTAAAGACTCGGCAATGTTCATCACTTCGATAGAGTGGGTGAGACGAGTATGCACTTTATCGCCACTTGTGAGAGGAAAGACTTGTGTCTTGTCGTGCATACGCCGTGCGGCAGACGAGAAAATAACTCTTCCGAAGTCGCTATCGAAGGCTGTTCTGAGATCGCCTGAATGATTGTTTTTCGCAAATGCAGACTCGCAATTTCTGCTTGAAGGCAGATATGTGTCCCAATTGATTTTGTACATAATAGCAAATAAATATCTTTATCTTGGCAAAGATAATAAAAATTGCGTAGAAATACAAAAATTGACAATTTTTAACGATCTTTTGTTATTTTCAGAAAAAAGTTGTATATTTGCATTGACATTGCGGTGTTTTGTGTCGGGCATCCTGCCTGATATGAGATGAAAAGGGAAGCGAAGTGAAAATCTTCCACAGTCCCGCTGCTGTGAAATCCGGAATAGTTGTTGCTTTTTGGCACGATTATTACTGACGGTTCTAACATCTTTATCGTCACTGTTATGAAACGGGAAGACGAGAGCCGTTTGGAGAAAGTCAGAAGACCTGCCGTAATGTCGTGTTTTGATGTGTTTTCGCGGATTAAGGCGCATCAAGATCAAGGAAAAATTTTCCTTTTATGGTTTTGTAGGCCTATTGTGTGAAGAACATTTGTAGCAAACATGTTTTCTGCCTTTTCTATTGCCTTCTGCTGAGTGTTCTTTTGCCAATACGCTTACAAAACTTGTTTTTTTGTAAAAAAATTTGCATTTTCCGTAAAAAAAATGTACATTTGCAGGGTAACAACGAGAAAATGTGGTTTTCTGCTTTATTTGGGTCATTTTTTCAACTTTGGGCAGCGAAGCGGTTCAACTTCCAATGATGAGGAATTTAGTTATATTGATTATTATTTTATTGTCTGCAACTGCGTTTAAGGCTCAGGTTGTAGCCCCGTTAAGGGTGGATACAACGGCAGATCGGGTTGTGATGTCAGAGCAGATTAAGACCGAAAAAGAAGTTATCAAGCAGGAGCAGCGTTATTATAAAGCAGAACTTAAGGCTATAAAGCAACAGAATAAGTTGCTGAAAAAGACTTTGAAAAAGACTGACCCTAAGGCGTACCAGAAAGAGCAGGAAAAGTTGAAAGACAGGCTGATAAAGTTAGGGTTCTATCGCACAGAACTTCTGAGAAAGCAAGACTCTCTGAAGCAAATAAAGAAAAAATATAAAGTTGGCAAATAATAAAGTATATGAAAGTAATTTGTCTTACGAGCGAACCATCGTTGGTTTCGGTTTTTTTGAATGAGTTGCGTGATGTTAATGTCCAGACTGACTCGATGCGTTTTCGTCGGAACATTGAGCGTTTGGGTGAGATAATGGCATACGAGATAAGCAAGCAGTTGCGTTTTGAGGAGCAATCGCTCTCAACACCGCTTGCTAAGATGAAAACAAAAGTTATAGCCGATAGGGTGGTAGTGGCATCCATACTTCGTGCAGGACTTCCTTTGCATCAAGGGGTGCTCAACTATTTCGACCATGCTGAAAATGCTTTTATATCAGCTTATCGTAAGTATAGTAGTGAGACAGAATTTACTATTCATACTGAATATCTTGCCTCTCCCCGTTTGGACGATAAAGTACTTATTATTGCTGACCCGATGCTTGCAACCGGCAGTTCTATGCTGACGGCATACGAGGCCTTTAAGCAGAACGGCAAGCCAAAGCATGTTTTTCTTGCCTGCGTTCTTGCAACACCTGAGGCGATAGAATATATCAGCGAAAAGATGCCTGAAGATACAACGCTTTTTGTGGCTGCGATTGACGAGGGCTTAAATGAACATAAATACATTCTTCCGGGGCTTGGCGATGCCGGCGATTTGGCATTTGGAGTGAAGGAATGACATTGTTAGAATGACTAAAAAACAAGATATTATGCAAAATTCTCTTTTGAAAATCTGCTCCCTTGTGCTTGTGTTGTGTGGAGTAGTATGTCTTGCAGTTTATTATTTCGCATTTATGAGCAATGGTTTGCTTGCTGCAAGTTTGATTCTTGAGTTTGTTGGTATATTGTCGTATATACTCATAAACCGTTATATGGAATAAAACTCTATGGACGAAAGCCTGCATCTTAACGGGATGTTCCAGAACTGGTTTCTCGATTATGCTTCTTATGTCATACTCGAGCGGGCTGTTCCTGATGCCTACGATGGACTCAAACCTGTCCAGCGTCGTATTCTGCATACAATGAAGACGCTCGATGATGGTCGCTACAACAAAGTGGCGAACATCGTTGGTCAGACAATGCAGTATCACCCACACGGCGATGCTTCTATTGGCGTAGCGCTTGTAGGATTAGGGCAGAAGGATTTGCTCATTGACACGCAAGGAAACTGGGGAAACATCTTTACCGGTGATGATGCTGCGGCACCGCGTTATATAGAGGCACGCCTTTCGAAGTTTGCTCTTGAGACGGTGTTCAATCCGAAAACCACGAATTGGATGCTCTCTTACGACGGGCGTAAGAAAGAGCCGATACAACTACCTGTCAAATTCCCGCTTCTGTTAGTGCAGGGTGTAGAAGGTATTGCGGTGGGACTCAACTCTAAGATCCTGCCACATAACTTCAACGAGGTTTGCGATGCGGCACTTGATTATCTTAGAGGAGAAGAATACCAACTCTATCCTGATTTCCCGACCGGCGGAATGGTGGATGTGAGCCGTTATAACGACGGTGAGCGCGGAGGTGTTGTCAGAATAAGGGCTAAAATAACCAAATCACAAGATAATAAGAGTCTTATTATCACAGAGATACCTTACGGAACAACTTCTACTTCCATTATTCAGAGTATCATCAAGGCGAGTCAGAAAGGCAAGATAAAGATTAAGAAAGTTGACGACAATACTGCCGATCAAGCGGAGATAGCCGTGCAACTTCAGCCAGGTGTGTCGTCCGACAAGACCATTGACGCTCTGTATGCTTGCACAAGTTGTGAGGTGTCGATCTCGCCGAACTGCTGCGTCATAAAAGACAAGAAACCGATATTTACCACAGTCAGTGATATTCTGGAACTTACAACCGACCATACGCTGAGCCTTTTGAAATGGGAACTTGAGATACAGCAGGGCGAACTTCAGGAACAACTCTTATATACGACCCTTGAGCGTATCTTTATAGAGAATCGTATGTACAAAGCGCAGGAGTTTGAGCAAAGCAAGTCGGTTGATGAGGTTGTAGATTTCTTGCAAAAGGCGATGGAACCGTTTAAGGCGATGTTTATTCGTGAGATAACTCGTGAAGATTTGCTCAAACTTTTGGAAATCAAGACCCGCCGTTTTACTGCTTTCGACTCAAAGGCGGCTGACGAACAGATAGCAAAGTTACAGAAGGAACTGAAGCAGACTGCATATAACCTCTCGCATATAGTTGATTATACAATAAGTTGGTTTGAAAATCTGAAAACCAAATACGGCGAGAAATATCCGCGAAGAACAGAGATACGCAACTTTGACAATATCAATGTTAAGACCGTTGTTGAGGCTAATCAGAAACTGTATATCAATCGTGAGGACGGGTTTATAGGAACCGGCTTAAAACGCGACGAGTACTTGTGCGACTGCTCTGATATTGACGATATCATCATCTTCTATAAGGACGGCAAGTACAAGATAATGCGTGTGGCAGAGAAGATATTTATCGGTACGAACATTCTGCATGTGGCAATCTTCAAGAAAAACGATAATCGCACCATATATAATGTTGTCTATCGTGATGGCAAGAACGGTGTTTATTATATGAAGCGTTTCGCAGCTACAGGTCTTGCACGCGATAAAGAGTATGATCTCACACAGGGCAAACCCGGTTCGAAGGTCGTTTATTTCACTGCCAATCCTAATGGAGAGGCTGAGACTATTCGTATTCAACTCAAGCCGGCATTGAGATTGAGAAATCTTGAAGTAACAAAAGACTTGTCGGAACTTGCAGTGAAAGGGCGTCAGAGTCGCGGAAACCTGCTGACGAAATTTGAAGTAGCAAAGATAACTCTCAAACAACATGGCACAAGTACTTTGGGCGGACGGAAAGTATGGTTTGACCCAGATGTACTTCGTATCAACTACGATGGTCAGGGCACTTATCTTGGTGAGTTCCAGAGCGATGACCATATACTTGTTGTAAACCAAAATGGTGATTATTATTCCACTTCGTTTGATTTGACCGCACATTTCGATGATGGCATTCTGCGCATTGAGAAATATGACGAAGATAAGGTTTGGACTGCTGTTTTGTGGGACGAAGATTTAGGTTTCTACTATGCCAAACGCTTCCAGTTGGACTGCTCGCCCAAACCGCAGAATTTCTTGTCTGCCAATCCTTTGTCAAGACTTGTGCTGCTGTCGGATAAGCAGTCGTGTGTTATACAAATCACTCCGAAAGATGAATCTAAAGAGGCGATTGTTGTACCGATGGAGGAGTTTATCTCAGTTAAGAGTGCGAAGGCAAAAGGCAAACGCTTGCCACTACAGGAGTTCGCAAGTATTGAAGATATAACCCCCGAACCGCCGGAGGAAGAGCCGAGTGAAGAGCAGACGGAGGATTTAACTGATGAACAGACTGATGTGCCTGATGTAGCAGACGATAATAATCCCTTGGAAACAGAGGAGTCGGCAGATGAAAATTCATCGGACAAACCTAAAAGAAACGATAACGAGGATTCGCAGTTGGAAATAAGTCTGTTCTAATCTGTTTGGGTTGTAAGCCGGTTTTCAATCATTCGCGATATATATTGCTGAATATAAGCCTTGAGATAAAGAAGCATTTGTTGTGCTTCTTTTTTGTTTGGAGCACAGTCAGAACTGTCGTTTAAGAGACTGTCCTTGAGATTGTTTTTAAGCATTGGGTCGGCTTGGTAGTCGTATATAGCACAAATGTCTTTGCCATCGAATTGCAACAACAGGCTATCGGAAAAAATTTGATATAGTGGGTGATTATAGTTGACAATATAGTTATTCAGGTTGGTTAAGGAGTCTGTTTTGTTGGTGGTAAGAAAGTGGGATTTGTCGTTTCCGAAAGCAAAATAAGCCTTGTCGTAGCCCAAATAACCTAAAACGGTAGGCATAATATCGGTTTGACAGAAAGGTATTTCCTTTTTGCCTTGTAGAGAATTGTCGGGTTTGTAAAATGCAATAGGTATCTCATACAGTCCTTTGGCGTTATTATACTTTTCTGTTTTGAGTCGGTTGGTATGGTCGGCAGTGAAAACGAACAGTGTGTTGTCGTACCAAGTTTGTTGTTTGGCATATTGAAAAAACTGTCTTAACGCATTATCGCTGTAGCCGATACACTGGTGTATAGGCAATGTGCCTTTGGAAAATCTGTTCTCGTATCTAAGAGGCACTCTGAAGGGATGGTGCGACGAGGCGGTAAAAACAGCAGTAAGGAAAGGCTCTTGCATATTGCTCATCGTTATGCCATAGAATTTAAGAAACTCTTCGTCCCATATAGCCCAAGTGCCGTCAAAGTCGTGATTGGTAGCATAGTCTTGCTCAAGATATTCGGTCATCCCGTAATACTTTTGAAAACCTGCAGAACGGGCGTATGCCTGAAAGCCCATTGAGCCGTTGGGCGCACCGTGAAAGAATGCCGTCTGATAACCTTCGTTTTTCAGACACTCGGCTATAGAGGAAACGGCATTAGTTGAGTAAGGCGTAACGATATATGGCTCAATCAACATCGGTATTGACGATAGTACCGATGGCATAGCGTCAATGCTTTTTCTGCCGGAAGCAAGACTTGTCCGGAAAGTGGCGGAATAGTGCAGTAGGGAGTCAAGAAAAGGTGTGAAACCGGTCTCTATGTTTTGCTGTAAATCGGGATTATAAAAACCTATATACTCTTTTGAAAAACTCTCAAGAATGAAAATCACTACATTGGTAGACTTGCCTTCTTTATTCTGTTCTTTTTGTTCTTTTATTGGTGTGAAGATTGTTGCTAACTGTTCTTTAGGGAAATAGTGTGGATTTCTGTATGGTGTGTTTTCAACCGATTTCATCAGTGTGAAAGGTGTGTTTAGAACGAGTGCCGTCTCTTGAGGTTTATCGGCATACTGCATTGCATTACTGATAGTTATAGGGCGTGTGTATTTGCCGAAGCCACCGCGAATACCAATCACAGTAAAGTAGATACAAACAAGTAAAATAAGTGTTTCAGTCGGGTAGTACAAAGGGTTTGACCGCCTGTCGGTAGTGCATATCTTTTGTCGTGTAAGAAATACCAACAGGGCGATTATGAGTATGGCAAATACTGTTACATACCAGTATTGTACTATGCTCGAAAAAAGTATCGAGAGTAGGTTGCCTTCGTTTTGAAACTCGGTAAAGATGCGAAAAGTAGTACGGCGGTCGGAAAAGCGGAAATAGACCATATCCGCGCAGTTGATTATTATGCCGATGCTGTTGCTTACGATAAAAAGCCACTTTGCTGTTTGTTGATATATGCTGTTTGAACGAAAGCGGAAGGGCAGAAGCAGCAGTACGAGATATACACTATTCAGGTAGAGCAATGCTGTCAGGTCAAACCGCAAGCCACCCAGAAGAATCTCAAAGAGGTGAGTTGTGGATATGTCGGTAAAAATATCGGTGTTGATATAGTAAAAGAACAGCCGTTGAAGGGTATAAAATAGCATTATAAGCAACAAATTGCTCATTGCTACAACCAAAGGATGATGCCAAATCTTATTCATATTTGCAAAAATACATAATTTTTTTTGATTTTCTGCTATTTTTTAGTATTTTTGTAAAGATTTAAGCAAAAATTTGTAAAGATTTAAGCAAAAAAATGTCTGCTTAAATCATTGGATAATCTGCCAAATCTCACTTTTTTTTTCGACATTTGGCAAATTATCGGCTAATTTTTAGACTATGAAAGTAGCATATTTTATAGGAAGTTTGAACCGTGGCGGAACAGAAATGCTAACGCTTGATATCTGCCGGAAAAAAGATATAGCGCCATACGAGATTCTCTTGGTCTATCGCAACGAAGGCGAACTGACTGAAGAGTTTCGAAAGACGGGCGTGCGGATGATTCGTCTCAAACCAAAACGCTTTGGCAGATTGCGTTATCTGTTTCAGATGCGTCGGTTGCTGAAAAATGAGAGAGTGGATGTGCTTCATGCTCAAACACTTACAAATGGGGCTTTTGCTTTGTTCTTGACAATGTTTTCAAACATAAAGGTGGTAAACACTTTTCACGGTTTTCATTATGGTTGGGCTACCGTTCCGATGCGACATCTGGTTACTTTGGGGTGCGATGCCTTGTGTTTTGTAAGCGGTTATGTGAGAGAATGGTACTTGCAACGCTCGTGGGTGAGGAAAAACAAGTGTTTTGTGGTGTATAACGGCATTGATTTTTCTAAATTTGACGGACAATTTCAAGAACCTGATTTTCTCTCAAAAATCGACCCGCCACAGGCGGGAATACGACTCGCCATGGTGGGAAACTTTGTGAGCGGACGCTCACAAAGTTCACTCTTAAGGAGTATTCATCGTCTTCGCGGACAAGGTGTCGATAATTTTGATTTCTATTTCATAGGCAAACGCTCTGAGGCTGAGGCTTGGAGATACGACGACTGTGTTAAGTATGCTACGGAAAACGACATGCTTGGGTATGTGCATTTCGTAGGCAGTCGTGGCGATGTTCCGGCTATTCTGCACCATATTGATGGGTTCATATATTCAACCGAACACGACACCTTCGGCATCGCTGTTGTGGAGGCGATGGCTTGTGGCGTTCCCGTCGTAGCCAACGATTGGGCGGTGATGTGTGAAGTGATGCAAAACGGCAAGTGGGGTAGTCTGTACAAGACAGACGATACTGACGACTGTGCAAGGGCAATGAAAGAACTTATTGATAATCTTAAGCAGAGAAAACAACTCGCACAAGCCCAGGCAAATGAAGTCAGACAGTATTATTCTATTGAAAATCATATAAATAGGCTAAATGATATTTATAAGATTTTGGTGTCTTAAAGGATTTGTATATAAAATCTAAAATATGTGTGGAATTTACGGCAGTACCAAAGAGTACTCAAAAGAAATTTTGGAGCGCAAGCTAAAACAGTTTGCTTTCCGCGGACCTGACTTTACAGGAATAAAACATTTTGTTTCAGGTAAAAATAGTTTGACCCTTGCGCATAATCGTTTGGCGATTTTGGATTTGGATCAGCGTGCCAACCAACCATTGGAGTATCAAAACGGCAATTTGGTAGTGGTGCTCAATGGTGAGATTTACAATTACTTGCAACTCAAAAGTCAGTATTTCGGGGACATACAGTTCAAGACAACATCCGACACAGAAGTCCTGTGTGCCTTGTACGAACGTTTTGGTCAGGATTGCGTGAAGTATATAAACGGCGATTTCGCATTTGTTATTTACGACAAAGAGAAGCAGATTCTCTTCGGTGCGATTGACCGTTTGGGCGACAAGCCATTCTATTATCATCACGACACCGATGGTTTTGAGTTCGCTTCGCAGTTGTTGCCACTTTGTATAGGCAATAACTATGATATTGATGAGTATGCACGGCGTTGTTATTTTGCTATGCAGTATGTGCCCTCGCCACATTCAATAATTAAGCAAGTTAGCAAACTCAACCCTGCCGAAAAATTTGTTTATTCCCTAAGCGACAATACTTTACAAATAGAGCAGTATTGGGATTTGTATGATAACTCGTGCGGATTTCAGAAACCGAAAACATACGATGAAGCCTTAGAGACGGCGGAAGCACTTCTTGATGATGCTGTAAGTCTGCGTTTGCAGGCAGATGTGCCGGTAGGTGTTTTCTTGTCGGGCGGAATAGACTCGTCTTGCATTTCCAAACTTGCGTACAAGCATAATCCGAAAATCGAAGCCTATTCTGTAGGTTTCAACGAGGCTGATTTCGACGAGTCATATTATGCTCGTGAGGTAGCAAAGAGTATAGGCATAAAATTCAATCATATCCTTTGTACTTCCGACGATGCTTTGAAGGTGATTGAGGGTTTGCAGCAGTACTATGACGAACCTATGGGCGATGCTTCGGCTATACCGACTTCACTCTTGTGTGAAAAAGCCAAACAGCATATAACTGTCGCTTTAGGTGGCGATGGTGGCGATGAAGTCTTCTTCGGCTATCCGAGGTATCTGCGCTATGCAGATAGAGAGTGGGTGTATCGTTTGCCAAAAGCAGTCAGACAAGTAATGTCTGTTTGTGCGAAAGTAGCAGGCAAAAATCGTTTGGCGATGTCTTTACTGCTTGATAATGTGCAGGAGTTATATCTTAATCGTCGTCCGTCGAACAAGGCAGAACTGTTTGATGCACGACAGGTTCAGCAGTCGATTGAGCAATGCCGGTATCTTAATAACAGAGATGTGGATATCCGTCGCGCATTCAACGACTTTGATATTCGCTCGCTTATGTGCCACGCATATAATGTCAAACTTGACCGTGCTTCAATGCGTGCTTCACTTGAGGCACGCACCCCGATGCTTGACTATCGTGTGATGGAGTACTCGCGTCTGTTGCCTATTGAGTACTGCTATCAGAAGCAGATAGGACAGAAACGCATCTTGAGAGATATTCTGTATAAAGATATCCCGCGAGAGTTGTTTGAGCGCAAGAAACGCGGTTTTGGTGTGCCTACAAGCCGTTGGTTCAGAAACGAACTTAAAGGTTATCTGTGTGATTTGCTCAATGAGAATACCGTTCATCTTTTGCCCGATTTTGACGGTGCTGAACTTTTGAAGTTGCGCGACCGTCATATCGCCGGTCAAGAAGAGCAGGGTACTCTGCTTTGGCTTTGCACAAACTATATCGCTTGGTATAATTTGTTCAAAAAGTGTTAGGTTTTACCAAAAATCAAAATAAATTTGCGTTATTTGAGATTTTGTTGTATATTTGTAGGTAAATACGATACTAACCTTAAAATCTTTAATTTTATGCGTAACTTACTTTCATTACTTGGCGGTATTGCCATAGGTGCAATAGTAGCCCTCTTGCTTGCTCCACAGTCAGGAGAAGCCACCCGTAAGCAAATAAGTGATATGGTGAAGGAGAAATTGCCAAACCTGACAGCAGAGGATGTTGAGCGTTATGTAGATGAGATTCTTGCCCGTATCCGTAAGGATAAGCCGGAACCTGAAGTTGCCACCGAAGCAGAAGCATAACAATGGAAAAGCAGTTCGACAAGATACTGAACGATTGTTTGGAATACTTGCGTATTCGATTTGACTTGCTTAAATTGGATACGACTGACAAACTTGCTCGTATTCTCGGTACGCTCGTATTCATTATCGTAGCAGTGCTATTAGGCTTTGCAGCGTTGGTTTTCTTTGCTGTTGCCGCCACTGTCTTGCTTTCTCAATGTATGCCACTTTGGGCTGCCTGTTGCGTGTTCGCACTCGTGTTCCTAATCATTCTGGCTGTTGTCGTATATCTCAAAAAAGAGTTGTTTATCAATTCCTTCATACAGATGCTTTACAATATGTTCTTTGAGGAAAACAACAAAGAATTGGAGCAAGATGTATTACCTAACGACAGAAGGGAGGAGCGGTTATGAAACATTTGGAAGTAAGAAATGCCCACGAGCTTGAACTTGTGCGTCAAGGGCTTGTACGGGAACAAAGGCAACAAGAAAAATGTTTGAAACGCGACATTGAGCCTTATAAACAAGTCTTTACCACAACAACCAATATGCTTTCCGGTGTAGCCGGATCGGTAAAAGACTTAACGGTGCGCTATAGTTCCGTGTGGAAATGGGTTGGTCTGGCAGGCAGACTGATAAAGAAGATATTTGTTAAATGATTACAAGTGCTTTTGGATGAAGATTCAAAAGCACTTGTTTATAAAAGTGTTTTGTTATTATAAAATGAGTTTGGAACCTATTTATATCACTGATTACAATTATCCGTTACCCGATGAGCGTATTGCCAAGTATCCTCTTAAGGAGCGGGATACTTCCAAGTTGCTTGTTTATAAGTCAGGACAGATTCGAGAAGACCATTTCTTTAATGTGGGAAAATACCTACAGGCGGGTACATTGCTTGTGTATAACAACACCCGCGTTATTCAGGCTCGCCTTGTGTTCCATAAAGAGAGTGGGGCACGAATAGAAGTGTTCTGTCTTGAGCCGATTGAACCTTCCGATTATCAGTTGAGCCTGTCGTCAACGGCAGGTTGCGTTTGGAAATGTATGATTGGCAATCTGAAAAAATGGAAAAGCGGGGCACTGCAACTCAAGGTAACAGATAGGCTAACTCTTTTTGCCGAACGCCTGTCAACACAGGGCAACACACATCTTGTTCGTTTCACTTGGTCGGACACCGCTACTTCGTTTGCCGAGATTCTTGACAAAATAGGCGAACTGCCCATTCCGCCATACCTTAACCGCCAGACAGAAGAAAGCGACAAGACAACTTACCAGACCGTTTATTCAAAGATAAAAGGGTCGGTTGCGGCACCGACAGCCGGTCTGCATTTTACAGAAAAAGTTTTGTCAGGACTCAAAGAAAAAGGCATCAAGACTACCGAACTGACACTGCATGTTGGTGCCGGTACTTTTCAGCCGGTCAAGACCGAAGATGCCAACCTGCACGAGATGCATACTGAGTTTATCGCCGTGCCGCGTGAGGCTATCGTGGATATAAAAAACAATTTGGGACATATCTGTGCTGTCGGAACGACAAGTATGCGTACGCTTGAAAGCCTATATTTCATCGGTGAGATGCTGAATGCCGAACCTCATTCTGTACTTGTTTCAGAATCGAATCAGAACCTTAATGTACCCCAGTTTGAGCCTTATAATAAGGAACATTCTCTCTCAACAGAGCAGGCATTACAAAACATATTGAATTATCTTGATGCTACAAAACAGTCGGTTTTGCACGCTTCAACGCAGATAATGATTCGTCCCGGATATAAGTTCCGTCTTGTTGATATTCTGCTAACGAATTTCCATCAGCCTAAAAGCACACTGCTTCTGCTTGTAAGTGCTTTTGTCGGTGGCGATTGGCATACAATATACGACTATGCCCTGTCGCACGACTTCCGTTTCCTCAGTTATGGCGACAGTTCAATACTTTTCCGGCAAGAATAAACTTGTTTGTGTTAAAATATCTATTGACTATTTTAAGTTAAAAACAAACAATAATTTGCAAAAATGGAATAAAAAAATTATATTTGCAGATAAATTTGAAAATAGTAATTTTTTTTGATATAAAATCTTGTAAAATCATAAATACTGATGAAAACAACACCTTTTACTGACATACATATCGCTCTCGGTGCAAAGATGCACGAGTTTGCCGGTTATAATATGCCTATTGAATATACTGCCATCTCCGACGAGCACAAATGTGTCCGCGAGCGAGTTGGTGTGTTCGACGTGAGCCACATGGGCGAGTTTTGGGTTAAAGGCGAGCGTGCACTTGAACTACTGCAACATATCTGCTCAAACGATATAAGCAAACTTGATGCCGGAAAAGCACAGTATAACTGCTTCCCAAACGGCAAGGGCGGTATTGTGGATGACCTTATCGTTTATAAATACAGCACTACCAAATACTTGCTTGTGGTTAATGCTGCGAATATAGATAAAGATTGGGCTTGGGTTTGCGAGCAGAACAAAGCATTCGGTTGTACGCTTCAAAACGCTTCCGACCGTATGGCACAACTTGCAGTACAAGGACCAAAAGCTACTGAACTGTTGCAGAAACTAACTGACCTTGATTTGAGCAGTATACCGTATTATAGTTTCCGTGAATGGTCGTTTGCCGGTGTACAACCCGTCATAATTTCCAATACAGGTTATACCGGTGCCGGCGGATTCGAACTATATTTCTACCCTGAACACGGCAAACAGATTTGGGACGCACTCTTCGAAGTGGGCAAAGACTTTGGTCTGCAACCTATCGGACTTGGGGCAAGAGACTCGCTCCGTTTGGAAAAATGGTTCTGTCTGTATGGAAATGATATCGACGACACCACTTCGCCTATAGAAGCCGGTTTGGGTTGGATAACCAAGTTCGTGGATGGCAAAGACTTTATTGACAGAGACTTGCTCTGGAAGCAGAAACAAGAAGGTGTAAGTCGCCGACTTGTACATTTTGAACTTCAAGACCGCGGTATTGCTCGCCACGGGTACGAGATATGCGATGCCGAAGGCAATAACATTGGCAATGTAACATCAGGTATGATGCTTCCCGACGGCTCACGCAGAAGTATAGGTATGGGATATGTCAAAGCACCTTATAGCAAGAAAGATACTACCATCTTCGTTAAGGTGAGAGAGAAACTATTGGCTGCTAAAATAGTATAACGATGCAAAAACCGCAGAACCGGCCTTGGAAGGTTTTGAAAAGTGAAGTCATTGCGAAAAACCTACCTTGGTTGAATTTACGACAAGAGTGTGTAGAACTGCCTAACGGTCAGCAAATACCTACTTGGTATATTAGCGACTTCCCCGATTGGATAAATGTCATTGCTATAACCAAAGACGGGCATTTCGTTATGGAAAGTCAGTATCGCCACGGCATAGGTGAGACCCACTATGAGTTGTGTGCCGGAGTGATTGACGAAGGTGAGACACCGCTTCAGGCTGCCAAACGAGAACTGCTTGAAGAAACGGGTTATTCGGGAGGTGAGTGGCAGTATTTTATGAAACTCAGTCCTAACCCGACAAACCACTCAAACTATGCACATACTTTTCTTGCTGTTGGAGTGGAAAAAAACGAAGAACGGCATCTTGAAAAAACAGAAGATATAGATGTCTATCTGCTTACAAAAGAAGAAGTTAAAGAGTTGTTGGACGAAGGCGACATAGTGCAGGCTCTGCACGCCGCACCTCTTTGGAAATACTTTGCTTCGTCCCCTGCTTTGGGCGTCAGCCCAAAGGTCGAAGTGAAGAAAGAAGAACCTTCGTCAACTGCTTTGGGCGTAAGCCCAAAGGTCGAAGTGAAGAAAGAAGAACCTTCGTCCCCTGCTTTGGGCGTAAGCCCAAAGGTCGAAGTGAAGAAAGAAGAACCTTCGTCAACTGCTTTGGGCGTAAGCCCAAAGGTCGAAGTGAATAAAGAAGAACCTTCGTCAACTGCTTTGGGCGTAAGCCCAAAGGAATAAATAAAAAAACAATGCTGTCAGAAGAGACCTTACAAGAGATAAAAAACCGTTTCGGAATAATCGGCAACGATGTAGCACTCAATCGCGCGATTGAGCGTGCCTATTTGGTGGCATCAACAGATTATGCTATCCTCGTAACGGGTGAGAGCGGTGTCGGAAAAGAGAATTTCCCGAAGATAGTACATGCTTTCAGTCCGAGAAAACATCAGCGATACTTTGCTATCAACTGCGGGGCTATACCTAACGGCACTATCGACAGCGAACTGTTCGGGCATGTCAAAGGGGCATTCACCGGAGCCGTGAACGACCATAAAGGCTATTTCGAGCAGGCCGACGGCGGTACCATTTTCCTTGACGAGGTGGGAGAACTGCCACTTGAGACGCAAGTGCGACTGCTGCGTGTGTTGGAAACAGGCGAATATATCCGTGTGGGAGGTAGCGAGGTGCAGAAAACCAATGTGCGAGTCGTGGCGGCTACAAACCTGAATATGGCAGAGGCTATCGACAACGGCAAGTTCCGTGAAGACCTCTACTACAGACTTTCGACAATAAGTATTCATGTGCCGTCGCTACGCGAGCGTAAGGATGATATACCACTGCTTTTCCGCAAGTTTGCAATGGACTGTACGGAAAAATATAAAATGCCACCCGTCAGACTCACACCTGAGGCAGTCAAGTTGTTGCAGAACTACTATTTCCGTGGCAACATTCGGCAACTCAAGAACATAACCGAACAACTGTGTGTCTTAGAGCGAAAACGCGAGATAACACCGGATATATTAGCCCAATACCTGCCTGAGGAAGGATTCGGTAAGGCTCTCGCATTGACTGCCAAAACACCGCAAGACAATAACTACGCTACAGAGCGTGAGATATTGTTCAAGGTGATGTACGACCTCAAGCGTGAGATTGACGAACTGAAGCAGACTGTAAGTGCTATGCAACAAGGCAATACGATGCCATTGTCCCCAAAAGAGTATAATAGTCAGGCTCTTATCAATACCGCTCTTGACAAATCATCGTTTGCATCTGCCGAAGTGGTGGCCGACGACGACAATGAAACGGATACAGCACAAGGGCTCTCGCACCTGCAAAAGGTTGAACGGGATATGATTGAACAGTCGCTGCAAAAAAACAAAGGAAACAGAAAACTGACAGCCGCCGAAGTGGGACTGTCGGAGAGAACATTATACAGGAAAATTCGCGAATATGGGCTATAAGGAGTTGATAATAACTATGCTGTCAGTGCTTATGTGCGGTTGCACTATCTCGTATAAGTTTAGCGGGGCAAGTATTGACTATTCGAAGATTCACTCTATCGCCATATCCGATTTTCCAAACAATGCGGCACTTGTAAACCCTACACTCGCAAGCGACTTGACGGAAGGTATTCGCGATATTTTTACAAGGCAGACGCGTCTGTCGGTTGGCAGACAAAATGGTGATTTGGAACTTGAAGGAGAGATAACCGACTATACACTGACACCTCTCGCCATATCTGCGGACTCGTATTCGGCAGAAACGAAACTGACGCTGACCGTAAAAGTGCGTTTTACCAACAATGTCAATGTGGAAGAGAGTTTTGAAAAGACTTATTCAGCTTTCCAGAACTTCGACTCCTCGCAGATGCTCAACGATGTGCAGGACGAACTATGTGCTACAATGATAAGAGAGATAGCGGAAAATATCTACAACGATACGGTTGCAAAATGGTAGAGAGATGACAAAAGAAGATTATATTGAACTGTTGCAATCGCCTGATTCGGTTATGGGAGAAGATATAGAGGCACTTAGAGCACTCTTGACCTATGCGCCATACTCGGCAAGTGCGAGAATATTGCTGCTCAAGGCTCTGCATCGGACAAATGATATTATGTGGAAGACCGAACTGCCAAAGACGGTGATGTATGCCCGAAGACCCGAAGATGTGTATTATATCCTTTATCCGGAAAAAGTAACGAGAAAAGCCTTGCAATCGTCAGGCGACTATTTTACTTTTGTCAGTAAGATGCAACAGGAGGCTGACCGACAAGGCACCTCTTTCTCCGAACTCGCCGAGAAATTTAAGAAAGCAAGACAGATGAGGAATAGTTGATATAGACTTCGTTAACTGCTTCGGGCATAAGCCCGAATAAAAAGACTTCGTTAACTGCTTCGGGCGTAAGCCCGAATAAAAAGACTTCGTTAACTGCTTCGGGCGTAAGCCCGAATAAAAAGACTTCGTTAACTGCTTCGGGCGTAAGCCCGAATAAAAAGACTTCGTTAACTGCTTCGGGCGTAAGCCCGAAGAATAAGTATAAACTAAAAAAACAAGACATTATGAAAAAGTATGTATGTACAGTTTGCGGTTATGTTTATGACCCCGAGCAAGGTGATCCCGATAGCGGTATAGCACCAGGAACTGCCTTTGAAGATATACCTGAAGATTGGGTATGCCCACTATGCGGTGTTGGTAAATCAGACTTTGAACCGACTGAGGAATAAGACAATGCAACAAGACAGTATGATTAAATATATCGGTGTTGATGACACCGATATCCGCTTGTTTGAAAACCAATACCCCGTGCCTGAAGGTATGGCATACAACTCTTATCTTATTGACGATGAGAAATGTGCCATACTTGATACGGTTGATATTCGCAAGGCTGACCTTTGGCTTCAAAATCTTGAGAAGGCTCTTTGTGGCAGAACGCCTGACTACCTTGTCGTTCATCACCTCGAACCCGACCACTCGGCACTTATAGGTAAGTTATTGGAGAAATACAAAAACCTGCAAGTGGTGGCTACACAAAAGGCTTTGCAGATGTTGCCACAGTTCTTTGAGAATGTTGATATTGAAGGTAGGGCGGTTGCTGTCAAGGATGGCGACACTTTGTCTTTAGGCAAGCATACGCTTCGTTTCCTTACAGCACCGATGGTGCACTGGCCCGAAGTGATGGTGAGTTTTGAGGAGCAGACAGGTATCCTCTTCTCTGCTGACGCTTTTGGCAAGTTTGGAGCATTGTCGGTACCTACGGATGAAGATTGGGCGTGTGAAGCACGACGCTACTTTTTCAATATATGTGGCAAATATGGAGCACCAGTTCAAACACTGCTTCGCAAAGTCGCAGGCTTGAAAGTGAATGCTATTTATCCGCTTCACGGACCGCAACTGACCAACGATTTGCCCTACTATATCCGTCTTTACGATATATGGTCGAAATACGAGGCAGAGCGCGAAGGAATGTTTGTAGGGTATGCCTCTATTCACGGTGGCACGAAAATTGTAGCAGAGTATGTGGCTAAGTTGCTTCAGGACAAAGGTGTAGATGTATGCCTTATGGATTTGACCGAGACTGAAGTGTCGTTTGCTGTCGAAGATGCCTTTGCATACGGCAAGGCAATACTGCTCGCAGCATCGTATGATGCAGGACTTTTCCCGCCGATGCACAACTTGCTGCACCACTTGCAACAGAAAGCATGGCAAAACAAAACCGTTGCACTCGTTGAGAACGGCTCGTGGGCACCAAGCGCAGGACGGGTGATGAAGCAGATGCTTGAGACAATGAAAGATATAAGGCTTGTAGAACCCGTGGTTACTATTAGAAGCCGGATGAAGGAACAAGATAAAGCGCAATTAGAAACGCTTGTAAATCAGATAATAAACAGTTAACCATATTTATTAACCAATTAAATGTTACTCGTATGAAAACAAGAATGATGTTGCTCTCGCTTGTTATTGTTATGGCAACAAGTGTTTTCGCTCTTAAACTGTCGTATGACAAATCGGCTTTGTTCTTTGTAAGCATTCAAAACAAAAGCGAAGTGGCTCTTATTCAGAAGAATATAGAGGCTCAAAAGGGTGTGAAAAATGTTATTGTTGATCTTCGTCGCCAAAATGTAAAGGTTGTTTTTGACTCTCGCGACAACGACCTTGACGGACTTAAAAAAGCCTTTGAGGATATGAATAAGCCCGTAAAGAAGATTGAGGTTGCCGACCCCAAGGCATCGTCAGGCATTAAGGCTGATAACCCAGCCGTTCGTGACGACACAAGGCGATAAGCCGTTTTTGCCCTTTCGTTAAAGGGATAAAAACTGATGCTTATAAAAAAACGCATTCAAAAGAATGCGTTTTTTTGTTTTTGCATTAAAACTCAAACTATTTGCAATTTTGTTATTTTTTTTGTATTTTTGTGCTATATATAAGTATATTTCGGTATATTAGTATGGCAGCAATAAATGACCTTATTAAACAGATAAAAGATGACAACCTTCGGCAACAGATAGAGGCGGAGTTACGCAAGGTGATGAAGCACAAACGTTTCGGGCTTGTGTTTGAAGATCACTTGCCCGATGGGCTCAACGATGGACCTATCTATCCGGGCTTGGAGGTAATAGATTGGGTAATTGGAGCGCGGTCGTCCTCGTCCGCATCCCAATCTTGTGCGGACGGGGACGTCCGCGCTCCAAGCGACACCCCATGGCACGCACTCATTGAGGCGGACAACTACTATGCACTGCAACTGCTTGCTTATCTTTATCCCGCATCGGTGGACTGCATCTATATCGACCCGCCATACAACACCGGCGCAAAAGACTGGAAGTACAACAACGACTATGTGGACACCGCAGACACGTATCGTCATAGTAAATGGTTATCCATGATGAAGCGTCGCTTATTGTTAGCGAAACGACTGCTCAACCCCAAAGATTCCGTACTCATCGTCACTATCGACGAAAAAGAATACCTTCATTTAGGTTGTCTGCTCGAAGAATTATTCCCGGAAGCAAGAATGCAAATGGTGAGTAGTGTGATAAATCCTACAGGCACACAACGCCCTGACTCTTTTAATAGAACTGACGAATACATATATTTCCTTCGTTTTGGGAATATGTCCATAACACCAATCGTAGAAAAGAATGAAATAGTAGAAGTAGATTGGCGAACATTTCGTCGTCAAGGGAGTGATAATTTAAGACCTACTCGTCCAAATCAGTTTTACCCTATATATGTAAATAATCAGACCAAGCAAATAGTTAAAGTTGGTGAACCAATTGCACCAAATGTAGATAGATTCTCGGTTGAACAAATAGAGGGTTGTACTGCCGTCTTTCCAATTAAAGAAGATGGAACAGAAATGATGTGGTCCACTGAACCGATAGAAACCATTAGACGATTGGAAAAAGGTTATATCAGAGTAGGTAAATATCAGCCAGATAAGCCTCAACAATACATACTACAATACTTATATTCAGGAAAAATTGCTGATATTGAATCAGGTCTTGCTACAATTGTTGGTAAAAATGAGGATGGCTCAATTAAAGCCTTTTATATGAATGGAAAAGAAACAATGCCAACAACACAATGGAATTATGCCTCACATAATGCACAAACACAAGGAAGTGCATTATTAAAGAAAGTAATCGGCGACAATCGTTTCACATTCCCAAAATCCCTTTATGCTGTTCATGATGCGATACGGTTCTTTGTTGCCAATAAGCCCGATGCGTTGATTGTGGATTTCTTTGCGGGTAGTGGAACAACGCTTCATGCAGTCAATTTGCTCAATGCAGAAGATGGTGGTCATCGCCGTTGTATCATGGTGACCAATAACGAAGTGTCGGTCGAAGAAGCAAAAGCACTCTCCAAACAAGGCTACAAACCGGGTGATGAAGAATGGGAGAAACTTGGTATTGCACGTTATGTCTGCTGGCCCAGAACGGTTTGCTCGATACGCGGCGTGGATGTAAACGGTGTGCCGCTGAAAGGGGAGTATCTTGGAGTTAAAAACACACGCCCCCTAACCCCCTCTAACTTAGAGGGGGAGTCCCTTACTACGAACTCCCCCGCCCCGCTTGCGGGGAGGGGGACAGGGGGCGGGGAAAACCTCAAGATGTCCGACGGCTTCGACAGCAACTGCATCTATTTCAAGTTGCGTTTTCTTGACAAGGATAACGTAGCACTTGGCAAGCAGTTCCGCGAGTTACTGCCGCTGCTATGGATGAAATCCGGTGCCATAGGCGCGTGTCCTTCTTTAGCAGGTGAAGCAGTTCCGGATATGTTGATACTACCCGAAAATGATTTTGCAGTGCTCAACGAAGCAAAAGCCTTTGCCGAGTTTATGCAGCAAGTACAGGAAAACGAAACTATCCGCGACATCTATTTGATAGTGGATAGTGCATCCATGTATCGCGAGATGTCAAAAGCTCTTACAACTGCCATGCCGTCGCGACATTTGCACACTTGCCAACTCTATCGTGACTACTTAGATAATTTCCGAATCAATATACCGAGATGATTCCCTCATAAAAATGTGGTTTTTAGAAATTATTCCCTCATAAAAATGCGGTTTTTTTAGAAATTATTCCCTCATAAAAATGTAGTTTTTAGAAATTATTCCCTCATAAAAATGTAGTTTTAAATATGGAACGATTTGTTTACCAACGATTAACACAATGGAAGTTTGATGCAAATCATAAGCCTCTAATCCTGCTTGGTGCAAGGCAGGTAGGGAAAACATATATCTTGAATCAATTCGGCAAAAACGAATTTGAATCATACGTGTATATCAACTGCCACAATAACGATTTTGCCAACAAACTCTTTCGCAATTTTGACATCTCGCGTATTATTACGGACATAGAGCATCACACGGACAAAAAGATAGTACCGGGTAAGACGCTTTTGGTTTTCGATGAGATACAGGAAGTGTTTAACGGTGTTGCATCGTTAAAATATTTCTGCGAGAATCTGCCTCTATTGCATGTGGCAGTTGCCGGCTCTTTATTAGGATTGACACTCCACAAAGGTGAGAGTTTCCCGGTGGGCAAAGTAGATATGCTCAGTATGTATCCTATGACATTCTTGGAATATTTGCGGGCATGTAAACGAAAAAGAATAACGGAAGCATTGATGTCTAATGATTGGCGTGCTATTGAGTTAGAGCAAGAGTATCTGACTGACCGCCTTCGTGAGTACTATTTTACAGGAGGTATGCCGGAAGCGGTAAACGAATTTTTACAATCCGGCGACACAAAGAAGACACGGCAGATACAAATGAATATATTAGAGGCTTATAACCGCGACATCAGCAAACATACGACAATATTGGCGCAGCGCATACATCAAGTTTGGGAGAGTATCCCCTCACAGTTGGCAAAAGAAAACAAGAAGTTCATTTTCGGCTTGATAAAGAAAGGCGCGAGGGCAGCCGATTTTGAGTTGGCATTACAATGGCTTGTTGATGCAGGTATCGTCTACAAAGTCTGCAGATGCAAAACTCCCGAGATGCCTCTTAAGTTTTATGCAGATAGTTCAGCATTCAAGATGTTTCTGCTTGACGTAGGGCTATTGGGGGCTATGGCACAGACGCAACCGAAAGACATATTGGCGGGAAATATGGTTTTCTCAGAATTCAAAGGAGCACTTTCTGAGAACTTTGTTTTGCAACAAATTCGTCCTATTGAAGATGTATATGCTTACTATTTTAGCAAAGACAATTCACAATTAGAGATAGATTTCCTTGTGCAATGCGGTAGAAGAATCATCCCTATAGAGGTAAAGGCAGAAGAGAATGTTAAAAGCAAGTCGCTGCATTCATTCATCAACGAACATCAGTCGCAAATGAAAGGACTGCGTATATCAATGAAACAATATGTCAATCAAGAATGGATGGAAAACATTCCTTTGGTTGCGACAGAGGCGTATTTCAAATTACTCGCCAATGGCGAGCAAAATGACTAACAAGCAAGAGATGATATGAAAGACGAATTGATGACATTCCAAAAGCGTGCTGTAGAGCATCTGCGCAAAAATTGTGCAAATGCGCAGAATTTCTATAAACAGACGCATCAAAACCAAGTAATATCGTTTACCGCTCCTACCGGTGCCGGTAAAACGATTATCATGTCTGCTCTCATTGAGGAAATCTATTTCGGCAACGAGACGTATGTGGAGCAACCCGAAGCTATCTTTGTGTGGCTTAGCGACTCGCCGGAACTGAATCTGCAATCCAAAGAGAAGATTGACAATCGGGCAGACAAGATTCGTTTGGATCAATGCGTTGTTATTGAAGATGATTCATTCGACTGTGAAACATTAGAAGAAGGACATATATATTTCCTCAATACTCAAAAACTGAGCACATCGTCTAACCTGACAAAACATTCCGATAATCGGCAGTTTACGATTTATGAAACGCTGTCCAATACAATTGCAGAAAAGGCAGACCACCTCTATTTCATCATTGACGAAGCACACCGTGGTATGCGAGGTCTGAAAGAAGCAGGACGCGCAACGACTATCATGCAGAAATTTATATTGGGTAGTGAGAAAGATGGTCTTAGTCCCGTGCCGGTAGTTATCGGTATGTCTGCTACTATCCAACGGTTTAATATGCTGGTGCAAAATTCTTCCGCCACCATTCAGCAGGTGCGCGTATCAACGGATGAAGTGCGTGCTTCCGGTTTGCTCAAAGACCGTGTAATCATTTACTATCCTAAGGATGCAAGTGAACAGAAAGACATGGCTATCTTGCAAGCGGCTACCGAAGAATGGATCGCCAAATGCCAACACTGGGAAACATTTTGCCGAGAGCAACACCATTGGATGGTACGACCTGTCTTTGTAGTACAAGTGCTCAATGGGGCCAACGGCAATATCACAGAGACCGATTTGGACGAGTGCCTGCGTCAGATAGAGCAGAAAGCCGGTGTGCAATTTTCTACAGGTGAGGTCGTTCATGCTTTTGGAGATACCAAAGGAGTAATATCTGTCAATGGTCTGGATGTTCCTTATGAAGAACCGTCCAAGATACAAGATAATCGTATGGCGCGTGTTGTTTTCTTCAAAGAGACACTTTCTACAGGTTGGGATTGCCCGCGTGCAGAGACGATGATGTCTTTCCGCCGTTATACAGACGCAACTGTCATAGCTCAATTACTCGGGCGCATGGTGCGCACTCCCATTCAGCAGCGTATATTAGTGGACGATATGCTGAACGATGTGCAGTTGTTCCTGCCACACTTTGATGCTGACAAAGTCGGGCAAGTGGTGGATGAACTGCAAAACTCCGAAGGAGGAGAATTGCCAACAGACGTTTATGGAGATGAATTAGAGCATGGCGCATATACTGTTTTAACCACGCGACCTACAGTCCACAAAGTGAAGAAAATCAACACTGAGGGGCAGTTGTCGCTGTTTGACGAGCCGACGGGTACACACTCGTCCACGAGTGCTGTTTCTGCGAGTGGGGATGATCCCGTTCTCACAAGCAGGGATGCTTGCGCTCCTGTTTGTGCAAGTGAAGCCGATTGCGTACCCCAAATGAACATTGACTTTGAGTATGAATTAGACCGCTCAAAAATAGTACGGTTTATTAACTCTTTGGCACTTCGTTCTTATCAAGTGCGTAATTTCCAAATGAGCGACTACCTCAAATCACTCTTTGAGTTTTCAAATTTCCTGCTTATATCGGGATTAGATGTGATGGCTCGCGAAAAGGTGGTGGAAAATATCGTTGAGCGTATACATAATTACATTCTTGGGCTCAAACACTCTGGCAAATATGCTGCTGCCAAACAGCAAGTGATGAACTTTGAAATGTTGGCGAATGTATATGATGCATTTGGTGAGCCAATAAAATCGGCTGTAACGGGCAATCTGTTCTCTGAATCATCCGTTGATTTGGATCGCCAAGTGCGTATTGCTGATAAACAACTCCGCGATGAAGAGGTGTCCAAAGCCTACGCAACAAAATATGGAGATGTGGATAACCATGTTATTGAAAAAGTGGATGTGATTCTCTTTGTGTGCGATGAGAACCAAATGACAGAGTTAGTGCATTGGGCGGAAAAAGAGTTTAACCGACTGAATGACACCTATCGCCAGAAAACAACGAAATTGTCGGAGACACTGAAAACGCAATATCGCAACATTGTACGCAATAGTGCAGAGGTCAGCAACATTCCGTTTAATTTGGGCGAAAACATATTCTTCCATAATGACGAAACAGGAAAAGAATACGATGACCACTTATTTGTTGATGAGATAACCGGCACCGTCCGTATCCGCCTCAACGGATGGGAAGAACGAGTCATTACAGAGGAACGGAAGCGCCCGGATTTCCGCTGTTGGTATCGCAATCCGTCCAAGGGAAAAGATGCATTGACTCTGTACCACGAGTACAAAGGTACGCCTAAGCCGTTTTATCCTGATTTCTTGATTATTCGTCGTGAATCGGGCGGTGATTATATTTTGGATATTTTAGAACCGCATGACCCGACTCGTGATGACAATGTAAGTAAGGCTAAGGCTCTGGCAAAGTATGCAGCAGACCATCCCGCTATCGGTCGTGCTCAACTTATTCGTCTATACAAAACTTCCACCGGCGAAGCACTCAAGCGGCTTGATTTTGCCACAAGTAGCGAACTTCGCACGAAAGTTATGTCTGTCAATCTACCGGAAGAATTAGATAATCTATTCACACAATACGGAAAATGAATTTTAGTATATAAGTGAAAAGTGAAAGATGAAAGGATTTTCATTTTTCACTTTTCACT
This sequence comes from Paludibacteraceae bacterium, assembly GCA_017480285.1. Lineage (GTDB taxonomy): Bacteria > Bacteroidota > Bacteroidia > Bacteroidales > Paludibacteraceae > Colicola. Next base: position 17,325 of record JAFVAX010000011.1, on the reverse strand, counting down.
TTCACTTTTCATTTTCCTCAAGTCTGTCTTTCTCGCTCATGTTCTTGATGAAGAGTTTCACTAAACGCTTCGTTATAAAGGTATGGCGGACGGCATGAAGAGTCTTGTCAGCAAGTGTTGCTTTGCCGTCAGCACATGCTTTTGCTTTTTGTTGTTGTTCGGCTTGTTTGACTTGCTCTTCACGACGGTCTATCTTAGCCTTCAGTCCTTTGGGTGCGTGGTTGTAAAGGAAATTGTAGCAGGGCACGGTTGCCTTCATTATGTACGGTGTGAGAAATGTTGTTATCACACTTGCTGCCACTATAATAGGGTAGATGACAGGATCGGTAACACCTAATTTGCTACCTAAACCGGCGATGATAAACGAGAACTCGCCTATCTGTACGAACGAGAAACTTGTGAGCATGGAGTCTTTGAGTGTTTGTCCGCCCCACCAGCAACCTAAGGTGCCGAAAACAATCATTCCTATGATGATAACTACACAAACATACAATATGCTTGGCCAATACTCTGCCAACGATGCAGGGTTAATCATCAGACCTACAGAGACAAAGAATATAGCGGCAAAGACATTCTTTAGAGGTGTCATCAGTTTCTCAATACGGTGCGATTCAACTGTTTCGGCGAGAATGGTACCCATAACAAAAGCACCAAGTGCGCTACTGAAACCGGCTTCTTCGGCAGTCAGCACCATACCCAAGCACAGACCTAAGGCAATGATGATAAGTGTCTCATCGTTGAGATAGGGTTTGACCCAACGAAGAAAGGTAGGTATAATAAGAATACCACATATAAACCACACAACGAGTGTTATGACCAAGTCGCCTACCTTGCCAAGCAGTTCGGCACCTTCAAACTGATGTCGGATAGCGATGCTGGAGAGCAAGACCATCAGCACAACTGCTACGATGTCTTCAATGATAAGGATACTTGTAGCACCTTTGACGAAACGCTCTTTGCTCAGACCGGCTTCGTCGATAGCCTTCATTACGATAGTTGTGCTCGACATACAAAGCATACCTGCCAAGAAAAGTGAGTTCATCGTATCCAATTCTGCCGACTTGCCGACACCGAAACCAAAGAGCATCATTCCTCCAATAATGGTGAGTGCGCCAATAGCTGCCACTTTGCCACTGCTGATGAGGTTCTTGATTCTGAACTCCAGACCGATGCAGAACAATACAAAGAGCACACCTATATTGCCCCATGCTTCTACATTTTCGGCACTGACAAGGCTCTTGCCGAAAAGATACGGACCAACTAAGATACCGGCTACGATATAGCCTAAAACTACCGGTTGTTTGAGTAACTTGAACAGCAAACTGACAACGCCTGCCGTAATCATTAAAATGTAAAGATCTTGTACCATGATAATTATATTATTTATTCAAAGATTCAAATTTAGAATGGGTATCCTATGCCGAAATTGATTCTAACAGCATCTTTCGCTGATGGCATATTGAAATAAGTATTGATAGGTCGTGTTTTGTCGATATTTCCCTGTTTATCATATTTATATGTCTGATATGGTTTGTGTATGCCAACACCAATATCCAAACGGATGACGAGTCCTTCAATGTCAAGTCTGAGACCAAAGCCGGTGCCGAGGGCTATCTGTTTGGCAAGATTCTTATTACGCAGGAAACCGTCGTTGAAGTCTTCGGGAATATCCAAAGTAGTGATATAGTCTTCAAAGCCACCTTGCTTTAGTTGTTCGGTAAGGCTGTTCCAGTTCCACACATTACCGGCATCTACGAAAGTAGCACCAAACAGTTTCCACACGATAGGGAAGCGGAACTCAAAATTCGCTTCTAACTTGATGTCGCCTGCATGGAAGATGCTATGATTATACTTTGACGAATAAAAGTTTCCCGGTCCGTAGGCGTATGGCGAAGAGGCACGCAGACTATTTGGTCCGCCTGTATAGAAAGCCTCTGAGAGAGGTGCATACGCAGAGTTGCCAAGTGGTATGTTTGTACCTGCATAGAGGCGTGTGGCGATACATATCTTATCGGTGAGGTTGAACTTGTTGCGCAATTCGGCGGTTAGTTTAACAAACTGATTGAAAGTTATTTTGCCGAGTGGTTTGTCCTGTTCGTTCCATTTATGTCCGAAGGCGCAGTAGAGAGCATTTATAATGTTGCCTGATTCCTTGACCCCTAATTCGAGCATAGTATTGACCGCCCGCTTTGCACGATAGTCGTTGTATGTAAAGGTATAGCCTACGGCTGGTGAGAACTCATCGCCTGCTATGAGTTTGATGAGTTGCGGATATTCTGCGGCTTTGTCCAAGAGGTCGGTAGCCTCCGCTTTCATACGCACTACCGTGAGCGAGAAGGGCGTGAAAGAATGAACGATATACTGATTGAAAGGCGAGCGAATGAAGTAGGTTAATGCACCTGAAATCTTATGCAAGCCATATCCGCCGGCTATGTTCTCGTACTGATAACCAATAAGGTAGCGAGTGTCGCCATCGGGGTTATTATCTCCTTTCCAGTGCAGATATGGGAATACGAGTGAGGTATTGACGCCAAGTTTGTATGTGTCGGTCTTTTTCGGGTCACCCGGATGTCGATTGCGAAGTGCCCAATAATAAGCACCATTGCCTTTTATGGTGATTATCTCGTTGTGGCTTAATAGGTTTTTGACCGACGATTTGAGAGTGATGTTAGGTCCGATACTGTTGTTTGAGCGGTATGCCACACCCGCGTCAGCCGACAGATTGTAGGTTCGGGTGATACTATCGTTTTTGTAGAACCTTCGGCGTTTCCATTCTTTGGTAGCCAACACACTGATACCCGATTTATATAGTTCGCCCTCAAGGATATTGTTGTAGTCGCGTTGTGCAAAGAGTCGCAGTTGTACAGAGCCGTCTTTGGTCAGTTTGGTATCTGCAGTGAGGCTACTAAGGAAACCATTGGCTTTATTCACTTCGGGGTTGTCGGAGATGGTAGAACCGACGGAAACTCGCAACTTGTCTTTGAAGAACGATTTGCTTATAGCGATGTTCATATCGTTGGTCTTTCCGACTGCGTGGTTGGTTTGTCCGCTACTTATATCCACTTCTATGAATTTCCCCATTTTAGAGTTAGCCATAGCGGCATTGATACGGCTGCTCAGGATAGACGATAGTGCATATCCGCTTCTTCGCGCAGCCACATTGCTTTCGCCTACATACATTCCCGTAGTGAGCAGAGTGGCGGCAAGCCCCTCGCGCGTGTCTTCGTCCAATGATGCAAGTTCGCGTGTGATAGTCTCATCTTCAGGGGCTTCAAGGAAGAAACCGATAGAATGTAGTCCGATAGAATCGACGATACCGTTGACGCGCACACCTGTGTTGAAATCCACACGGCGTGTCTCTTCGCCTTCCGATTCCACATCGGCTTTCACTTTCTGTGAGGCGGAGACATTGATAAGTGTCTGTCCGACAGGTCCGTTGAAGGTTATATGACTACCCGAATCCACCCGGAAAGGCATTACCGGATACAAACGGGGAGAATAGCGAATGACACCGTCATCGACATTGATTTGTCCGTTCAGGTTGAGGTTTGACTCTGCCACTTCGTATCTCACACCGACAGTGCCATGGGGTTTGACTTGAGCAAGATTTTTCTTGTCGATAGGGTAGGTTATGTCGGTGGTAGGAAGAATGGTAACATCGACATCAGCAACGATACTGTCTATTTTTCCCGAGACAGAGCCTTTGATGTCGGTAGCGAGTTCGCCATATATGGGCATAGGTCCGTCTTTTACCAACTTGGCGGGTGCAAAACTGTCAGCTTCAATGGCGATGTTAAGTCTCATACTGTCAAGGTTAAGACCTCCGGAAAAGGCAATAAATGTGCTATCTGCTCCATAGATGGGCAATCCGTTAAGGTTCAACCGGTTATGCTCCATAACGATAGGGTGGTTGCCAAGTTTAAGACCGACTTGGTAGGGCTTATATTCGGCGGAGATGTCAAGTGGTAGTACTTCTGCCGATATGTCTATGTTGCCGGGGAGACCGTCGATAGTTGCCTGTGCCCGAACAGCACCTTTGAGGTCGATATCAGGCAAGCGGATGATGCTGTCAACGAGTGAGAGAGGCATATCATCTAATTTGACTTCTGCCCGCAAGGAATTATCAAATCTTTCGGAAGGTGAAAGTGAGAGGTCTATTTTTCGGCTGCCAAAATCCATTTCGCTGTACGAGAGGTCGTTCATCTTGAGACAGCCTTTACCATTGAGTTTGCGTCCGTTGCGCATTAAATCAAGTGACAGGTCAGCATCGACCTTGAGGTCTTGAAGTGTACTGACACCGTCGGTCAGTCGGGTTGTGGCATTGACGGAAGCCGTTGTCTGTCCTTCGGTCAGACCAACAAGCATAGTGGCTTTTATGGCGGGCAGGTGTAGAAGTGCGGAACTGTCGGTCAGAGAAGCGTCAACCGACAAGTCTGTTCTGTGAGAATCAGAATTGAAAGATAAGTTAACTTCTTTGAAATCAAGTCCTATGCTGTCGATGAGAGGTTGCAGGGGACTGCCTTTGTTGAACTTTATGTCTGCTTGCAGGGCCGGTATATATCGCCTTATGGTGTCTATTCTCGTGAGGTCTTGCAAAGAAACAATAGGTCTTATGTTAGCAGAGTCGCCTATCGCCGGAACGAAGGTTTGTATGCGGTTCAGCAAGGTGAGTACATGCATAGGGCTTATTAGGGTGGCATTCAGTCCTTTGGTGCTCAAATCAAGCGAGGTCGTGCTGTCCGTCAAAAAATCCACATTCATATTGTCGGCATAGAAAGACTTATCTGCTATTTTTGCACCGACAGAATGTAGCTGTGCGTGATAATCGACCGACATCTGCTTCGGGGTCATAAACCGAGCCACGCTGAACTTGTGTTCCGTTTGGGCTTTGACCTGCATGGTAGTATCTTGTAGCGAGAAAGGCAGATGCAGAGTGCCGTCTATTTGTCGGTTTGCTAATGTGGCATTCAAGTGCAAGCCTGATACATCTATTTTGTTGTATATAGCATCGGTCAGACTGACATTGACCTTACTTCGCATTTTGGCGGACTGAGGGTTGATACCCTTACCTTCTGCAAAAACCTCACCGGCTAAGATGATGGGAGTGCTGTCGTGAAGCAGTGTGCTGAGGTCAAGGCGCTGTATGTCGGCCTGTATGTTATATGCTTCGCTGTTGATGCAATAGTAGCCTTGCAAGTGTGCTTTGCTGCCCATATATTCGGCATCACCGACGACATCTACTCGTAATGAGTCGATATCAAAAGCGGCTGCCGACAGATCCGCCTTTGCTCCTAATGGCTTTGACACGGCGTGCAACTCTGCGGAAGTAATGATGTTATGGTCGATATCACAACGAGTGCCACCATATATGGTGTCAAATGGCAAATATATTTTCCCCATTTCGAAAGAGGCGCGACCGATGTCAATGCTCAGAGCATCGTACAGATTCTTACCGACATCAATAAGAGCGTTAGCATTAAGTGTTCCGGTTTTGATGTCCATTCCCAAAGGTGTAAGGCGGAAATGTATGTTTTTGAGTTCGCCGTCAGGAAGGTCGAAAACCAATTTCATTTTCGTGGTGTCAGGCTCTTTCTTTTCGACTTGAGCTGTTGGTTTCGTGCTTTTCCTGAGATCAATACCTACAAAGACATCTGCGAGCCGAAGTCCGTGTAGCGGATATTGCCCTTCGGGAATGATAAGTCTTGGTGAGGACACATCCAACTTCCCGACTTCAACATCAACACCAACTGTTCTTATAAGGCTGTCAGAGTGAAAAGCCGTTTGTGTGAGAAAGAGCCTTTCGACTTCTATAGGTGGAATGTTCTTGAGCGGGTTATCGTTTTGCTCGGTTAGCACCTTGGCTTTCAGCCTGAGAGTATGCACATTAACCAAAGTGTCTTTACCTCGGTGTCCTACAAAAAGGCTGTCAATCTCCACTTCAACCGGCAGGTCTGCCTTTCCTTTATAGGCGCGATATAAGACCATCGGCGAATGGTGGAAAGGTGAGAGATACAGATGCCCAAGGTTGATGTCCCAATCTGTTTTCTCGTTGACTATCTCAATAGATTTGGTAAGAATGGTATGCCGTGCGGACGGGGTGGAAACAACAACGGCTGTTGCTATCAATAGCAACAGCACTAATCCAAATACTACACCTGTTAGGGCAAGCGGAATTTTCCACCAGAGCGACCGGCGTTTGTGCATATCAAATTAGAAACTTTTCTGCACTCCAAATCTCAATCCATACAGACCCGGAGTGAACTGATTGGCTATGAGGTTGCGCAGTTTGCCGGAGAAGATTATGACATCGTTAGTATATTCTCTGTATCTGCCTTTTTCGGGACTGGAATAGCAAAATGTTGTACCGCTATATCCGAGGCTGAGGATGGAGAAGAATATCTGAAAAGTACTCTTACGGTTGAACTGATAAGTAATAACCGGCGATACTTGCACACCATAAGTGATGCTATGTCGTAGTCCTTCATAGTCAGTACCTTTCACCTTGCCTTCGGTAACTCGAGGAAACTCCATACCTGTGTATAGGTGTGCTTCGAGCCAAATACCCACTTTGCCGTTAAAGAGTGTTTTGAGTCGGTATCGCCCGTATGGAGCCACTTCCCAAGCACCTTGGTGAATGCGTAAGTCGGTAGAGTAAGTCTCGTCCAATACTTCCAAAGAGTAATTTACAACGGTATTTTCATAACTGCCACCCAAACGCAGACCTAAATATATTCGCTCTGACAAGCGCCAGCCAATCTCCGGTGTTACAGATATAGACCATCCGTTTTCCTTTCGGTTAGAACGCGAGTCGTTGTGAAAATAGATGTCAAAATTGTAGCCGTAATACAGTTTCTGTTTCCAAAGCGGAATATCTTTAGGCTCTGTTACTGTTGTGCTGTCTTGTGGCAAATCGGCTGTTTTTGTTTCCCCGACTATAGTGGCTACCGAAGCCAAGCCTTCACCGATTTTATCGTCTTGAGCAAGCACCGTAGCAGAAGTTATAACTGCTATTAAAATAACTAAATAGATTTGTTTCATATAGCAAATATTAACTATTTTGTTCCTCCTCCAAGTGCAACATAGAGGTCGATAAGACTAATCAGACCATTATATCTGTTTGTTACATCGGCGAGTTGGGCATTCAAATATGCTTCTTGTGCGGTTAGGACTTCCAAATACGAAACCTTGCCTTTTTTCATAAGTTCGCAAGTCCCGTTGTAAGCTTCACGCTGTGTTGTCAGTAGGCGTTGATACAGAGTATCTTGTTCTTGAGCGTTTTTGCAACGGAAGATGGCATCATTAACCTCACTGCCGGCACGAAGCATTGTCTCCACATAACGGTTAGCCGCTTCTTCTTGTTCTAATTTGGCAATCTTGAGGTTGGCTTTGAGTTTGCCCCCTGCGAAGATAGGTTGGGTTAGTCCCAAAGCAGCACTCATGAGCAGTTGTCCGGGATTAGCCACTACGCCCGCATTATTGGTCCAGCCAAAAAGTCCTGAAAGGGATAGGGCGGGGCAGAAGGCTGCTTTTGCCATGTTCGTCTGATAGAAGGCTGCTGCCACATTCCTCTCTGCGGCTCTGACATCTGCACGATTGCTCAGTTGTGATGCGGGAATAGGCTCAAGAGTGAAAGTGTCAAACTCATAACTTGTCCAAGCCGAGCGTTTTATATCGTGAGGCTCTTCGTTCATAAGTCTGCACATTGTCAGTTCTAATGAATGAATCTGCTCCAATAGTTGCTTGCGCTGTATTTGTACATTTATAAGTGAGGCCTCCATCTGACCTACCGATGGTGAGTAGGCTTGTCCGTTCTTTACCAACACTCGTTGCATATTGAGTACTTGTTGCCAAATAAGTTCTGTTGAGTCAAGAATAGTGGCTTGGTAGTCAAGCAGTTGTAGTTGGGTATATACTCTTGCCATCGTAGCCACAAGATTGGCATGTGTGGCTGCTAAGTTGTCTTCGGCTTGCAGGCGAAGCACCTCGGCTTGACGCTTGCGGTTGGTGATCGTACCAAAGCCTTCACCACCCCAGTTGAGAGAGAGTGGTACCTGATAACTCAACACTGCACCCGATGTTCCGTTATCTTTTGATGAAGTGCCACTGACACCTACGCTGACCGGACTAAGGGCGAGTGTGGGCAGGTAACCGAGTTTGGCTGCACGAAGTCGGGCATCCGCCTCTTTGATTGCTAACTGAGAGGAACGATAATCAACATTATTTGCCAAGGCATTGCGGATATGTCCTTGTAGTATCGGGTCTTCGATATACGACTGCCAATCAGCCTCGCTGACAGCAGTTAGAAGGCTGTCTTGCGTTGGCTGAACGGCATATTGATATTTTTTGAATACTCCGCAGGATGAGAAGGTGAGAGAGCAAATGACAACTAAAATAACTATAGGTGTTTTTGCTGTGTTAGGAGTATTCGGAGTGCTCGGAGTATTCGAAATACTCGGTTCTCCGCTAAATCGCTCGTGCAATTTTTGGAATATGATATAGAATGCCGGCACAACGAACACGAGTGCGAGCGTTCCTACAGCCATACCGCCTGTTACACCGATAGCAAGGGCGCGGTTGCCATTAGCACCTGCACCGCCTTCAATGATAAGTGGAATCATACCGGCAATCATCGTTACAACAGTCATAAGTATAGGACGCAGACGATCTTCACACGCACCAAGTGCTGCCTCAAGAATAGGCATACCTTGCTTGCGTTTCTCAACGGCAAACTCCGTAATAAGAATAGCCGTTTTAGCGAGCAAACCAATAAGCATAATGACACCTGTCTGCAAATAGATGTTGTTTTCTTGTCCGCAGAGCCAAGAGAAAGCAAACGAACCCATCAGTCCGAACGGCACTGATAAAAGCACTGCAAGCGGAATGAAGAACGACTCATAGAGTGATGCTAAAATCATATAGATAAGCAAGATACATACAAGATAGATAAGAACGGTGAGGTTAGATTTGCTGTTTTCTTCCAACTCACGACTCATACCGCCGTATTCATATCCATAGCCGGCCGGCAAATGTTCTTTTGCCACTTGCTCTATAATTTTTTGAACATCGCCGTCGCTATATCCGGGGTTAGGTTTAACGCTACATGCTATCGACTGATAGAGGTTGAAACGTTTCTGTGTGGCAGAACCTACAGCAGGAGTAAGTGTTACGAACTGCGAGATAGGGGCCATCTCCTCGCCTACACGAACGAAGATGTTATTAAGCGAGTTGGGATCGAGGCGATACTCAGGTGCAGCACCTGCCATGACACGATAGACCTTGCCATATTGGTTGAAGTTGCTTATGTAAGCGCTACCGCAGTATGCACCGAGAGTATTGAGCACCACATCCGGCGAAATACCGGCGCGGTCGCACTGTGTGGCGTTGACATCCACCTTATATTTGGGATACGACTCCGAATAAAGCGATATAGCCATCTGTACCTCTTTGCGTTTTTGCAGTTCGGCAAGGAAAGAGTTGACCACCTCGTTGAACTTTGACATATCACCGCCTTGCAAGTCTTCCATCTGCAAGTCGATACCATCGCTATTACCATAACCCGGAATCTGTGGCATCTGACCCGGGAAGACTTGAGCATCCTTAATATCTTCGCACGAGTAGTACAACTTGGCCATTACCATATCTATATAATGTTCTAAACCTTCGCGCTTATCCCATGGCTTGAGGCGAACGACGAGCGTACCATAATTGACACCCGTACCGGAGACGATACCAAAACCGGAAATCTTGGCATAACTCTCCACTTCTTCCAATCGCAGCACATGCTCCTCGACCTGAGCCATTATCTTGTCCGTCTCCACAAGTGGTGAGCCGGCAGGGGCTGTAACATCCACAAGGAAAACACCTTGGTCTTCCTGCGGCACAAGTCCTGAAGGAAGGGCACGCATTGCAAACACCATTGCAACAACAGCCAACAGAAGCCATATCCAAGCGCGACGAGGTTTCTGCAAGAAACGGGAAACGCCGTTTTTATATTTGCCTAAAATGGCATTATATCCTGCTTCGTAGGCAGTCTTAACCCAATAGTTAAGTCCTTTATGCTGCTGTTCCGTATTGTTTGTCGGACGGAAGAGTACAGCAGTCAGAGCCGGGCACAAGGTTAGTGCAGAGATACAACTCAGTCCTACGGAACTTGCAATCGTTATACCGAACTGTGTGAAGAAAGTGCCACTCGTTCCGGGCATAAAGGTTACGGGGATAAACACAGCCATAAATACGAGCGTACAACTGATAACCGCCACGGTTACTTCGCTCATTGCATCTTTTGTAGCCTTATATGCAGAGGTGTAGCCCGACTCCATCTTCGCCATCACGGCTTCTACAACCACAATGGCATCATCGACGACGGTACCTATAGCAAGCACTAAAGCAAAGAGAGTCAGTATATTAAGTGAAAATCCCGCTACTTTAACAACAGCAAAAGTGCCAAGCAATGAAACGATAATAGAGATTGACGGAATAAGTGTTGCTTTGAAATTTTGCAAGAAGAAATACACCACTAATATCACAAGCAGAATAGCGATAATCAGTGTCTCCACCACATTATGCATAGCGGCATAGAGGAAGTCATCGGAGGTCTGCAAGATGGTGAATTCCAGTCCGGCTGGCATCGTTTGCTTAATATCATTATATATCTCATTGATTGCGGCATTAACTTCGGTAGCATTTGCTCCCGGTGCTTGATTGATGATAAATGCCACACCGGGCTGACCATGTACACGCGAGGAGAAACTATAGTTCAAAGCACCTAATTCCACATCTGCCACATCTTTAAGGTGCAGCACATTGCCTTCGCCGGTGCGAAGTACTATCGACTCGAACTCGTCAATCGACTGCAAGCGACCTTTGTACTCAAGGTTGTATTGATAAGTGTTGCCACTCTGCTCGCCGAGCGAACCGGTGGCTGCCACCATGTTCTGGTTGCCTATGGCTGCAAAAACATCTTGCGGGTCAAGACCATAACGCGCCATCACATCCGGCTTCATCCAGATACGCAATGAATATGTGTTGCCTAATAACTGTATCGCTCCCACACCTGTTACACGCAACAAACGAGGTTTGACGTTGATGTCTATGTAGTTGGCTATAAAGTCGTTGTCAAACTTTCCGTCGCGGCTCACAAGAGCAGTGATTTGCAGTATGTTGTTTTGTCTCTTCTCCACTTTCACACCCACACGAGTTACTTCTTGTGGTAGCAGTCCTAACGCAGCCGAAACACGGTTCTGTACATTGACGGCAGCCATATCGGGGTTGGTGCCTTGCTTGAAAAAGACATTGATATTTACATCGCCCGTTGCACTTGCCTCGGAGGTCATATATGCCATGTTTTCCACACCGTTGACCGCCTCCTCAATAGGCATAACAACAGATTTCATAACCGTGTTGGCATCCGCTCCGGAATAAGAAGTTGATATCATAACAGTTGGAGGTGCAATGTCAGGATACTGCTCTATAGGCAATGTTTTGAGGCATATAAAGCCAATCAAGGCTATTAACAGCGATATACATATCGCCATTACTTTTCTATCTACAAATATATTTCCCTTCATATTATGTTGAAAATTGAAAGTTGAAAGGTGAAAATCCTCATTCTTACGAAGGTCAGAATCTTAATAATTGTGAATTGTTACCAAATGACGCGGTCTTTTTCGTGTACATTTGCGGCACCTTTGGCTACAATCGTTTCTCCCACTTCGGCACCTGAGAGGATGGCAGCACGAGTGCCATCGCCCAATTCCTCTATCTCAACCAGTGCACCTGTTGCAAGACTGTCTTTTCCGACTTTATAAACAAGCACTTTGTTCTGTATGCGTACAACGGCAGTAAGTGGTATAAGCATCACATTCTCCCATTCTATAGGCATAATGACTGAGCCTTGCATACCTGAAAAGAGTTCACCTTTGGGGTTAGGGAAAGTTACATAGCAGGTAATAGAACCGGTTTGTTGGTCAACCATACCCGAAAGACTTGTTATTTTACCTTTTTCCGAGTACTCGCTACCGTCTTTGAAGCGGAAAGTCATTGGCGGGGCTATTTTCTTTACTTTTTCCAATGAACCTAATTCACTTACAAGCGCATGTACCTGACTCTCTGTCAATGAAAAACTTGCTTCCATCTCGTTCACTCCGGCAACACGGGTCAGCATAGTGCCTTCGGCGATCACATCGCCTATACGGGGGATGATGTTTCCAACCAATCCGTCAACCGGACTTTTGATGGTGCAAAAACTCAGGTTCAGTTCAGCATCTCGTATGGCAGCCTGTGCTTGTGTTACTTGTGCTTCGGCTGACTGAAGTGTGTTGAGACTCTTGCGAAGCAGGTAATCGCTTATGATACCTTGCTCTGCTAACTCTTTGTTGCTCTCTGCTTCCAAACGGGCATTTTCGCGATTGGCTACGGCTGTTTGTAAGTCGGCTTGAGCATGAGCAAGGCTGTTCTCCGCACTCCGTCTGTCAATAACGAAAAGCACATCGCCTGCTTTGACGCGCTGACCGTCTTTGACTCTAATCTCATTCAGAGTACCTGTAACTCTTGAAACGATTGATACATCGCCCGCACCACGAACAGTGGCAGACCAAACCTGCGGGGCGGTTACCGTTTCTCGCGAGAGAGTGAGCGTTTCATAACTGGTGTGCTGCTCCTCTGGCAGTTTGACACAACCGGTAAGCACCATTGCGCTACACACGCATGCTGCATTGAAAATTTTAACAAGTAGATGTAAATTCATGTGTTATTACTTTTTGTATCATTATATAATTTTCTGTAATATCAATTTTAGATTAAAAAAAGCAAGCGACAAGCGCACAAAGCACCTGCCGTCCTGTTAGTCGGTTAAATCCTGCGAATTTTCCCCCGGAAATGAATTTGTACCAATTCGCAAAATTATCGGCTTAAAAAACATTGTTATATTCAACAATTTAATATCAATAATTGTATTTTTTTGTAATATCTGTTTGCAAATTTACGAAAAAAAATTGAATTTTGCAATAAGCGATTACAATTTACAATTTACTCCATATCCGAACAATGCGAAATCTGCACGGAGGGGGTCATCAGGAAAGATTTTTGCAACTTCAGCAGTTAGTTTGATGGCAGTTGCCATCGTTGCGTTTCTGCTTTTGATGAGTCCTAAACGCTCGGCTTGATGCAGTACATGTGTGTCAAGTGGCATTATGAGGGTACGCTTGTCAATAATGTCAGCCCAAATACCTAAATCTACAGGCGAGCTGTCTCTGACCATCCATCTTAAGAACATACACAAGCGTTTACAAGCGGAAGTTGTATCTTTGGGTATGATTCCCGATTCAGACTCGGAGAAATAGGCAGTAATTTTCGCAATAATCTCAAGTGTAGTTTGTGAATTGTGAATTGTGAATTGTTTCAGGCTTCCATATTCTTGTAGTAATTGCTGATAGCGATTTAGAAACAAGTTCATCTGTTTGTAAGTATAAAGGCGGTAAAAACAAGAGTTGTCGTCTTTGCAAATATGTTTTTCATACTTGCCCCGCAGTATCCACTCGTATGGTTCACCTTCAGACCAACTAAGCATCTGTTCTATTTTGGGCAGAAATTGTTTTCTGCTGCCATAACTTATTGCGGCTGCAAGAAAAGCCATCGTCTCTTGATTTGGTTCGCCTGTTACCTGATGCATAAAAAACGAGGGGTCGCCCTGCAAAAAATCTGCCGTCTCATACAGCGATGCCAACTGTTCTAATTCTTGTTTTAACATTGATTGTTAGAATTAAAATTGTAATTATCTTGCAAAGTTATACAAAAAAAAGTGTAAAAACAATAAAACTTTTGCGATATTGCGAAAAAAAGTGTATTTTTGTGTGTTAAAATTGAAGTAATGAAAAATCCCTACGACTTAAATAATTACTTGCCTACAACAAAAAAAGAGATGGACCTGAGAGGGTGGGATTATGTCGATATAATCATATTCTCAGGCGATGCATACATTGACCATCCTTCGTTTGCTGCGGCTGTTATTGGTAGAAGTTTGGAATCGCATGGTTTGCGTGTGGCAGTTGTTCCACAACCAAACTGGCGCGACGATCTTCGCGACTTCAAGAAACTCGGCAAACCGCGACTCTATTTTGCCGTCTCTGCCGGTGCGATGGACTCAATGGTCAATCACTATACAGCCAACCGCCGTCGGCGTTCCGACGATGCCTATACGCCTGATGGGAGGGCTGATATGAGACCCGACTACCCGACAATCGTTTATACCAAGATACTCAAGCAACTCTTTCCCGATGTGCCGGTCGTTATTGGTGGCATAGAGGCATCGCTTCGCCGTGTAACGCACTACGACTACATACAAGACCGGCTGATGCCGAGTATTCTTGTCAGTTCCGGTGCCGATTTGCTCGTTTACGGAATGGGCGAGAAACCGCAGTGGGAGATAACCCGCCAAATGCTTGAAGGCAAGCCGATAAGCGAGATTCGAGATGTTCCGCAAACGGCATATCTTTCTATCTCAAAACCTCAAAAAGATAATCTTATAGAACTTAACTCGCACGAAATATGTCTCAAAGATAAGAAACTCTATTCCGCTAATTTCCGCCATATAGAAGAGGAATCTAACAAGTATCACGCTGCCTATATTACACAACAAGTTGGTAATAAGTATGTTGTGGTCAATCCGCCTTACCCGCCTATGACTACCGAGGAGATTGACGCTTCGTTCGATTTGCCTTATATGCGACTGCCACACCCCAAATACAAGGGTAAGACTATTCCAGCCTTCGAGATGATAAAATTCTCGGTCAATATGCATCGTGGCTGTTTTGGGGGCTGTGCTTTCTGCACTATCTCCGCCCATCAGGGAAAATTTATCGCATCGCGTAGTAAAGAGTCGATTCTTAAAGAGGTAAGACAGATTGCTGAAATGCCTGATTTCAAGGGTTATATAAGTGATTTGGGAGGACCATCGGCAAACATGTATGCACTCTCGGGCAAAGACAAGAGTCTGTGCGAGCGATGTGCAAGACCATCGTGCATACAGCCTAATATATGCAAGAATCTCAATCTTGATTTGAAACCCCTGCTTGATATTTACCATTCTGTTGATGCTCTGCCTTTTATTAAGAAATCGTTTATCGGTAGCGGTGTCCGCTATGATATTATCAACGAGCAGTATGCAGAGGAACTGATAAGGCATCATGTCTCAGGCAGACTCAAAGTAGCACCCGAACATACTTCCGACCATGTGCTTCGGCTTATGCGTAAACCACCATTTGAACAATTCAAGCGTTTCAAGGCGTTTTTTGATAAGGTAAACGGTAAATACGGTCTTAATCAGCAGATTATACCTTATTTCATCTCCTCTCACCCTGGTTGCAGACTTGAGGATATGGCAGAGTTGGCAGTTGAGACCAAGGAGTTGGATTTCCATCTGGAACAGGTGCAAGACTTCACCCCAACGCCCATGACACTTGCAACAGAGATATATTATTCGGGTTATCACCCTTATACACTTGAGCCTGTTTTCTGCGCCCGTACGAAAGACGACAAGTTGCAACAACGGCAGTTCTTCTTCTGGTACAAACCTGAGTTCCGGCAACAGATAATGCGAACACTGCGTCGTATCGGGCGTTCAGACCTTATTAACAGACTGTTTGGCAGATCGTTTTTTTGAAAAATAGCAAAAAATCGTCAAATTTTATAACTTTTCCCGCATTTTGTGTATTGATTATATCGAAAAAAAGCGTTATTTTTGCAATCGAAAATAAATCGTTTTGTTTACTTCATAAAAATAGCATTATGCAAAATTTTGATTTGTACCGCTTACTGAACAAGATATTAAACAAATTTTAATAGATAGTCTGTAATATGAGAAAACTAATTTTAACCATCCTCGCAGGTGTGATTGCCTTGGCGAGTTGCAACGCGCAAACAACTAAAAAAGCAACGAATATGAACAAGAAAGCATTGGTAGTCTTTTTCTCCCATGCAGGAGATAACTACTCGGTAGGAAACATCAAAGTTGGCAACACCAAGATAGTTGCCGATTATATCAGCGAACTGACGAGTGCTGACCAATTTGAAATCGTAACCCATAAGTACGATGGCATGGCGTACAAACCGCTTTGCGACCTCGCACAAGACGAACAGATAAAAGACGAGCGTCCTGCGTTTGAAGGCAAGTTGGAGAACCTCGACCAATATGATGTGATCTTCATCGGCGGTCCTGTTTGGTGGGGTACATATCCCCAAGTGATGTTTACCTTCTTCGACACCTACGACCTCAACGGCAAGACCATATACCCTTTCACCACCCACGAGGGCAGCGGACTCGGCAGTTGCGTCAATGATTTGCGCGCAGCATACCCGCGTGCAGACGTAAAGAAAGGTTTCAGCATCTATGGTCATGAGGTGCGTACCGGCAAATCGAAAGTAGAAACATGGATTAAAAGTTTAGAGTTATAATTATGGAAGAGTTTCGTGTAGATCCACGGGTAACGACACCCGAAGCGCAAGCCGCGTATATTGAGCAAGGACGCAGACTCTTTGCTTTCAATCAGACTATTCCTTTCACGCCGGAGAACATAGAGGCAACGAAAGCCTTGTTCGGTGAGAACATCGGCGAAGGCTCTATCGTTCAACCGCCATTGAAAGGTGTTTGTTTCGATATGGTACATATAGGCAAGAATGTTATGATAATGCCCGATTGCCTGATGATGTCTCGTGGCAGTATCACAATAGAGGATGGTGCAATGATTGCCGCTAATGTACAACTCATCAGTAATAACCACGACCTCTACGAACGTCAGATTCTCATCTGCAAACCCGTGCATATATGCAAGAACGCATGGGTAGGTGCAGGGGCTACTATCCTGCCGGGCGTGACGGTCGGCGAAAACGCCGTAGTGGCTGCCGCCGCAGTCGTAACCAAAGATGTGCCTGCCAATGCCATCGTCGCCGGCAACCCCGCCAAAGTGATTAAGATGATTCCTCCAAAGCAGTAAGGCAAAAGAAATAAGAAAACACCGACTCAACTCGATTCGGTGGTGCTTTTTAATTACCCTGTCCGACAGGATTTGTAATCCGGCTGAATGGAATTCCGATTTGTAACTCGGTGCCCAATCCTCGACACACATGCCGAAGTTCATTCGCGGTATATCATCTCTTTACTCATCCCTTCTGCCGGCACCCCATCCGTCATTCCCTCTCCCTAATCCCCTCACCCTCACCGCAAAAAAAATCAAATCAAAAAAAATCAAATCAAATCAAAAAAAATCAAATCAAATAAAATAAAATCAAATCAAATAAAATAAAATAAATTAAAATAACTCTTGCATTTCC
>JAFVAX010000075.1 GCA_017480285.1 Paludibacteraceae bacterium | reverse complement strand
TGTCCACTTTTCTTACAAGATGCCTGCCGAATCAGAGAAAAACCTATCTCCCAACTCGCACAATCCATCCCATAAAACACCGCAAAGATACAACAAAATCACCACATCTCCAACAATAACCTGCAAAATTCACCGAATCAGGCGAAAAACCTCGTAAAAACTCTTGCATATCCCACCAAATTATATTACCTTTGCACCCGTATTTCAGCAAGAAAATCCGTAGGATAACCGATAGATAACCGTAGGATAGCCGTATGATAGTACTACTCACACCGAAGACACACCATACTCGAGCCGTCCACTGACTGTCCCCGAATACAAGCCACACCGCCCACTGAAACCCTGCCGACCGGCATCCCAAATAGCATTAACGCATCAGCCACATTTGGCTGATAAAAAAACACCACAACCATGGCAAAAATCAACCCATCTTCCCCCATTGCCGACATCCACGGCGCACTGCAACGCGGCGACAAAGTCGTCTATCGTGTCCGTGACGGAGTACAGCAGGCGTATATCGTCAAGCACCCCTACGAAGGCAAGCCCACCGTCAAGCAGACACAAGCCCGAACCGCTTTCAAAGACCTCACACAGCAGGTCAAGGCTATCTATGCCGACCCTGCCCAACTCGCCGACTGGCAAGCGCGCTTCGAGGTGTACACCTCCACTCGCAAGTATAAGTCCCAACTCAACCGCTACATCCGCGAGCAGCGCGAGCGTTCCCTTGCCAATCCACTATCCACTTTCCATTTCCGCCCTGCCGCCAAGCGCCCCCCGAAGCCCCCGACCACCCTCTACGGCTTCATCCTCTCCGAACTCTCAAAGGATGCAAAAAAACAATAGAAAAGCAAACAAAATCTTTTTCACTGACCACATTTGGCAGTTTGATATACTAATTTTGCAGCGTGAAAATAATCAACCGCAACAACAAATTCATACCCAAAACTTGCAAAAGCAATTTTTTGCAAGAATTATTTTATAATTCGATTTATTTTTCGTAATTTTGTAGCCAAAATAAATAACTATGTCCAGCAATACAAAACAAACTAATATCATTTAGAACATGACCGCTCACGACCTTATAGAACAATTTACACAACAACAATTAGAGTTGATAGAATCCTTGGGTAATTACATTGAGCAAAATGGTGGCATCATTAAGTTGAATCACTCATATTCACATTTAGCATTCAACGAAGAAAAAGGGACAATTACACTTAAGCTACTACAAAAAAACAGGCGATGGAATCGAAGTTACATATACCGAATATGATGATTCAAAAACTCAAGTATCCAAAATTGACCAATTCTCAATGGACGAATTGTGGCAAATAATACTTGCAATTCAAAATAATTGAAATACAATGAAAGCGAAACCATTTGTCAAATGGGTGGGCGGTAAGACGCAACTCATTGACCAACTTGAAGCACTGCTTCCTGCTGACTTTGACGAATGGGAGAACGTCACTTACATTGAGCCTTTCGTGGGCGGAGGAGCTATGCTCTTCTATATGTTACAGACACACTCCAATATCAAGTCAGCTATCATTAACGACATTAATTCCGACCTTACTACGTGCTACAAAATAGTGCGCGATAGCCCGTCTGAGTTAGTGAATTCTTTACAAGAAGTTCAGCGTGAATACTACGCGCTCAGCTCTGAGGAAGAACGCAAAGCCTTCTTTATGACTATGCGTGACGAGTTTAACACCAAATTGCTAGACCCAATTCGCAACACGACATTGTTCTTCTTCCTTAATCGAACTTGTTTCAACGGCTTGTATCGTGTCAACAAATCTGGCTTGTTCAATGTGCCTTTTGGTCGTTACGAGACACCGATGATTTGTGACCCTAACACAATTTATGCAGATAGTGAGTTACTACAGAATGTAGAAATATTAACCGGTGATTATCAAGAAACATTATCGTACGCAAAAGGTTGTACGTTGTTCTACTTCGATCCACCTTATCGTCCGCTTAACAATACCAGCAGTTTCAACGACTATACCAAAGAAGCGTTCAATGATTTTGCACAACGCCGTCTGAAGGAGTTCTGCGATAAAGTAGAAGCAGCAGGACATAAGTTTATGTTGAGCAATTCTGATTGTCAGGACATGTTTTTTGATGACCTCTATGCGCAATATATTATTGAGCGCGTATGGGCATCACGAAGCGTCAATGCCAACGCAAGCAAGCGTGGCAAACTTACGGAAATTCTTGTACACAACTACATAGCAACCAAAATAAACGCAGCATAATATGGCAGCACACACCGAGGGACAATTCGACTTATTTATGTCTCAATTGCGCGAGACAAACGCAACACTTGATTTCTACTGCGACTTCCCGAAGATTGCAAGGAATGTTGCAGAAATTGAAATCAGTCTTAACACGCTTAATTACCTTATAGGAAAAGAGAATCTCCATGAGGCAGTTGAGGCATTATGGAATCGAGACAAACGGGTGTTTGACGTGATGGATATCCTTATCGCAACGCGCAAGAAAGACGATAAGAAGTATATAGACAATGATGGTTCAATGCACTCTGTACATTCGTTGTTTAGTTCTGTGGATGGTGTTATGAAGTTCATTGAAGGCACAGGTCTTGATAATGTCTTCAAGAATAAAGAGGTAAAGGACTTAGTGGATTACGTTTTCGGTGTAGAAACAGGTCTCGATACAAACGCTCGTAAAAACAGGAGCGGTGAAATAACCGAAACATTGGTCGCACGTATTTTGGACAATGCCGGTATTGCTTATCGCGAACAAGTGTCATCTAAAGAGTTCCCTGCCATTGCTGCTGTGTTAGGTGCTGATCAGAAAGTGTTTGATTTTGCTATTAAGGCTGAAGAAAAAACATATCTTATCGAAGTAAACTTCTATTCCGGCGGTGGTTCCAAACTGAATGAGGTGGCTCGTTCTTATACAGATGTTGCTCCGAAAGTGAATGGTGTGCCTGGTTTTGAATTTGTATGGATTACTGATGGAGTTGGTTGGAACTCCGCCCGTAATAAACTGGAAGAAGCTTTTGCCGCGATACCGAGCATCTACAATTTAACAACAATACAGAATTTTATAAACACATTAAAGTGAAAATTATTATGGCATGTAAAAAAGATCACTCTAACATTCAGAGTGTTATGGCTACTCTCCCTTATGACCAAGGAGGTCGAGGAAGACACAAATGCACAGCCTGCGCATATGAAAAAGGTTATGAGCTCGGTTTACAAATGGCCGAAGAATTTAGTATTGCAGATGTTCTTGAGCAATTAGATGAAAGTCAAGCACAACAACAGCGACATAAAAGTCCACATGCGGCATTTGCACTTGGTTATTTTAAAGGTGTTGAAGATGCTTATAAATAATAGAATCTTTAGTGCATAGCGAGTTTCAATAGTATAACTGCTATTTGCGAAATTAACCTATAAAACAAATATAATTATGCCAGCACAACCATCAATGCAATCAAAAGGGAAGGTATTATTGAGTTCTTTCCCAGTGAATGGTTCTTATTATATTGGGATCTATCAAGGTAGCATATCTCCTTACGATGTGTTAATTAAATATCGCCAGTTAGAAGAGGGTAAATGGAGCCGTATCCGCACACCTAAGCATATCCATTGGGCTGTTGATATACTTATCAAACAACATCTTGAAAATAATGCTACAGAACGCTTGATTGACTCTCTCGTTAATTTGTGGGATAACCAGATTCAGCCTATTAGAAGTGAGGAAGAACGAATGCGAATACTTGACCCGCAAACTTTATTAAATGAAGTAAATGCAGAAGCATCAGAATATGTTGATTTGGCAGGGAAAGGAGAATATAGTGTAAAATTCTTGTTATTATTGGCAAGATTGCTCATGATACAAGAGAAAACAAACTATGAAGGAGCATTCATGTTTAGAAATCTTTTGGAACAATTAAGAGAACATAAAGATATATTCAAAATTATTTCGACAGCCACACATAGTTAATGCAAAATAGGAATTCTATATATCCCGACTTCCGCATCCTGCAAGGCGATTGCATGGAACGGCTGAAAGAGATAGAGGACAACTCTATTGATGCTATCTTTGCCGATCCTCCATACTTTTTGAGTAACGGTGGCATAAGCGTACAAAGTGGCAAGCAAGTATGTGTGGATAAGGGCGAGTGGGACAAAGGCGGTACACCTGAATATATCTACGAGTTTAATCGCAAATGGCTGGAACTCTGCCGACCGAAACTCAAAGACAACGGCACAATTTGGATTAGCGGCACACACCATAATATTCACATGGTTATGCGTTGCCTACAAGAACTCGGCTACAAAGTTCTCAACACCATCACTTGGCAGAAAACCGACCCACCACCAAATCTTTCTTGCAAATACTTTAACTTCTCCACAGAACTTATTATTTGGGCACGCAAGAACCAAAAAGTGACACACAAGTTCAACTACGAAACAATGAAGCAGTTGAACGGTGGCACGCAAATGACCGATGTATGGCGCATTCCAAGTGTAAGCAAGTGGGAAAAAACTTGTGGCAAGCACCCCACACAAAAGCCCTTACGCCTATTATACCGTATAATCCTTGCCTGCACCCACGAAGGCGACACTATCCTTGACCCGTTTGCCGGTTCTTGCACCACAGGCATTGCCGCCAATCTACTTAACCGCAAATTCATAGGCATTGACCAATCCGAAGAATACCTGCAACTCGGTATTCGACGCCGACAAGAGATAGAAGACGAAGCCACAGCCGACAAGTTCCGCCGCAAGATGTCGGAAATCAACAAAGAAGACACCGTACTTGTCAATCACGCCGACAAACAGACACGCCTGCTGATGATAGAAAAAGGCATTTGCTATCTACGAGCAGGAGAAAGTAAAGGCTCACTGCAAGTAACACCCGGCTTCGAGCGTATGAAATATGTGCTGCTGCACACCAACGGCGATGAATGCCAATTCTTCAGATTAGATAAGGTCGGCACTTTTCAGATATGGAGCAAAGAAACGCTTGAAGAACACGGCTTCACTCCCGAACACGCAAAGTATTATATCGTTGTACGTTTCAACAATATCCCAGAACCATTTAAGCACTTACCCCAAATCAAACAACGATTAAACACCTACCGCGCCAAGATAGTGCCACTTTCAGAATTTATAGGAATAAAGTAAATCGTCAGACGCATCAAACGATTTATATCTGCTAAATTCGGCGGTTACAACCGTCGAATTATAAAGACCATACTATCAACTGATTGAATTTCTTCGGTTGAACCGAAGAAATTCATCGGTTATGACCGATAAAAGTCGGGCATTACAACGGACGATTTGGGTCGCCATTGGCGACCCAAATGTAAGACGCAAAAATTCAATCTTTTACAATTTGCCAATTACGATTGGCGAATTTAGCCAGCCATCGGCGGGCTAATTCCAACACTAAAACTTTTTACATCCGTCGGCTGCCAAAAGTTTTCTGCCACTCACCCTGCCAAAATATCTCATCACCTGCCATTTTTGCATACTATTCGCAACATCATCTGCCATAAACACTTACGGCATATTTTTTGCATACCTAAAGACATAACTAAAATTTCTTTGCCAATGGAAAACCTCCACCTCAATTCCTTATTATTCAAGTTTCCCAACCCCGAAAGCAATACCATCGAAGGCTTTAACAAAGCAAAGACAGAATACAACAATCGTATTTTTGATTATTTCGCAGATAGAAACTTTCTTGTACATCAAAACTTTGTTGACGATGTAGAGGTTTATGTGCCACAACCCAAAGAAGTGTATAACGGCTATACCTTTGCTGTTTTCGACCGTTATTGCCTTAAAATCAATTATAACCACATTCATCAGTCGCCGGAACTCATCGTTTCTTATGAGCGCAGTATGCGAGTATTGAAAATGTCGTTATATCAGTTTTCACAACTACCCACAAAAGGCATATTGCCTATGTCCCTTGTGAATAGAGTAATGGAAGCAAAATACATTGATAAAGAAAACGACAAAAAGTCCCTACGACTATATAAGTTAAGCAAGTTGCAATCGCAAGCAACAGACGCTACCAACCCAAAACCTATTGATAACAACTCTCTTTACCCGGTTATCAATCACCAATTACACACCTTCTTCGGCTTGCCAATAAACAATGACGCTTACTCACGCACAAAGAATAAATATAAACGCTTCATACAAAAGATAGAGTTTTTTGTAAAAAACTATCTTTGGCAGCCAGATTTTCTTGAAATATTGCCACTTGCGCAAACATATACTATTGTGCAACCTAACGTCATGCCGGAATCGGCAATGCAATTGCTTTTCCGCAATGATTACCACAACCACATACCCCAACAAGGACTGAATCAAGGAACATATTTCCCAATATCTGCATCAAACATAATTCTCTTTTTTATCTATCCCAAAGGTTCTGATAAAGATAATCTTAATGCACTATATCGAGCCCTTAAAAGTGGCTATGGCAATACACCCCGATTTGAAGGACTAAAAAAGTTTCTCGGTATTGATTTTCAAACACCCAAGGAACTTAACATCGAATACAATCCAGACGACCCACAAGCTGCACAGCACATTGCCCAAGTATTAGAGCAACACCCGCAATTCAAACAGCCAGAATACACATTCTTGTGTTGCTATCTTTCACCAATTAGCAAGACAGAAACCGACCCGCAGAAGCATGAACTCTACTACCAAGTCAAGGAAACTCTCTTGCGCCGCGGCATCGTATCTCAATGTATCGACACGAACAAAATG
This sequence comes from Paludibacteraceae bacterium, assembly GCA_017480285.1. Lineage (GTDB taxonomy): Bacteria > Bacteroidota > Bacteroidia > Bacteroidales > Paludibacteraceae > Colicola. The sequence continues at coordinate 2,582 of JAFVAX010000075.1, read as the reverse complement.
CTTGCACAATTCACGCAAGACAGCAGGGGCACAGACTATTTCAAATATACTCTGCAAAATATGGCAGTTGCCATCACTGCTAAACTGGGTGGCATACCATGGATTCTAAAAGCCCCACCACAACGCGACTTAATAATCGGTGTAGGTGCTTTCCGTCAAAACAGGAAAAAGTTTATCGGTGCAGCCTTTGTTTTTAATAACACCGGTGCTTTCAATCAATACGCATATTTTGAAAAAGAAAATATAACACTACTCACAGGCGCAATCCGTGATAAAATTAAGGAATATACCAACAAAGCCACGTCACCTTCGCGCATTGTTATTCACTATTACAAGCGCATGAGAAAGAAAGATGCCGAATACTTACATAATATCCTGCTAACACTCAAATTGGAAATTCCTATTATTGTTCTCACTATCAACGAAACAGAATCAAAGTCCGAGTTCGTATTTGAAGCTCCAACTCCTGCATATTCCGAATATATGCCATATAGTGGACGTTATGTATCGTTAGGAAACAACATTTACCTAATGTGCAATAATACACGCTACGAGAACAGCAGAGCGCAAACCAAAGACTTCGCTTTTCCTGTGAAAATCTACATCCAATGTACCGACCCGGATGCACTCAGTTATGGGAATACAATTCAAGATTTACTCATACAAGCATATCAATTCAGCCGTATATATTGGAAATCTGTGCGGCAACAAAATCTGCCGGTTACAATCTTATACCCTAAAATGATAGCTGAGATAATGCCGCATTTCCGCCAATCGGGAGTCTCGGAAAATATACCTACTAATCGTCTTTGGTTCTTATAATGCTTGATACTATCAAATCTATATTAAATAGTGATATGCATCCCATGCTACCTAAAAATCTGCAAGGGGCGCATATCTATTTGCAATATCTAAATTCTACCGACACTGTTGCACCTATCTATAGATCAATATATAATGTAGAATTTCAGCAAATGCCATACTGCCCAAGCAAAGCAAAATACTATTTTCGCCTTATTCATAACGATATTACTCAATGCCTGAATCAATACTATAAAGAAGCACAAACACAGCCATCGGTAGATAGTGTTGAGTATTGGCATTATTCCTTTCAAAAACTTATTGCTGAACTTATTACACATTTTCAAGAATCAATCAAATTGCAAAATTTATCTTTGCAAGAAACATTAAAAGTAACAGACTACACCAACGGCAAAGAAACTGAGATATACACACTTATCTGTTATTATGCTATTGCTATGCTTGCTGCTTGTTATATGCAATGGCTAAATATCTTTGAATCAGTTTTACCGCCTAATATCAACCGACCAACCACACCGCAAGAGTTCATTTTTGATACTCTGCAAATAGAGTTCACTCAGGAGATACAAATTATTGATCCTAATGCTCCTAAGCTAATAGTAAACGACCCTAATCTAACAATTAATAATACAAACATTTTCAATGCACCAGTAGGCAATAATATTTCAAATATCGAGAAATATAATCAAAAGCAAAAATGAGTACTACAATTAACAACACCAACACATTCAATGCACCTGTAGGACAATTCATTACAAATGTTGAGGTGCTAAATGCTTCTTTTGATAAAGACGGTACAATGCAAATCACAAATGCAGAAAAAGTAAATACCATTGCACCTAATGCAAAGACGGCAACTGCCAGAAAAAACGCAATTTCATCCAAAGTCACTTCCGCTACATTCCATTATGTGTATTTTGAACAACAGTCGGCCCTTGTAGCAAAACTATTTCAAGGCTTGTTAAGTCTCGAATGGATTGCAAAAGATAGCGACCCTAATGCTTTCATGGAAATTTTTGCAGGCAAAGACAGTAACAGCAAAATTAAGTGGATTGGTACAAGGCAACATCTGGCATATTTGTTTAATTTGCTTACTAAACGTAAGTATATAACAATTCCCAAAGGAGCAAGTAAATGGGTAATTGTGTGCAGTCATTTTGTTGATAAAAATAGTCGGCAGTTTATTAATATGAATAAACTTTCCAAACCGAAGAAAGCAGAAAAAGCAATAGATATGTTAGCCGAAGCTCTTAACCCAGCAGGCACTATAAATAAGGCAGAAAGTTAGGCATACCCAATAATAAATTCAAAAAAATAACATTTAGCGGAATATCTTGAAATATAAGGTATTCCGCTTTTCTTTTGTACTCGCATAAGCATATTCCATCTTGAAAGTTAGGCACAAAATCAATAATGTGCCTAACTTTTTTACAGCATTATTATAGAAACGCGCTTCTAAAAACGGCAACTACAAAATGCCACAGATAATTAACTAAAAATGTTTTTATAATATGCAAACATCTAAATCAAATCTGCTTCTGACTGGCGAAACGGAAGCAACCCCACGGGTAAGAAATCGCCATACCAATTCACGAGTTATTATTGAGATTGTCTGCACTACATTGGAAGACAAAGCAAAGGCGAAAGAGTGTATAAACTATCACCTTGAAACCCTGCAACCGCAATTCAAGGAGTGCAAAAACAAGCTGACAGTAACCATTCTGCCGCTTGATACGCACCTGTTCACGTTACAAGAAGGA
>JAFVAX010000074.1 GCA_017480285.1 Paludibacteraceae bacterium | reverse complement strand
GAGGTCCCTGAGCCATTGCTCCTGCCGCCACTATCACGACGGCAAAAAGAAAAAATAGTCGTTTGATGTGATTAACTTGTTTGAATAGTTGGTGATTACAAAATCTGCGCTGTATGGTTCTTGGTATCCACTTTCTCAATGATGCGCTCCAGTGTGCCGTCGGCATTGAAAATGAAGGTCTTGCGCAGCGTTCCCATCACCGTCTTTCCGTACATCTTCTTCTCGCCGTACGCACCGAGAGCCTGTAGCAGTTCGGTTGAAGGGTCGCTCAACAGAGGGAATGGCAACTCGTACTTGGCAATGAAACGCAGATGCGAAGCAGGCGAGTCCTTGCTCACGCCATACACCTGATAGCCCCGTGCAAGGAACGAGTGGTAGTTATCGCGCAGGTTGCAAGCCTCAGCCGTACACCCGGGCGTTGAGTCTTTGGGATAAACGTAAAGCACTGTCGGCTTGCCGATTAGGTCTTTGTCGGTTACGACCTCACTGTCTTGATTGAGCACGCTGAACCGCGGCATTCGGTCTCCTATTTGTAAACTCATAGTTTTATTGTTTGATTGTTTAATATGTTTAATCAAAAGTACTTATATCATTTATAATACATCCTGATATTCGTCTGTGCGTGTCAGCACGGCTTTGGCATAGGAGCAGACGGGGATTATTTGGCGGTTGTTTTTACGGGCGAAATCCAATGCTGCCATCACCATCTGCCGCGCAATACCTTGCCCCTCGAAGCCGTCAAACACCTGCGTATGATTAATCACCATTTGTTCTGTGGCAAACCTCTTGCTTGCACCTTCGACTCCAATCGCATTGTTGTCAGCACAACAGGTCTCACGCTCACTGTTACCTGTACTTACAACTTCACCCCGACTATTCCAGACTCCCTTAGAACCGCTCCGCTTGTAAGTCATCTCACCGACTTGCACATCGTTTTGCCATGCGGTGAATATCCCGCTTTCGCCGTTTTCTGTATGTTGTATTTCTGTTGTCATATTATTATTTGAAATTTACGATAACTAAGTAATAAAATATGAGTATTTAATACGATTTTATGCGATAAGTACTCATATATGAGTAGTCTCCTCTTTCTTGTGTGTCTCATAAAGAGATAGCATATTTTCAGGCATATACTGCTTGTAGTACCTCAGTGCTATCGTATTGTTGCATCCGCTTCCGTTGGCTTTATAATTAGTGCAGCCTAAGAATGGTTGCTTATTTGGGTCTGTTGATGTTTTAACTATCAGGTAGCCGTCTTTGCAGCATCCGCACTTTAATATGGTCATTATTCCGCCTCGCCTGTCATTGGTCATAAATCCGCACACCTCAGGCTCGTTCATACAAAGCCATAGTCGAGTGCGATACACTTTGTTATACTTAAGCTGCATAGGATAACCACAGATGGGACAGTATTTGGTATTACTGAAATCTACATTTGTACTCTCGTCAAGCTGCCCATGCACCACCACATTTGGATAATCGTGCACCAATTCACGAACGAAAGGTGATGGTCGTTGTTGCGGAGTAACAATATATACCCTGTTCTTTGTCCTTGTCAGTGCGACATAGAATAGTCTGCGTTCTTCTGCAAATTCGATTGCGTCATCTTCATGAACTACAAATTTCAGCACAGGATCGTCCTCTATTCTGGAGGGGAATCCGAATTTGGCATCCATTGCATTTATGATAATAACATTGTCATAGCCAAGACCTTTAGACTTGTGGACGGTCATATACTCATAGTCAAAATCTCTAAAGGTTTTCGATACGACAGAACCCATTTTCTCATTATATATGAAGTCGGCAGACTTGCTCAAGTTTCTTGCATCAAATCCGTATCGTCCAAGTATCAAAATGGATGATTTAGGGTTTTCTTTGAAGATTTGCTTCATTATTCGTTCTACCGTTTCGCCGACTAAATAAAATTTTCCTCCTTTCCCTTCATATTGTTTCCTATCGACATTCTCAGTATAGGTCTCAATAATGACCGGATCCTTGATGTGTTTAGGTGAAATCAAGTCCTTTGTTATTTGAGCGGTATTTCGCTGGACAAAGTTTCCTGCTATATCAATTATCTCCTGCGCATTACGATAAGTATTAACTATTTTCAGCAAGGTACCATAACCGAAAGTCTCCTTAAAATTGGTGAACAGAGACACATTCGAACCCGAAAATGCATATATCGATTGCCAATCATCTCCCACTGCAACAATCTTTGCATCACACAGTTTGCTCAGTTCTTTGGTTAGGTTGAACCGCTGACGTGAGATGTCTTGATACTCATCTACGATGATATATTTGAATTCTAATTTATCACCACGCAGTTGTTCGTCGCGAATAATTCTCGCTGACTCATTGATCATATCCTCAAAGTCGATTGCATTCTCTTCCTTAAGACGTTTTACATACTCAAGGTAACATTGTTCACAGATAGTCAGGAAGAGTGTGCTACGCTCGTTGATAGTGCTATTTCTAAACCGTTGAAAGTCATCCAACACCCTTCCATCAGTCTTGAAATTCTGAATAAAAGTGCTTATAAGATACGTCAGGCGTGAGATATACTTATTCTCTTCGGTACTTACAATTCGTTGAAAAACCTCCTGTGAAGATAGAGGCTGTAAAACAAATCCATGTGCAACTAATTGATGTTCAAGATGCGCCAGCAAAGGCTCGCCATCATTATATTGCGAAAAGGTATATATCAACTCTGTCTTATGTTGCCTGTGTAGAGCGACTTTGTCGTTGACAGCCTTTTTGTATTTCTCTAACTGTTCTTTGCTATACCGCGAGTTATTTCCGCTTTCGGTAATTCCGAAATGCTCAATGTATGCCACCTTATCGCCTTGAGTAATAGTGAAATCAGGTGTATATACTTTCATTGAGCCTTGAATATTATATGGATACGGTTTCTCATATTCATATTCTATTCTGTTCATGAATAGAAAGTTGGCTATTTTCACTTCTTCTGCCGAGCGTAGTTTTTCGTAATTGATAGTGCGGTGGTTAGTTTCACGTTCTGACACAACATCTGTGGAATATTCTTGAATATTTCCTTTTAGAGTTGAGAAATCGGCCTTAGTCAGATAATTGAAGAAGGTACGCAGATCATCGCCTTCGTATGGAGAGTCAAAGTAACTGCCAAAGAAAAGAATCAGTTTATCAACCAATTCGGGATATTGTAAAATAGAACTTTTCAGATAGTTATTGACAACCTCATACCTAAACCCTTCGGTCTTTATTGCTGTCAAATCGTTATCTTGTCGTTTGAGGATAGCATAACCTGTTTTGTGAAAAGTAGTAATCGGACAAGGTATGTTCAGCTGCTTGTTTATCTTCTCCCGTAGTTCGCCTACGGCTTTGTTCGTAAACGAAATGACTAAAATCTCATCGGGTTTAATATCCTGTTTCTCTACCAAATATTTCACTTTTGCGGCAACCGTTGTGGTCTTTCCCGCTCCGGCACCGGCAACGACTAACATATAATCATCATCCGAGAGTACAACCTTCCGCTGTTCTACATCAAGTCTGATTTTCGGATCTACAGCGTGCAAGATTGAATCAAGATACGACCTCTCTTTTTTCAGATGGATGTTCACGTATTCCTCATTATGCTTTGCCATAAGTTGCGACTCACCGGCCAAATCTTGATAATGTTCAGTAAATATGTTGACTAAATCAAGTGGTATTCGGTTGTTTTCGCAGAAATAATGCAATGTGTTTGTCCGTCGAAGTTCTTCGATGGTACGATAAATACTTTGGTGTTTGTCGCAAAGATATTGATACTCTTTTCTGGACTTGAAGTCATCCTCATGTAGAAAGAAATCCAAATCTTTCTCAAAAGCCAATATAGCCCGATGTTCCTCACAAGTCGGTTGCAACTCCTGAGATTTGCGAAACAAAGATAATATCTTATCAAAAAAAGCCATTACTAATCCTCTAATCCTAACTTTCTTAATCTACTTATTATGCCGCCTTTATTACGTTTAAGAACCTCAACTAAAGTCTTTATTGAAAACCCCGATTGTTTCATTTCGGTAAGATGTTGTTCTTCTTCAAGAGTCCATTTGGCATAAGCTTTTTCGTACTTGTCTTTCTGCTCTTGCATATACGTTTGTTCCGTATTGGAAACAGCATCTTGCCGTGTATATGACTTATTTAAGTACTCGCAAATAGACATAACAAACCGTTCGCCGTATGACTCAATCTTTTTCTTGCCTACACCATTAACCTGCTCAAAAGTCGACAATGTTGTGGGTTTGTAAGTGGCTAATTCGTGTAATGTTTTATCAGAGAAAACTATATATGCCGGCACATTATCTTCTTTAGCAATAAGTAAGCGTAATTGACGCAATCGTTCAAACAGTTTTTTATCCTCTTGCTGTTCGTTGCTATTTGCTACTTTTGCCTCTTTAGTCTTATTCTTGACCGGTTTCCCAAACACCGATTGTGTCTGCATCGGCGTTGCCACGAATTTGCTTTTAGTCGTTAGATAAGCATCGGTGGTCGGTTCTTTGGCTACCGCCTGCATCAATGCGGCTTTCTGCGCAAGCATGAGGTACAAGTCGTTTATTATTGTATCAAAGTCAGAAGCGTCGGCTTTGTTCTTGCACCTGCACGGATGTCGGCTTACAATATCTGCCCAATTCTGCACTCTCGGCGCAAAATATCCTGCCGCCGCCATCATCCGATGCTGAAGGTAGCCACTTGGAGCGCGGACGTCCCCGTCCGCATCACAAGAAGCATAAATATCATTTCTATCTGAATAAATGATTTTCGTCAGCTGCTTCTGAAACTTATCGCTCACATCCGCCATTTCAAGTATCTGCCGTTTCAATTCATCAAGGAAAGGCTGCGTCTCTGCATTGAACGACACACATTTAGCCACATGTCTCTGCAACTGCTCTACCATCGTTAGCAAGTTATTTACATCATATATCCCGGAGAAGAGTTGCAACTGATATTCTTTTGTTGCCGAACCAAGAATTGCCGCTGACTGCTCTATGGTAGGTTGCGAACTCACATAATTGAGTACCTGCTTGTCGTTGCCAAGACTGACCTGTTGCAGTGGAGACGAAAGAATAATTCCCTCTAATGTGCGGCATCGTGACAATGCCACATACACCTGACCGGCAGCAAAGGCTCGTGCTGCGTCTATAATCACTTTGTCAAAAGTCAGTCCCTGACTCTTGTGTATCGTTATTGCCCACGCCAAGCGTAGCGGATATTGCTTGAATGTGCCGAGCAGTTCCTCCTCTATCTTGCCCGACTGTGCATTTTCTTTGTAGCGTATGTTCTCCCACGTCATCGGCTCCACTTCTATCTCGCCGTCCTCGCAACTGATTATGATTGCGTTGTCGCCAATATTTGCTACAATACCTAATTTGCCGTTATAGAACCGTCGTGGTTTTTGGTCATCGTTGCGAATGAACATCACGCGCGCCCCCTCTTTCAGCGTCAGTGTCTCCTCTGTCGGATAACTACTTTCAGGGAAGTTCTTCTTGACCTCTGCCTTAAAAGTATATTCTCGACCATCAAGTTCAGCCAAACGCCTATGATTCAAGTCATCCGCCTGTTGGTTATGCGTCGTCAGTGTGATATGAAAGTCATCGTCTTGGAGTGCAGGTGTCTCCTGCATATATCTTGCAGCCAACATAGCCCGACTCTGCGCCGACAACCTGTTCTCCCTCACCTCATTGAGTATTCTAACAAAATCTGCATTCTGCTGCCGGAACACATGGTCAAGCTCTATATAGACAGGTTTAACTTCTTGCATCACTTTGCTTTGGAAGAAGTACGGTCCCTCATAATACCTTTCCAACACCTCTTGCTCATCGCCGTTGACCACAGGTTGCAACTGCATCAAGTCACCTATCATTACCACCTGCACGCCGCCAAAAGGCACATCGCGGCGGTAACGATAATGACGGAGCACGGCATCAATAGCGTCCAACACATCGGCGCGCACCATACTTATCTCGTCTATCACAAGCATTTCAAGGTGGTAGAGCATCTGCCGTTTGCGCTGCGTCAGACGTTGCTCGGCGAATATCTGTCGGTTCGATTGCGGAGTTGGAAGAAGTGTACGAATTGGCAATTGGAAGAACGAGTGGATAGTCATTCCGCCAGCATTGATGGCTGCTACGCCGGTAGGCGCCACCACCGCTATGTTCTTAGGCGACACCTCCCGCAACCTCTTCAAAAACGTAGTCTTCCCCGTCCCTGCCTTGCCGGTGATAAACAGACATCGGTTCGTTCTCTCCGAAAACTCCTCCGCAAGACGGTAAGCTTCAGACTGATATGCAGCGTCATCTCGTTGGTCGGTTTTTGGCACTAACCGCATATCAATGATTCCGGCTAACAATTTATGGTGCACACCATTCCACGGCTCAGCAGCTATGGATATGGTAAAGTAAAATGTTCCTGTAGGAAATTCACCCGTTAGAGCAATAGGTGAATAAGACTCCATTCTACTAAGATATTCAGGAGCGGTGATAGGTAATTTGTATTCTATACCACAATAAACAAACTTTGCATAGTATTTTCGTTTCTGCTGTCCATCGTCTGTTTGTTTGTTTTCTGCAAATATGGAGGTTTTTTCCGGTCGTATAAGCATCAACGAATGATTACCACGCTGATATTCGCTTTCTGTCAGATAAGTGCGTGGCGAATTTAGCACTACGATTTCTTCAGAACACAATGGCAAGATGTGCTCGTTGTCGCATTTGAGATGTGAGATAATCTTCAGACTCTTAAAGTAAACATTCTCTCCTTGGCATCCTCCGCCACAAGCTTCACTCACTTCTATCTCTAAAATATCTAATAGCCTAATGTTTTGTGCCGTCTCAATGGCAATTGACTCATGCTCTGCACCTTTCTGCACCGGACGAATCCAACGTGGATTGCCGTCATCTCGAAGCAGGGGACGGTATTGCCTTCCATTAGCAGACAATTCTATCTCTATCCCTGCTAAGCAGCGACCACCATACTTATATGAATTGGCGAGACAGATAAAGTGCCGTTTCATGGTAACTGAAGGTTTGGGAGTATTACTATTTGAGATGCAGAATCCTCACCTCTTCCATACTGTTTTGTCGCAGATACTCAGCCACTAATCGGCGATGGCAGTGCTCAGGTGTGTCTTCGCTGCAAAGCAGGCAACAATCATCAAATTGCTTTGCCGTGTATTTGTCCGCTACGTGCCGTTTGTCTAACAATTGTTTGAACACTTGTTCGTAACCTAACCAGTCTATTTTCTTGTGCTGGTAGTCGGATAATAACTCTTTTGTCGGAGCAAAATCAGGCACTGCTTCATAGCCAATTGAGCAAATCTTATCTAAAAAATACTTCAAGTCAGGCATCTTGGCAAAACTCGCCAACTGACTGGTATTATTCAGCCTTATATCTATGATGCGCTTTACTTTGTGTTTGCGCAGCAATTCAAAAAACTGCTCAGCAGTCTTTTTGGTGAAACCTATGGTATAGAGAGTAATCATAATCAGAGTTTATTAAATCCGTTAAATCTATCGGAAAACCTCCTACAAGTAATCGTCATTATCAGTTTCCTGCCGATAGCCTATTTCTTTGTTTTTTTGCCGATAAGCAAGTTCTATCTGTTGCTCGGGAGTACATTCGTTTTCACCGAACATATCTGGTGGTTGTACTTGAGGAATCTTTTTCTTGCGCACATACTCAGATACCATTTCATCCTGCAACTCTTTATGAGGACGAAGAATAGTATTGTGCTCAGCATCATGAACAATATGCTCCACATCTACACCATGTTCGTGGAACCACCGTGACACCATTGCAAACCTATGGCATTCAAGTGGATTGGCCTCAGAGCACATCAATGCAATCTTATATTCTTTTTCCAAACCATTCTTCACACGCTCCGTGCCATGTAAAAAAGCAGGAGTTTCAACTGCTTTTTCAAAATTCACTTTTCCGTCAGCGTCAAGGCAGTCTGTTCGTCGGGCTCCAAACTCCGCACCAAATGGTAGATAAGCAATGCCATTATATTTCAACGCTGCCTGTAAAGGTTCGCGATTGAACTGCGGTGTATATTTACTCGCCGGCACCGACCTCACATCAGCCACGGCCTGAATTCCAATCGTCTGAAGCATCTCCAAAAAATCCTCAAACGACTGATTTGAATGTCCTATGGTATAAAGCGTATTATTCATATAACCTTGCAAAGGTACAGCTTTTCTCGCACTTATGCAACGGAATGCAGCAGAAAACATCACCGCTTACTTAAAATTTCAATTATCTGTTCATCTGCCGACAGCCAGAATGGAGTTTAGATTGATTTGATTACGCATTATTTCAACTTTTTTGTCTTTGCTTCAAGCGATTTGATAGTTTCCAAATAGGCTTCTTCTACCGGCGAAATTCAGTCGTTCATCATCCATCGTAAAGCCTTTGACGATGTACTCGTTAAGGCGTTTGGTTGCCCACTGACGGAAACGTGTAGCAATAACTGAACGGACACGATAACCAAGGGAGATAATCATATCGAGGTTGTAGAAAGGGATATCGCGACTAACCATTCTATTACCCTCTTGTTGAACCTGTCGGAATTTCCGACAAGTTGAAATTTGCTCAAGTTCTCCTTCGTTGTAAAATTTCAATTATCTCCTTGTCTGCCGGTAGCCAACGTACAGAATTGAGTTCAGACGGTGCAAGCCACTTGGCGGCTTCGTGCTCAAGAAGGGTAAACTGACTATTGCTGCTATTGTTGTCCTCTGCTCCTTGTTCCTTCAGCACTGCGGTCTTTTGCCCTTGTTCCTTCTGCGTAGCAGTCTTTTGTCCTTGCTCCTTCAGCAATGCGGTCTTTTGTCCTTGCTCTTGGTTCTTTGTTCCTTGCTCGCGGTTCAATAGTCTGCACATAAAACAATGCATCGTGAGATGAAAAGCGGGATAGTCATAGTCGATTGTGTGCAGGAGTTCGCCAACTTCTATTTCGGCGGCAAGCTCCTCGCGTATCTCGCGGCGGAGAGCCTGCTCCGCCGTCTCGCCGGCTTCTATCTTACCGCCCGGGAACTCCCACCAGTCTTTCCACTCGCCATACCCGCGCTGCGTGGCAAACACTCGCCCCGCCTCATCACATATTATCGCCGCTACTACCTCAATGGATTTCATATTATTAGCTCGTTTTTACTTATTAACCCAAACCACATATAGTCCTAATTAAATATCTAATCTTGCTATTCTGTCGGCTCTCATCAACAGTTTACCATATCAGTTCATTGTTAACAGGTCTATAGCTATTTTCGAATGCCTTGTCTTGTGGCTCATTACCTTTTTTTGTATATAGCCAGCAGATTCCGACTGAGTAGAATAGAGACTTGCTGCATAGTGTGTTCTGTTTTATCTTTGGTGAGGTTGCATGCCCGGATGACGATTACCTGCCATCCGGCGTCAAACAGTT
>JAFVAX010000073.1 GCA_017480285.1 Paludibacteraceae bacterium | reverse complement strand
TCCTTCTTGTAACGTGAACAGGTGCGTATCAAGCGGCAGAATGGTTACTGTCAGCTTGTTTTTGCACTCCTTGAATTGCGGTTGCAGGGTTTCAAGGTGATAGTTTATACACTCTTTCGCCTTTGCTTTGTCTTCCAATGTTGGGCAGACAATCTCAATAATTACTCGAGAATTAGTATGGCGATTTCTTACCCGTGGGGTTGCTTCCGTTTCGCCAGTCAGAAGCAGATTTGATTTAGATGTTTGCATATTATAAAAACATTTTTAGTTAATTATCTGTGGCATTCTGTAGTTGCCGTTTTAGAAGCGCGTTTCTATAATAATGCTGTAAAAAGTTTCGGCGTGATTAGGATTTAGCGCCGAAGATTTGTCCGTTCTGACTTTTGATATGGATATAAAGAAAGCGAGGAGCCTTGAAAATCAAGACTTCTCGCTTGTGAGATTTTTTTGAATTATTTTATGCTTGCGCCGAAAGTTGTGCCGTAGGTTTTAGTTTTCGTCTTTTATAGATGGGTCGAGAATGTCAATAAGTTTGTCTATTGCAAGCGTGGATCTCTTAGGGGCTTTTTGTTTGTGAAGTGAATAAAAGTGTCGGCTGTTTTTGTCAATAAAATGGCTTTCGGTAATTTGCCAAATAGTTGTGCCTTGGGGAACAGTTATCAGCCCCCTTTCCACAAGTTGGCGGATTAAAAAATAAAGGCGTGCTTTACTATCTATCCATTTAACTTTGCTGTCGCACGGTCTGCCCTCAAAGATAGCAGTAAAATTTTCAGGAGTGGTATCTTCTGCTATCCATTTGGCATTAGTTTGTAAGCGTTGAAATAGTAATGCAAGACGATTTGAATGCTGCTTGAGGTATTTATATTCAAATGTTGCTTGTGTGTATTTTGTACCTTGCTTGGTGGCTCTTGGTTTGCGCTGTGGCGTGGGTTTCGGTTGGATGATGTTTGTTTTGCCTGCATTTTCAATGTGCATTTTACTGTCTTTGTCAAAGTGAGCATTGATGACATCTACATGTGCGTTGTACTGCCCTATTGGAGCATAGAAATTATTGGTATTATTTATTGTTGTAGTCATTTGGGATTAGAATTAAAAGTATCTACAGAGGTAATTACATTGTCAACTCCTTTATTGAAGTTGTTGGTATTATAAATCACGGTTTGTGCATTTTCGGTCGGTGTTTGTACATCGGGGTCTTTGATGATTATTTCTTTTGGGAACTCTGTTTGAAGGGTGTCGAAAATAAATTCTTGCGGTGTGGTTGGCAAGTCTTTATTGGTAAGATGCCGCCGAAAGTGATTGATGTATTGCAAATAAGCGGTTGCAAGTGAGGCAATAGCGTAGTAGGCGATAATAGCGAATTTCTCTTGTTCTATCTCTTTGGGTGGGGCTTGGAGAAAGTCAGTCGGCAAATGTAGGGATTGCAGTTTTGAATGGAAATTATAAATGTATTCTTCGACTAACTGTTTGAAATTTTGATGCTGGTATTGCACTTGCAACACGGATTTGTTAGCGGACTGCGTAAATATATGGTTGAGTGTTGTGTATATGTCGTTTGTGATAATACGGAAATAGTAGCGGACTTTGTAGGTGTGGTGTTCTATGTTCTTGAAATCCACTTTATAGATAGGTGCAAAGTTAGGCACGATACTGGTTGTATCTTCCAAAAATTGACGATAAACATGTCCCTCCTGCAAATTGGATTTGAGCAAAGGGTATTGATCGCCGTTCAATATATTTTTGATTGTGTCAAGCATTTATAGAAACCACAGGCGATTAGTCGGCACATATTCAGTAACACCTTTTTGATTGAAATGCGGCATTATCTCTGCAATCATTTTTGGGTACATAATAGTTACAGGCATATTTTGTTGTGAAACAGATTTCCAATAAATGCGACTGAATTGATACACCTGTTTGAGCAGTTCAAGTTTTGTTTGTGCGGTTAATGCGTTTGGATTTTTGCAGTAGATGTTGATTTTGATAGGGAAAGCAAAATCTTTTAGTTGGTAACGGATATTTTCGTAACGTACATTGTTGCACAACAGATAGTTATCTTTGCCTAATGAGATATAACGCCCACTTACTGGCATTCGGTCGGGATAATCCATATCAAAGACAAAAACAGATTCGGATTCTGTTTCGTTGATATTTAGGACAAAGACGGGTATTTCAAGATTGAGTTGTTGCAAAACATTGTCTATCACTTTTTCCTCATCGTGATTTATTTGCTTGTAGTAGTGTATTATAAGGCGTTGTGGGCGTTCTGCCAATTTAGTAAAGTCTTCAATTTTCTGCTGTATTGCACCGGCAAGAATTTCGATATTATTTTCGCTGAAATAGGCATATTGATTGAATGCACCCACATTGTCAAACATAAACGCTGCACCGATGTATTGGTGTTGGTTTTGTCGAAATGCGCCAATACCGATTATTAGGTCTCGGTGTTGTTCACCTGCAAGAATCCAAGGCGAGCCTCCGAGTTTGGCATTGATAGCGACAGACATATTTTGCAGAGAGTATTTGAACGAATCCTTACCTGTTTTACCATCTGCTGTGAGTTGTTCCAATAATTTGTTAGTATCAATACATTGGGACGCTATATTGTGGCGCAATAGCGTCTCTTTGACCTTGTAATAAAGTTCGTGTTTTTCAGGGTCTGCATCGTTTTTGCTAATTGGAGAAAGGAACAAACACAAGAATGTTATATTTGGGTTGTTAAGATGTTCTATTCTTTGTGGTTCCTCTAATTGTTGCGCGATATATTGAGCGGCATTGGGGTCTATGGAATTATAAGCAATACTGAACCGTCCTATACCTCTACTTTTTAAGCCGATAAAATGAGATAGACCTTGATATGGAGAGACATTTCCATAGCCTTCAAGAAAGTACTTGTACAGATTGTTTAACTGGTTGCGGTCGAAATTGTTAGGATAGATATAGAACAGTACCACATCATTTGCGGGTGGTTGTTGGTAAGTGCCATTATTTAATCCATATCGTGGCGTAGTGTTATGGTGCGATTTACCAAATATAAGGTCAGCGGCTGTCTGAGGAATAGCACTAAAATCTACTTTTGTAAATTGCTGTTCAAGGGGTATTATCTTGCGAAAATCGTTGGTTAGATGTTGTTTTATAAAGTCTTCTATCTCTGTCAGGTAGCGAGTGTAACGATTTCGGTTGCGTGGTTCGTTTGGTATATCGAAAAATGTTTGCAAAGAGCGATTAACGATCGGAAACAGTTGTGCTTTGTCGTAAGCAGGTGCCTGTGGATTATCGTTTTGCTCTTGCTCAATGCCTTTAAGTGAGCGCAAGCGGTAAAAAGTTTTTGTTCTACCGCCTGTTTCTTCTTTTCTAATATGCAACACTTTGTTTACAAGCGGCAGTGGCGAAACTGTATTTGGAGCTGAAAATATGTTGGAGAGTTGTTGTAGTGAGTGTTCGCAAATGCGCATAGTGCGTTCATATGATACAACAAGTTCGGGCTGGTTATATATGTTATTATAATTGATTTTGAGGCAAAAGCGATTATATAGTGAGAAATTTAGGTTATTGTACTTTTCATTTCTCACTTTGACATAGACTTCCACATCACCAACAAAATTTGTTGCTGCGATGTAGTTGCGAACTCGGAAATATTTTAAGATTTCGGATGTGTATAACTTTTTTGCCTCGCAAAAGCCTTCTGGGTTATTGCTTTCGGGGTTAGGAAACTTGAATAGTAACGAATTGAGGTAAAGGTTTTCCATTGGCACAATAAATTTGAGATATAGTATGTTATGTGCAAAATATGTGCCGTTGCTATTATGGCAGATGAGTTTGTGTAAAAAGGCTGCAAAAATGGCAGGTAGCGGGATATTTTGGCAGTAGTGGTGGCAGAAAAATTGCAGCCGATGGCTGTAAAATTGTGTAGTGCTGAAATTAGCCAGCCGTCGGATGGCGGATTTATCGGTTGCAACCGCTGAATTTCTTCGGTCGTAACCGAAGATGCGCAAATGGTTGATAGTGTGGCACTTATAATTTGACGGTTGTGGCCGTCGAATTTATTAGACAGAAATCGTCCGTTGCGACGGACGATTTGCGACAATTACGGTTGTTGATTTACCATGCAAGGATTCCGACTTTGTTACACTATCAGTCAAGTATTGCACAATAGATGTCGTTTTGTTCGGCTGTGAGGTTGTTGGGTGGTATGCCACGAGCGGTGCAAGTAGTTTGCTCTAACTTGTCAAGGGCTTGCCATTGGTCGGCAGTGGTGCGTCTGAAATCGTAGTACTCGCCGACAGCATTTTGCGTTTCGTATGAGTCGATAAAATGATATGTAAACACTTTATTGTGTAATATGTTCTGTTGTAGTAGTAGTTGTTGTAGTCGTTATTATTTCAGTAATAAAACCATTTTTGTTATATTTAATTTCATAGTCAAATGGGAATCTTTTCTTGCAAATATTTAATACATCTTCATACGCTTTAAGATTATTGTTTAATTTTCTCGTTTCGTATTCTACATTATAGTATTTGTTTCTTATACTATCTCTTTCTGTTATTAGTTCTTGGTAAGTCATTATTTCGCCGTTACTATGTGTAAGCACATATACAGATGTATCTGTATGTTCTACTATGCGTTCATAAAGAGATAATTTGTCCGATATTTTGTTACCTTTGTATAATAGATTATAGTATTTTTCACTAATACTATCGCGCTCATGTGCTAATTCTCTGTATGTTAATCTGTGGTCTCCTCTCCAACGCGATGATATGTATCTGACAGAATCTGTTTCCACATAGTCCAGCAATTCCCTTGCTATGCTATCTGTATATTGCAGTTTGCGAATATAATTATCTCGCTTGTATATTTGTTCCTCCAACTTTGAATTGGTATATACAAGACTTATTGTTACAGGTAACAATACCAATAACATAATGAACATTACGAGTATAAGCCCCTTGTTATCAAGAAATTTAATTATTTTTATTAGAGTTTCCTTGTCCATGGTTATTGTTATTTAGTTGTAAGTTTTCTTTGCGTAATTGATGAATTTCTTTTTCCAACTCTCTTTTTTCCGATTCAAGTTGTCGGATTTCCTTTTTAAGTCCTTCATCTATATCTAAATGAGTTTTATAGAGTTGCATCTCTTTCTCGTGCGTTTCGACAGAGGCTATATTGCTATGAGTATAATACCCTGCCCAAAATATAAGTCCGATAATTGGGACAGCAATTCCACACAATTTAAGGTAATACTGCCAATTATGTTGCGGTGTTCCCTTATCTCTATTTTTCTTTCTGTTTTTCATTAGTAAAGTTGCAATGCCTGTATAAATTCATGTTTGCCACATTCATCTTCCCATGTTATTTTAATCTGACAAAGTGCTTTATCACTCCAACATCTAACAGAAATTTCAAAACTCTCCTGTGGGTTTAATATAGGATAAGGTAATAATTTTTCTGCGTGAATAATTTGTAGTTGCAACCCGTCAATCACTTCAAATGTGATATTTCTTGCTGCGACTCTGCCTCTGTTGTAGAATTTTACTTTTGTAAGGTCGTTTTTGTGGTAATAATCATTTGCACCCACATAAGCACGCTTTGATTGTTCTTCCTCTTCCTTAAGGTTTTTTACTTGGTTTTCTTTTATTATTGTATCAAAATTAGCAATTTGCTTATCAACGGACACATATTTTACGATGGTAAATATGATACTTGCAAGTGCTATACAGCAACTTACAATGGATATTATTATTGAAATCATTTGAATATAGAGTTTAGATTTTTGTTTATTTCGGCTTGTATCTCTTTGGCAACTTCTGCCTTGATGTCTTCTACTTCTGATTCTATAAATTGCTCGTTTAAGTCCACAAGTTCTGACTTACCGCCAAAGTATTCTCTGCCACATCGCTTGCAAATAATATAAGTTTCGTCTTCATTATGCGAAAAACTTTCTGTATCTCCACATACAACACAACGCAGTATAAGAGTTCTACTATAATCATTATTCTTTAACATATTTAATTACCTATTTTGTGGCATGGTTTATATTATGCTATATCCATGTACTTTTTGTATAGTTTCAGTTTCAAGACATAATTTGCGCTATGCTCTAATTGTCTCTATGTCATATTTATGTAGCACTTCAGCGTGATAAAAGTCTTCTTGACAATCATAACATTGAAAGGCGTATTTATTCGGTGCTTATGACAAATTGGATTTTACTATGGTCTGCCACATTTGGGGCAATATCTTCTTGTTTTCATACTCTAAACTATTTAATACCTATAAAATCAGATAAGGGTCTTATTTTGGCGCGGTATGTGTTGATGCGTTGTTTGATATTGGGTTGTTTCTTGTATTCAATGGGGGTCGGGTCAAAAGGTAGGACGATGTAATAAGTAGCGTGTTCGGGGTTGAAGCCGTGAGCCTGTAAGGTTTCTTTCGTCCAAATCTGAAAAGTACCAGCCTTTTTTAGTTTGAATAGTTGTGCCTCATCTCCGTTGGTATGCAATAACACATAGCGCATTTTCTCAAATCCCGGTGTCACCTGTAATGAGCCTTCCGATTCTCCGGCACGTAAGTAGCAAATACCTTTCTCTATCATTAGGCGGCGTGTTTCGGGGCGGGCGTGGTTTACCAATACCGTGACTTCTTCGGGATTCTCCGACATCTTGCGTAGCATCTTTTCGGCTGTTACTTTGTCCTCAATCTCTTTGCGGCGACGGATGCCGAGTTGCAGATATTCCTCTGCTTGGTCTATGCCGATGAATTTGCGTCCGAGAAGATTGGCGGCGATGCCGGTAGTGCAACTGCCAGCAAAGGGGTCAAGGACAGTGTCACCTTCGTGGGTGCAAGACAGAAGGATTCTGTACAGCAAGCGTAATGTTTTTTGTGCAGGATGTCTTCCACAAGTTTTTTCCCAAGTTCCCGTCGTCGGTATTTCCCAAACATCTTGCATTTGTTTTCCTCCTGCAAGACTTTTCATTAACTCATAGTTAAAATAATGTAACGGTTTTTCGGATTTTCTTGCCCAAATAATGTATTCAGCAGAGAAATTAAAAAGTTTTACCGTTAAAGAAGGGTGTGCATCGGGCTTGTGCCACACTATCATATTCAGGATTTTATAGCCTAATTCAGTAAGACAGTTTGCAACTGAATAGATATTATGATATGTTCCGCTTATCCAAATAGTACCTCCGTCTTTGAGTTTCTCACGACAAAGGGCAAGCCACGATTTGTTAAAATTGTTTATTATTTCGGGTGTAGCTTTTCTATCCCAACTACCTTTGTCAAAGCGTATTGGCGTACCGTTGAAAACACAATCATCACCAGAAGAAAGAAAATAAGGCGGGTCTGCAAAAATCATATCAATCTTTTTATCTATCTGCCCCAACAACTGCATTGTATCCCCTTGATACAATGTAAAATCGGCATTGGCAGTTTGATAATAAGGCGACAACATTCTGCACTATTTTTCCATTAAGAAAAGATATTCCTTGTATTGATTATCTGTAGTTACCCACTCGTTAGTCCAACGCATACCACTCATTACATTTTGTTTGTAATCTATTTCCCGTGCGTCTATCAGATTGCCATAAGTGTTTATAATATCGTATAGTTCTTGCTTGGTTGCACGTCCTCCCGAACCATACGAGAGCAAAATATAATGAGCCTTTGTTTGTTCTATAAGGTCTTTTATTGCTTGCATAGCGATAAAATTGCCTTCTTCATTTTTCTTGTATTCTTCAAATACAGATGGCGAAACCGTGTCGCGTGAATCTTCTCTGCGCCCTGCCTTTCCAAATAGTTTCGGATGGTCGTTCAATACAATGGTTTTCCAAATGTGGTAATAAGCGGAGTAACGCACACGGCTTGGCGGCATTTTTTCATTGTTAGAACCATACGGAGGGTCAAAATACACCAAATCATGGTATTTCTTCGTAGCCTCAAAAACATCACCTTGCAATACCTCATTCCGAGTTTTTATAGGAAAACGCTTGGGTAATTTAAGTTCAATATCATTATAAGAACGTGAAGCCCATCCAGAAAGATATGCAGCATAATGACCGATTGTATTATCAACGGCATCCATTGCGAAAATAAGACTTGTTAATAACACACATTTGTCATCCCAAGTCAGTTTCAGTTTGTCGATTTCTTCACGGATAGCATCAAGCCGCATAGTGTTTTTGAGTTGAAAAGGGCGTTTCCCTTCTTCACTTTCTCCACCATAATTTTCAGAGAACCAACCATATTTGCCTTTTAGTGAATTTAAGTAGTCAATAAGCGGCTGATAGTAAGAATCCGGTTTGTCTGCAAGTAAAAAGCATGTGGCAAAAACTTTTGACCATTCGGAAATATCGTTTGCTGTCGTGTTATAACCAATTTGAGCAAAGGCTTGCGCAACTCTTGTCGTTCCTGAAAAGGCATCCAATGCAGTATCAATTTGCAAAGGTTGAATCATTTGCAAGATATATGGCAGAATCTTTAATTTAGACCCTGTATATTTAATCCCCTCTGTTACTGGAACTTGGATTGTATCGCCGAATATGCTTAATTGTTCATTCATTATAATTTCATAAATGTTTCCGTTTATCTATATCTCTTTTAAGAATTACATTTGCTTTTTGTTGCCCTAATATAGAACTATTTAAGGCTTGTTCTATTAATTTGATTAAATCTTTTCGCTCATTATATGTTATCCAATCCTTACATATTGAAGTGAAATAATTTGAAGCCTTTTTAGTATTAGACCACCATCCTCTTTGCAAGGCATTTGCAGCTTTATTTCCATATCTTACTTCACAAATGTATTTGTTGTGTGAATTAAGAAACATGAATATCGGATATTTCCTTTGCTTACCAGAGGTTTGTGGAACAACTTTTCCGGTATTAAAATCAAATTCTTGTGCCTGATCTATAAAGACGATTCGTTTTGTATCTGTGGCAGCTTTAGATGTATTAAAAATGAGTATATTACATTCCCCTGACAAATCAGGATGTTTTTCCGTTATTTTATTTTCCTTATAAATCAATGGCAGGATATTGCTTTGTGGAATATAATAAAAAAATTTTTGTATTTGTTGCGCTTCCGTAATATCATTCAATTTTAATCCACTCAAATAATTGTACATTTGCGAACTTTTATCAGTAGAAAGTTGAAGATACCCTATTCCATATGCTTTTAAGCTTATTGGTATACAATTTATCAGGATTATTAATGATTTCCCTTACAGCAATATCTTCTTCTTGTTTCTTTTTTCTGTATGCTTCTTTCCCGACATGGATACATTCATAATCATACATAAAACGATTGATAAATTCTGTCAAACCTATTTCCGCCAAATCGCCATGTGTTTTATTTCCTATGATTCGTGTAGAAAATATATTGGCTAATGTATTCTCTAAAAGATTGGGATGTTTGTTCGCCATAATCTGCAATCTTTTTATGAATTCCTGAAATCGGACTATATCATATGTATAAGAAATATTCATGTCAGCACTCTTCCCGTAAAGTATCTATATTATTTTGCAGTATTAGATTAGCTTGTTCATGCCCTGTTTCCGTACTATTCAATGCAAGACGGAAAAGTTTTACAAGTGTCAAATTGTGCTTGTATGAAATCCAACCATTAGTAAGGCTGTTGAAATACGGCAGAGCATGAACCGTATGCGTCCAAAAACCTCGTTGCAACGCATTGGCTGCTGCATTACCATATCTGACTTCGCAAATGTATTTGCCGTCTTTGTCTATAAACATATAAATCGGGTGTGAGCGTCCCTTGCTTGGAATAACCTTCTGTAAATCATAGTCAAACTTATGTCCCTCGTCCACATAAATGATTTTCGCAGTATCGGCTTTCATCTTCTCAAAATCAAATACCATAATGTTACACTGCATCGCTTTCTCACGGTAGATTAATGGCATAACATTAACTGAATTTAGTGATGCAAATTCAGGAGAATTGAAAATCTCTTGTATGGTCAGTTCATCTTCAATGGCATTGCCGTATTTAAGCAACTTTGGGAACATCAAAGAATCTTTGTCTGTTGAGAGTTGAAGCGGTCCGTCACCATAGGCTTTCAGACTGACTGGTATTTCTTCTTTGCTGATGTCATTGATAATAACGATGTCCTCTTCGTGTTCCTTTGCGCGGAATAAGTCTTTGCCCACATGACGACTGTCGAAGTCATACATAAATTGGTGTATGAACTCGGCAATACCGATTTCTGCCAAGTCACCATGCGTTTTGTTACCAATAAGACGCATTGTAAAGATATTTGAGAGCGTATTTATTATCAGTTTCGGGTGCTTTGTAGCAAGCAATTTGAAACGCTCTTGAAAATCTTTGTACTGCTGTGAAGTGTTCTTTTGACCAAAGTCAAGTGAAAGTTCGTTGGACATAACTATTGAGTATTTAATTTGGCTGCAAAGATACGATTTTTTCAGCACATATCAAAATAAAAAGCACAATAAAATTGTTTTGTCATTTGTACCGCTTTGCTGCCTTGACGAAACGATGGGTTTTGTTTTGGGACAAGGGTATCAGTCCGGGCGGTTTTCTTTGGCGAGGGTCATGCTTTCTGCTCTTTGGCGAGGGTGGAGAGGATGAAGCCGTAGAGGGTGGTCGGGGGCTTCGGGGTGCGCTTGGCGGTAGGGCGGAAATGGAAGGTGGACAGCGGATTGGCAAGGGAACGTTCGCGCTGCTCGCGGATGTAGCGGTTTAATTGGGACTTATACTTGCGAGTGGAGGTATAAGCTTCGAAGCGTGCTTGCCAGTCGGCGAGTTGAGCCGGGTCGGCATAGACAGCCTTGACCTGCTGCGTGAGGTCTTTGAAAGCGGTTCGGGCTTGGGCCTGCTTGCCGGTGGGTTTGCCTTCGTAGGGGTGCTTGACGATATACGCCTGCTGTACGCCGTCACGGACACGATAGACGATCTTGTCGCCGCGTTGCAATGCGCCGTGGATGTCGGCAATGGGGGAAGATGGGTTGATTTTTGCCATGGTCTTATTCTTTTATTATCAGCCAAATGTGGCTGATGCGTTAATGCTATTTTGGATGCCGGTCGGCTGGGGTTTTGTGGGCGGTGTGGCTTGTATTAAAGGATGATCCGTTGGCGGTGCAAGTTCGGCGTGAGTTGGGTATGCCTTCGGTGTGAATAGTACTATCATACGGCTTTCATACGGTTATCTATCGGTGATCCTATGGAATTTCTTGCTGAAATATGTGTGCAAAGGTAGTTGTTTTTCGCGAGATATGCAAGAGATTTTGCGAAGTTTTTCGCCTGATTCGGTGAATTT
>JAFVAX010000072.1 GCA_017480285.1 Paludibacteraceae bacterium | reverse complement strand
TCACGCCTATGTAGGCGGATTGTATAGTTTTGCTTCTTCACATGCTGCCAACACGATGTGCCTTGCCGTGATTGTATCGCTTCTGTGTAAGAATAGGTATATAACTGCCTTTCTTGCTTTCTATGTTGTGATAAATTGCTATTCAAGAATGTATATGGCAGTGCATTGGCCTACTGATATTTTAGCCGGTTTGGCAATAGGGACTCTTATTGCTTTTATTGGATATATGCTGCTTGTAAAAACAAAAGTACTTAGAAAATGAAACGCATAGTTACTCTATATTTGAAAACACTTTTGTTTTGGCTTGTGTTTTGGCTTTCGGTGAAGGCTGTGTTTCTTGTTTGGAATTTCTCAGAAACGGCAAACCTTACGCTACCTACGATTGCCAATGTTTTTGCTAAAGGCTTCATTATGGACTTGTCTGCAGCGTGTTATTTGTCGGTCTTTCCTGCAGTACTTCTCGTTTTATATCCATTTTCCCCGAAAATAAGTATTTGCTTAAGTAAAGTGTATGTTGCTATCACATTAGCACTTATGCTACTTCTTGTGTTTGCCGATTTGGCTACTTTTCCTGAGTGGGGTGTTCGTCTGAATACCTCAGCGTTAGTTTTTTTGAAAGAGCCGAAAATGGTTCTGACAAATCTGTTTTGGTGGCAGTGGATATTGGTGTTTTTGGCATACTTGGGTTTATGTATTATTTTGTTTGTCATATACACCAAACTGCAACATTCACAGTCTGTTATACAAAATGAATCTTTACGAAAAAGCATTGTTCATTCCGTTATTGCACTTGTATTGGGACTATTGCTGATTATTCCTATTCGCGGCGGATTAGGAACAGCCCCGCTAAATCCGAGTCATGTCCATTTCAATGGCTCGTATTATGCCAATCAGGCTGCATACAATCCTTTTTGGATGTTTATGTACTCGTGGGTTCATAATCTCTCTGACACTTCTTGTCCGGTAGCCTATATGTCCGAAAAAGAGGCTGATTTTGTACTAAAAACTACCGATGAAAACGGAGATTTTTGCATATCGCTTCCGAATCACACAAATGTCATTATTGTGCTTTTGGAAAGTTTTTCTCAAAGTTTATTAGACGAAGGTTATTGTCCGCAACTTCGTCGTATCAGTGAGGAGAGTTTAGTGTGGGACAGTTGTTTTGCCACCGGTAATCGTTCCGACAAGGGTACAATGGCAGTCCTTGCCGGTTTTCCGGCACTTATCAAATATCATTCTGTGGCGAGATTTGAGAATTGTTTGCATAAGCTGCCATCACTACCCCAATATGCCGTTCAAAACGGTTATAACACAGCTTTCGTTTGCGGGTTCGACGCTGATTTCTACAATCTTAAACTATTCCTTCAAGAGGCCGGTTGCTACGATATAACCGACCGCTCGGACTTCTCTTTTCAGCAATCAACGATGAGCAAATGGGGCGTGCCTGATGAGATTATGTATAAGCGAGTTTTAGCAAAGTCTAATGAGTTATATCAAAAAAGACAATACTCCGATTCTTCGTTCCTTCTGATGACCTATACCGTTTCATCTCACACACCTTTTGATATTCCCAAAACCTTCAAAAGTATGTATGACGAAAAGTATTTCAATTCAATAGCCTATGCCGATTCTTGTTTAGCGGTGTTTATCAATGAGTTAAAACATTTGCCTCTTTGGAATTCTACACTTGTTGTCTTGACTTCCGACCATACATCCGGTATGCAACTTCTCGGTTATGCCAACGATCAAAACGAAGCATATCGTATCCCGATGATTTTTACGGGCGGGGTGATTCAACAGCCTCAATTGAAGCATAATATAGTTTCGCAAACCGACCTTATGGCAACACTCTCTCAAATGCTCGGCTGGCAAATAAGTTCAACTTGTTTTTCCAAATCAATGTTCCGTCAAGACGGTTTTGCCACTTTTTATCGCGATGAGTTTTGGGGATATATAAGCAAAGATGCAAGTTATCTGTTTGACTTGCAAAACAATAACTTGCATCCAACCTATTGTACTGATTCTATTGCCTTAGAAAATGCAATTCTACAAGGAAAAGCATACACACAAAAAATTTTCTACACTTTCGATAGTTTGAAAAATGTAATTTATTTGAAGCAGTAAGATTTAATGAAAGTAAATTTTATTGAATTTATTTTGATTTTTTCGCAGTTTTTTGTATTTTTGTAGCATAGAAAAAAATGTTTTATTATTTTGTTTTGTAATATATAATACTATGTGGAATACTATTGTAAGTTTTATAACGAATTTTGATTTTCTAAAAGTCTTAAGTGCTTTTATAGTCTTTTTCCAGATTATCGACCCGCTTGGCAGTTTGCCCATTATTCTCAATCTTGAAGCAAAAGGGCAAAAGATTCAGGCAGAAAAGGTTGTTATTGTGGCTTTTGCCATAATGCTTGTGTTCTTGTTTGCCGGTGAGTGGATTTTAGGTTTTCTCGGGGTTGATGCCAAATCGTTTGCCGCTGCAGGTGCTATTGTACTGTTCTTAATGGCTCTCGAGATGGTGTGCGATATTGAGATTTTCAAAAACGCTGGTCCGGAGGGCACTGCGTCTATCGTACCACTCGCTTTCCCATTGTTCGCCGGACCGGGTATCTTTACCGCTCTTGTGGCTTTCGGAGTTGAATATACACAAATGGAGATGCTACTCGCCTGTCTGCTGATTATGATTTTCCTTTATGTGGAGCTAAAAGCCACCAAATGGATACAGCGCGTCTTTGGCGAGGCTGGAATATATATTATTCGTAAGTTCTTTGGCATAGTCTTGCTCGCTATCTCTGTGAAACTCTTTGCTGAAAACATTGCAAGTCTTGTACAACTTAACTAAAAATGTGTTTCTATGCATCGGTTGTTTTGTATATTATCGTTATCTTTGTTTTTGGTTGCTTGCCATCATACGCCTCAATTTGAGATTTCAGGTGTTATAGAAGGTGCTGAAAATCAAACTTTAACCGTTGAACATTTGGGTTTGAAGCAAACAACAATGCTTGATTCCTTCATCCTAAAGGCAGACGGGAATTTCCGTTTTCGTTTGACAAAACCTCAAACCCCTGATTTTTACAGACTCGCTTTGGGTGGGAAAAAACTTATCATTGCCGTTGACTCGACAGAAACAATCACTCTTCATACCGATGCCCATGGTCTAAATTTTGCTTCAGTCGAAGGTTCGGAGCAAACCAATGAGATAACCAAACTCAGATGCTCTCTTCGCGATAGTTTATTTGATGTGCATAAGCAATATGCTAAACGACTGATATTGAACAACCCGCTTTCGCTCGCTGCTTATTATGCTCTGTATCAACAGAAAAACGGGGAATATGTGTTCAACCCTTTGTTGAAAGACGATTTGGTTTGCTATCGTGCCGTAGCCACGGCTTGGAATATGCGCTATCCAAATTATGAGCGTACTCGTTCGCTTTATAATATAACTTCCGAAATCGTAAAACAAGATAAACAGAATCGCTCAAATACAGCCATACGCCAGATGATTGACGAGTCGGAAAATGCTTTTTTAGATATCGAAAATCCCGATGAAAACGGCGATATTTGCAAATTGTCGTCGCTTCGTGGTGGTTGGATAGTGCTCGACTTCTCTTGCTTAAACGAGCAGGGTAGTGCCGCCTATATTTTGCGTTTAAGAGAAATATATAATAAGTTTCATAGCAAAAACTTAAACATTTTCTCCGTTAGTGCCGACCGTTCTCAACTTTTGTGGGAGGAGTCTGCAGCCAACTTACCTTGGACGACCGTTTGGCAAGATATGACCGCAAAAAATAATGCCTTGATAACCTATAATGTAACTGAATTGCCGACATTGTTCCTTTTCGATAAAAGCGGTAATGTCCTCAGTAGATATAAAGATATTGAGTCTTTAGAAGAAGATTTAACCAAATTGATAAAATAAAAACTTATACCATGATTTCATCACTTCGTATTGCCCTTGCATCAGACCATGCAGGCTACAACTTAAAACTCAAAGTAATTGACCACCTTAAAAAGCAAGGTGCTGAAATTAAAGATTTTGGTTGCTATTCAACCGAAAGTTGCGATTATCCCGATTTTGCTCACCCTATGGCTTCTGCCGTTGAAAACGGAGATTTTGACTTCGGAATAACCATCTGCAGTACAGGCAACGGCATTTGTATGACCGCCAACAAGCACCAAGGTATTCGCGCTGCTCTTTGCTGGGACGAACCTATCGCCCGTCTTGCACGTCAGCACAATAATGCCAATGTGCTTGGCTTGCCTGCTAATTTTATTTCCGAAGAATTGGCTCTCAAAATGGTTGACATCTTCTTCTCAACCGAATTTGAAGGTGGCAGACACGAGCGTCGTGTGAATAAGATTCCCGTGCATTAAAATCGTATTTGCATAAGTTGCCAAATGGGACTTAGTCGGATTACCAATATGCTTCACTGTGGCGTGGACTATTTGTTCAACCGAGTGGGGAGTCATTTGCCGGTTTTTATTGCTATTGAACCGGCAAATTTTTGTATGCTTCGTTGTCCGCAATGTCCCGTTGGTGTCGCTGAAAAAAAAACCAATAGTGAGTTTTTTAACGAGTCTCTTTTTGATACTATCTTAACAGAAACAGGCTCAACCCTTCAAACTATTATCTTCCATTTTCAAGGTGAGCCTTTGCTTCATCCTAACTTACCTGCTTTTATAAGAAAGGCTCACAATAAGGGTATTTATACAATGCTATCAACCAATGCCCAGACTTTAACAAAGGAATATGCACATAAATTGGTGGCTTCAGGATTGTCAAAAATCGTCGTTTCCATCGATGGTTTTACTCAAAAAACCTACGAGCAATATCGTGTTGGCGGTAGTCTTGAGAGGGCATTAAAGGCATTGGAGTTTTTGGTTGAAGCCAAATATGCATTAAGAGCGAAAATAATCATAGAGTGGCAGTGCTTGGCTCTTCGTAGTAATGAGAATGAGTGGGATATGATGAGGCGTAAAGCAAAGCAGTTAGGTGTGAAGTTCGTTCTTAAAACGGCTCAGTTTTATGATTTCGAAAATGGCAATCTTCTAATGCCAACTGATGAGCGTTACTCACGCTATCAAAAGCAGGCAGATGGCACATATCGTTTGAAAAGAAAACTCCATAATCGTTGTTTTAGATTATGGAGTGGTTGTGTTATTGATACTCAAGGAAATATGTTGCCTTGTTGTTATGATAAGCAAAAGCAATATATCTATGGCAATCTTAACGACATTTCTTTTCGTGAATGTTGGTTTTCCGAAAAGGCTGTCAGTTTTCGAAAAAAGATATTGAGCAGTCGTTCAACTGTCGGTATCTGCCGGAATTGCGACGAATAATTACATCGCGGTTGTCAGGAACGAAGCGAGCAGTTGCTGCATTAGTGGCATAAACGCTTGTGATGCTGTATAAACGAATATGTAGCAAGTGTTTGTGCCGAACAGTGAGTTTACAAGCAAGTAGTATTCAGTCATCGTTTCAGGCACCGGCACAAGCATATATGTGCCCATCGTAGTTGCTTTCTGCGGGTCCGCATTGTTTGCATAAATAGGAACGGACAGCAAATCAGGAATAACCGGGTAGTCCATTGTTTTTACAAACCGCTCTGCCATATATTCTTCAATACCTTCGGTGTCTTGTGGGGCTAAAACCAAGGCATATTGAAGTTTCCCGTCTTCTGTAAGCGAATAGGCTGTAACTTGTTTGAGTGAGCCTTTTTTGTCGCCATCGGTGTGGTAGTAAAGGTAAAGTCGCAAGTTGTTTCTTCTCATCAATGGTTCGTAACCGACTGCCTTATAGAGCGTTGTCGAATCAGCACCCCATTGTTGGCATATATCAACAAGCGGACCTTCGTTGATAACATATTCTTCTTGTGGTTGAGGCTCTTCGTCTTTGTCTTTCTTGCAACCTGACATAAATGCAAGAGTGCAAGCCATAA
This sequence comes from Paludibacteraceae bacterium, assembly GCA_017480285.1. GTDB lineage: Bacteria > Bacteroidota > Bacteroidia > Bacteroidales > Paludibacteraceae > Colicola. Next base: position 8,678 of record JAFVAX010000072.1, on the reverse strand, counting down.
ATAAAAATACTATTTTCTTCATATCTGTTTTTTTTTATTGTATTATTTCATTTTGTTAATCCTCATTCCGACGCAGGTTAGATTCTCATTCCTCATTCCGACGCAGGTCGGAATCTAAAAAAGGTTATATTCTGAAACAAGTTGCTTCGCATCGTAAACGTGCAGGCTGATGGTAATTTGTGAATTGTAAATCATCCCACACTACCTTCGAGTGATACCTGCAGAAGTTTCTGTGCTTCAACGGCAAACTCCATTGGCAATTTGTTTATTATATCCTTTGCATATCCGTTAACTATCAGTCCGACAGCATCTTCCATTCCTATTCCGCGTTGCATACAGTAAAACAACTGTTGCTCTGAAATCTTCGAAGTTGTTGCTTCGTGCTCAACTACTGCCGTTGTGTTCTGTATCTGCATATCGGGAAAAGTGTGTGCGCCACAAGTATCTGATAGCAAAAGTGAATCGCATTGCGAGTAGTTGCGGGCATTCTCCGCTTGTGGTAGCACTTTTACCAAACCTCGATAAGAGTTTTGCGACTTACCTGCAGATATACCCTTACTGATGATACGAGAGTGGGTGTTTTTGCCGATATGTATCATCTTTGTACCCGTATCTGCTTGCTGGAAATTATTAGTCAGAGCAACAGAATAAAACTCGGCTCGGCTGTCATCGCCCTTGAGAATGCACGAGGGGTATTTCCATGTTATGGCAGAGCCTGTCTCCACTTGTGTCCAACTCAGTCTTGCTCTGTCGTGGCAGATACCGCGTTTGGTAACGAAATTGTATATGCCTCCCTTGCCGTCTTTATCGCCCGGATACCAGTTCTGAACGGTTGAGTATTTGACTTCGGCATCGTTCATCACCACTATCTCCACAATGGCAGCGTGCAGTTGGTTCTCGTCGCGCATAGGGGCGGTGCAACCCTCAAGATAACTTAGATATGCACCTTCGTCTGCTATAAGCAATGTCCGTTCAAACTGACCTGTCTGTGCGGCATTGATACGGAAATAGGTGCTCAGTTCCATTGGGCAACGCACACCTTTGGGCACATACACAAACGATCCGTCGGAGAAAACGGCTGAATTGAGAGCCGCATAGAAGTTGTCGCCTGAAGGCACGACCGAACCTAAATACTGCTTCACTAATTCCGGATATTGCTGTACCGCTTCCGAAATGGAGCAAAAGATTATTCCTCTTTTGGCAAGTTCGTCTTTATAAGTGGTTTTTACGCTTACGCTATCCACTACCGCATCTACAGCCATACCTGCCAAAGCCCGTTGCTCTTCAAGTGGTACGCCTAATTTGTCGAAAGTCTTTTTCAGTTCAGGGTCAATCTCACCCTCTTTTTTGGCTTTCCTTGGAGCGGCATAATAAGAAATAGCATTGAAATCAATCGGCGGAATTTGAAGATGCCCCCAAGTAGGAGGTTGCATCTGTAGCCAACGACGATAAGCCTTCAGTCGGAAATCTAACAACCATTCAGGTTCATTCTTCTTTTCCGAGATAAGGCGCACAACACTTTCATTGAGACCTTTCTCAATTATGTCGGTCGGTACGGAAGTGTGAAAACCATACTTGTAGTCTGACGAAGTTATGTCCTCTATGATTGTTTCCATTTCGTTTGACTTTGCCGTCTAACTAATATATGCGTCGGTGGCAATCTGATATTATAGGCATAAAAAAAAGAGGTACCTAGCAGAGTCGAACTGCTCTAGCCGGTTTTGCAGACCGATTCCTAACCGCTCGGACAAGGTACCAATTTTTGATTTTTTACTATGATTTCTCAAAATCGTTTGCAAAAATACCATTTTTTTTTCATTTTTACAAATCTTTTATGAAATTTTTTGTATTTTTGTGCGAAAAAAGTAAAAATAACCACATTTTTCTATAAAATTATGCTGACAGACGACCTTTTTACCGCTCTTCGGACACTCACTGCCGACCATTCCGTGGAGAATATGTTTCTTTTGGCTGACGAGAACTCTCAGAAGTTTTGCCTAAGTCAGGTTACTAAGGTTTTGAATATCCCGAGTAGTCATATTTATATTATCAAGTCAGGTGAAGAACAGAAAAATTTTTCTACTGTGCAGTCTATTTGGAAATTTCTGATTGAAAACAATGCTAATCGTCAGTCCTTGCTTTTATGTTTAGGCGGTGGGGTTGTAACCGATTTAGGCGCTTTTGTGGCTTCAACATATATGCGCGGAATAGAATTTGTGCATATTCCGACAACCTTGCTTGCTATGGTTGATGCCTCTATCGGTGGAAAGGCTGGTTTTGATTTTATGGGTATAAAAAATGTGATAGGTGTATTTCGCAAACCGCTTAAAACTATCGTCTTTCCTGATTTCCTTCTTACTTTGCCTTCCCGACAACTGCTTTCGGGTTATGCCGAAGTCCTAAAACACGCTCTTATCGCTTCGCCACTTGAGTTGGCAGAGGTTCTTAATTTTGACCTGCAATCTTTCAAAATCGCCGATTTCATCGAGATTTTAGAGCGAAGTATGGCTATAAAAGAGTATATCGTAGAGCAAGATCCTGAAGAGAAAAACATACGCAAAGCTCTCAACTTCGGACACACCATTGGTCATGCACTTGAGAGTTATTTTCTTTCTGAAAACAAAGAACTGCTACATGGTTATGCAGTTGCGTATGGCATAGTAGGCGCCCTTTATCTATCGGTTAAGAAACTGAATCTTAATCAAGCAGTATTGCAGCAAGTAATAAGTTTTGTAAAGCAGTATTACGGAACAATCACTTGTCCGTGCAAAGATTTTGAACAAATCCTATCTTTTATGCGACACGATAAAAAGAGTGTTTCTTCCGATGAGTTTCGATTTACTCTATTGCGACAAGCGGGTAACTATCAGATAGATGTGCCTGTTTCTGAAGAAGAGGTCAGAGAAGCACTTGATTTTGTGTTTAATATGTAGTTTTGCTCTTTTCTATTATAGAATAGCCTTTCCTCGTATCAAAGATTTTGCAACCGGCAAAGATGTCGTCAATATTTTTCCAATAAGGAAAATCCGGCAGTAAGACTACGCTTTCTTTTACATTGACTGATTTTTGCAGACTTTTCATGTTAGTCTTACGACAGCGTCCTAAAATGAGCAAATCGCAATCTATTTGTTTTTGAGCCTCGTAATAAGCAAGCGTGTCTGTAGAAAGCCATAGTATCTGTTTGTTATCCCAAAGATATGACTCTGCCGTGGTTTGTTTGATTTTATATATTGCAGCTATCTCCGATCCGCTTTCTTTTCTCAGGTTCTCAATATGCTTTTGTATCTTGTCGTAATCATTGCTAAAGACATACAAACTATGTCCGCACTGCTCAATCATAGTTTCCGTACCGCTTATTCTTGGGAAAAGCAAACGATGTGTCCTTTCGGTTTTAAGCCAATTATAATTATAATCAAATACAAAAAGCGAATAAAATGCAATCGACAAAACTAATAAAGTCCATTTCTTATATTGCATAAAAAGGCTGAAAAACAGCAAGATACCTATTAAGCATACTGCCATTATGAATGAGGTAGGCAACTGAAATGTAGCAAATGGTATTTTGTTTAGAAGTGCTATGTATTCGTTCATAAGCCAAACACTTATTTCCAAAACGAATGCAACAGCCTTGTTTATAATAGGAATCCAACTGACTGAAATTAAGGTAAATGCAAGCGGAAGGGTGATGTATGAAGTAAGCGGTATGATAATTAAATTTGTTAGGAAAAACACTATGCTTGTTTGCCCGAAATAGTAGAGAGAGAACGGCAAAGTGCCGATCTGCGCGGCAAGCGACACACTCAATAAGTCCCTTATCTCTCTTATAATCTTTATTTTAGGGCGATAGACTGACGATATTTTCGGGTGTAAATATACAATGCCTAACACTGCACTATACGACAATTGAAAACTGACGCTGAAAAGCGATAGCGGGTCGATGATAAGAGTTAAAAAGGCAGCTGCACAAATGTTATTGTAGATGTTCATTTGTCGCTCGTTGTGCCAACCTATGTAAAAGATTATGAACATCACTGTGCTTCTCACTACCGACGGCGACAAGCCTGTCAGGAAAGCATAGAACGATAGACCTGAAATAACAAATACGAGTCTAAAACGCTTGCGCCAGCGTTGTTTGTAGTAAATTGGTATGAGTCCGAACAAGGTGAAAATCTTATTGAGAATCCATAGTACTATACCCACATGCAGTCCGCTTACGGCAAGTATATGTACTGCACCGGCAGTTGAGTATTGTCTGCGTATGTCTGCGTCTAAATAGTCTCTTTCGCCAATAGTGAGTGCTAAAAGCACTGCCTGTTCACGCTCATTATGGATATGTTTGCTGATGGTCTTGCTCAGATAATCTTGACAGTCTTCAGCAAGGCTTCTTAAATGCCATACTCGTTTGTTGCCTATAATCTTAATGTCTTCGTTTCTTAAAAACATACTGCCCATATAGCCGTTTTGCCGAAGATATTTATCGTAGTCAAAAGCGTCAGGATAGGCTTCAAAATTCCCGATGAAATCGGCGTAAATTAACAATTTGTCGCCTTTCTTTATGCTGAAACCTATTGTATCTTTTAATATATTAAGCAGTATTTTTCCCTGTGCTGAAACAGTACTGTCAGCGGTATGAATTTTCAGTATCTCAGCCGTTGCGGTTGTGCGGGTCTCGCTAATCTTCGGGTTTTCTGTTACCCACACTTCATACATCCTTTTCTTTCCTTTGTAAGTATTGGCAGGCATAAAAAAGTAATAATAGACTACAATGCAGCCTATTAGTACTAACAAAGGTAAAAGAAAAGGTATTTTCTTCATTATGTGTTTATAGTCCTTTTATTTTTCGGATAGCCTCCTTCGGGTCTTGAGCGTGAAAGACAGCACTACCCGCTACAAGTACATCCGCTCCGGCATTGTACAGACTCTCAGCGTTTTGGGCGTTCACGCCTCCGTCAATCTCAATAAGAGTGTCAAGTCCCTGTCTTGTTATTTCGGCTTTCAGTGTGCGCAACTTATCCATCGTTTCAGGAATAAATTTCTGTCCGCCATAGCCGGCAAAAACCGACATAAGAAGCACCATATCAACCTCTTTCAGATAAGGGTAAAGTCGTTCAACTGCAATATCGGGGTTTATGGTAAGGCAAGTGCGACAATTCTTTTTGCGTATCTGCTCTAATATAGGCATAGGGTCGTCCACTGCTTCAAGGTGGAAACCAACACTCCATGCGCCGGCATCTACAAAGCGTTCAACATATTTCTCAGGATGAACAATCATCAAATGTACATCAAGCGGTTTTTTGCAGATAGGCTCAATGGCTTCCATTATAGGAAATCCAAACGACAGGTTTGGTACGAAAGTGCCGTCCATGACATCGATATGAAGCCAGTCGGCATCGCTTTGGTTAATCATTTGAATATCGTCTGCCAGATGAGCAAAATCGGCAGAGAGAAGTGAAGGGGAAATAAGTCTCATGGTATTTGTGTAAAATTTATTTTGTTATGTGAAAATGTTTTGATTTTGCACCCAAATCTTTGCAAAAATACAAAAAAATCTTTGATATTCAAAATTAGTATTTAGATATTTATGATGTCGGTAAGAAAAGTAAAATAAATAGAAGAAGTTTGTTGATTTGTTTGTAAATTAGAAAAAAAGTTGTATTTTTGTAAAAAAAATAATTTATGCCCACTTTATTTATTGTTTTTGGCTTCCGTTTTATGTTCTACTCTAATGACCATACGCCCATTCATGTGCATGTCATTAAAGGAGATGCTGAAGCCCGTTTTCAGGTTCAGCCGGATGTGATATTGTTGGATAATAAAGGACTTAAACTTTCTGAGGTAAAATTGGCAGAGTCTCTGGTTGAAGAAAACAAAGAAATGATTATAGAGCGTTGGAAGGCATTTTTTGCCGATAAAAAATGATGGAGATAAAAAAAATATGGTTGACAGACACTGCGATTTGGATACAAACAGCAGATGGTCGTGAAGGATGTGAAAAATTCTCTGATTATGTTCCATTACGTGATGCTACTGTATCAGAGCGTTCTGATTTTATGTGTTCTCCATTTGGTATTCACTGGCCACATTTGAATGAAGATTTATCTTTCGAAGGTTTCTTTGCTCATTAAAGCAATTCGCTTTAGGCAAGACCATTAGAAAATAAAGATACATAGACATATTTAATAGCGTTATAAGCCAACACTTGATTGTTTGAAAACATCGACAACTTTCAACAATTTATTAATCTCAAGCAAAAGCTTTATTAGCGCTCGCGCTTACGGCGTGAGCTTTTGCGTTAATTTTGAGATTAATAGGTAGTCGATGACCTTCAAACAATCAAATGCAACGAACGAAAGTTCACGCTTTTTGTGTGTATATACTACTTAAAAATCATTTAAAACCGATGAACCGATGGGATATAACCGGCAAAAAAATTAATATGAAAAAAAAACTATTTATGTCTATTCTTGCTTTTTTTGCAAGCGTTGGAACGATGTTAGCAGGACAAGGTTCATACGATGGAATTTATTACTATTTATATGGCAAGTATCTTGGTTATCATGCTAAAGTTATTGCACCTTATAATGGTACTAAATACGCAGGATCGGTAGATATTCCTTCCTCTTTTAAATATGATGAATTAGATGGTAATGATAATGGTACGTATATTGTTTCTGAAATAGATGAATCCGCTTTTTCTTCCTGTAATGACCTAACATCTGTTACCATTCCAAACACTGTTAAAGAGATAGGAAAATCAGCATTTTCGGGTTGTACAGGAGTAAATAGTATTGTGATTCCAAGTTCTGTTTCAAAAATTGGTAACTATGCATTTGGTGATGTATTAAACATTGTTTATAACGGAACAGCGACAGGTTCTCCTTGGGGGGCTAGAAGCATCAATGGTTACGTGGATGAATTGTTGGTATATAGCGATGCCTCTAGAACAACATTATTAGCATGCTCAGTTTCTGCAACAGGTGAGATTTATATCCCCAACAGCGTTACGAGCATTGGAGAAAGGGCTTTCTCTGGTTGTGCTGGTCTGACAAGCGTAATTATCCCCAACAGCGTTACGAGCATTGGAGAAAGGGCTTTCTCTGGTTGTGCTGGTCTGACAAGCGTAATTATCCCCAACAGCGTTACGAGCATTGGAGAAATGGCTTTCTTTGGTTGTGCTGGTTTGACAAGCATAATTGTTCCCAACAGCGTTACAAGTATTGGAGAAGGTGCTTTTTCAAGAGTATTAAATATTGTATATAATGGTTCTGCCATAGGTTCACCATGGGGCGCAAAAAGTGTTAATGGATTCGTTGATGGATATTTAGTTTATAGTGATGAAACAAAAACTAATTTATTAGCATGCAGTCCAGCATTTGTGGGGGAACTAACAATTCCTAACAGTGTTACAAGTATCGGCAAAAGTGCATTTTCTGGTTGCAGTGGTTTAACTTCGGTTACAATTCCTAATAGCGTTACAAGTATCGGTGCGGATGCGTTCTCTGGTTGTAGCAGTTTGACAGGTGTTTATATAACAGACTTGCTGGCTTGGTGTAATATTAAGTTTCTTAGAGATTTTCTTTCTAATTCTTCTAATCCACTCTCTTACGCCCATAATCTTTATCTAAATGGCAATCTTGTAACTAATTTATCTATCCCTGATGGCGTTACAAGTATCGGCGAAGATGCGTTCTATAACTGTAGTAGTTTGACTTCGGTTACTATCCCTGATGGCGTTACAAGTATAGGCAGTGATGCGTTCTATTATTGCACCAGTTTAACTTCGGTTACTATAGGTAGTAGTGTTACAAGTATCGGAAGTTTAGCGTTCGATGGTTGCACCAGTTTAACTTCGGTTACTATAGGTAATAGTGTTACAAGTATCGGTAGTGGTGCGTTCGCAGATTGTAGCAGTTTAACTTTGGTTACTATTCCTAATAGTGTTACAAGTATCGGCAAGGATGCGTTCTATAATTGTAGCAGTTTGACAGGTGTTTATATTACAGACTTGGTGGCATGGTGTAATATTAAGTTTGATAGAGGATATTATGGTTCTGATAATTCTAATCCTCTCTCTTATGCGCATAATCTTTATCTAAATGGTACTCTTGTTACTGATTTAACTATCCCGGATGGCGTTACAAGCATCAGCGACTATGCTTTCTATGGTTGTAGCAGTTTAACTTCGGTTACTATTCCTAATAGCGTTACAAGTATTGGAAGCAGTGCGTTCAGTGGTTGTAGCAGTTTGACAGGTGTATATATCACAGATTTAACTGCTTGGTGCAATATTTTATTTTCTTATGAAGCAAATCCTTTGTCTTATGCACATAATCTTTATCTAAATGGTACTCTTGTTACTGATTTATCTATCCCGGATGGCGTTACAAGTATCGGAAGCGGTGTGTTCTCTGGTTGTAGTGCTTTGACTTCTGTTACTATTCCTAATAGTGTAACGAGTATCGGTGTCAGTGCTTTCTCAGGTTGTAGTGGTTTGACATCGGTTACTATTTCTAACAGTGTTACAAGTATAGGTAATAGTGCGTTCTCTGGATGTAGCAGTTTGACTTCGGTAACTATTCCTAACAGCGTTACAAGTATCGGCGACTATGCGTTCTATAATTGTAGCAGTCTTAAATCAGTAAAAATTGAAACTACCACTCCGCCGGGAGTGTATAAGT
>JAFVAX010000071.1 GCA_017480285.1 Paludibacteraceae bacterium | reverse complement strand
TATGGAGGTGTCAAAAAGTTCAGCGAGTTGATTTTGGTTCATCCACACGCTCCCGTCGCGGGCATAGAGCACTACACTTGCTCGCCCGTCAACGGAGTTATAAATAATGATATTACTTTCTTCTTTGGGCATAATATAGAGTATCCTTTTACTTTTTGCTATTCACTATTTCTTGATACATTTTGAATAACTCTGCCACGCACTCCGATTCGGTCATTTTCGGCGAAAAACCATACGCTTCCATCACAGCGCGGGCGTTGTCTTGGTGGGCTTTAAGAAAAGTTTAGGAATTCTTTCTATGTGCTAACAGGAAGTGTTGTTTTTGTTGTTCTATTTCACGTCTTAATTCTTCTTGTGTTGGCAAATATGTAAGATATTTAGCAGCAAAAAGTTGGTCATTACTATTAAGTGTTGAATAGCGAGCTACGTCTTCATCCGTGTCAGCGCATAAAAGTATTCCAAGAGTTGGATTATCTCCGTTGGTACGTTTTAGTTCGTCATACATCTTTACATACATATCCATTTGTCCCACATCTTGATATCGTATTTTAGATGATTTCAAATCAATGAGAACAAAACACTTGAGCAAATAATTATAAAAAACGAGGTCTATATAATAATCCTCTTTTTCAGTCTGGATATGCTGTTGTCTCGCTACAAAAGCGTACCCTTTGCCTAATTCGATTAAGAATGTTTGCAGATGGTTGAGAAGGGCTGTTTCTAATTCCGTTTCGGTGTATGATGAGTTGTTTGTAAAGCCTAAAAATTCGGCAATGACAGGACTTTTGATGTATTCAAACTTATCTTGCAAAGGCGCGGTAATCGCTTGCATCTCTCGTTCTACGACTTCTTTATTATGAGAGGCTAATCTGCGATAGTAATACTGCGAACTTATGTTCCGTTGCAACGTACGCGATGACCATGCTTGGGAAAGAGTTTCGTGAGCATACCACTCCCTTGTATCCTGATCTTCAACTTGCAAAAGTACACGGTATTGAGTCCAAGACAATAGGGCGCGACATTTTCCACTCACTGCGTGGAAAATGTCAGGGAAAGCTCTGTAAAATTGTAAGAATGTGTAAAGATTTGATTTTGTATATCCTTTACCATACTTTTGTGTAAGTTCAATGGATAATTGAGTAATTAGGCTTTTTCCATAGTCTGCTCTATTGCCTTTGAGAATCTCATTTTCCATTCTCTGACCTAATAACCAGTTACGTTGTACTAAAACCGTGTTAACAACTGTATATGCAGCCGACTGCGCCGTTTCAATAATCATACAAGAATCATTGAAAATATTCTCAGTCGGTTGAATATCCGTCAATTCATTTTTTATACTTATTCGTTCCATTGTGTCCATTATTTTTGAGTAAGTTGTTGATACATCCTAAACAACTCTGCCACGCACTCGCTTTCGGTCATCTTCGGTGAAAAACCATACGCCGCCATCACGGCACGGTTGATAAATACTATTGTTGATTATCGTCTGTTGGTAACTCATTGGTTTCGGTATCTTCAATAGGGCGGATATAGTCTGAGGCTTTAAGGGATGATATAATGCTGTGTCCTATTTGTTTCTCCACCTCGCTTCGGGCGGCTTTGGCGGCTTTGCCTCCGCTCTGTGCCACCCGCTTGTTCTGCTCTATCGTTTGCGGGTTCTGATTGCGCGAAATCTCCGTAGTGGCAGCCTCTGCAAGAGTATTGAGAGCAAGTTCAAGAGTGGTCATATTGTCGCGCAAGTTCTCCTTGGTAAGACCTTTATATCGCTTGTATTCGCCGGTGGTCATACCGCTCCATGCTTTGGTTAGTATATTGGTCAGAATAGCGAAGTCTTTCTGCTCGCGTACTCCCGACCTTTCCCATTCGTCCGTCAGTTCTTTACGTGTACGGATGGACTTCAGTCGGTTCTCAATCCATTTGTCCGAATAGCCTTGCCGACGGTAGTCCTCTACTGCCATTTGGAAGGTCTGCTCGGGGTCAATCATCTGGTCTATTCGTTGCGCTCCTACCTCTGCAAGCCAACGCTTCACAGGCTCGGCTTTCTTACTCGGCACAGATTGGATTATTCGGAAAATACCCTCTAAATCAGCGGCTAAGGTAAGACGTCTTTTACCTGTTGGAGTCATCATTTGTATCTGGGGACAATTTGTCCCCAGGAAGACACCTAATTCATTGTCACGTTTTCTCAACTTTTTGAGATAGTCCGTAGGATTACTGCTATCTGTTAATACTTGTACTACATCTACTACTGAGAAATAGTACTTTTCTTCTTGTTCGTTCCAAACAATGCGGATATTCTTGCCATCAAAGGCTTTTATTATTGATTCGTCTGCCATTTTTTATTGTTGTATTAAGGGGGACAAATTGTACCCCACCTCAATCTATTATTTTGTTAGTTCTTGATACATCTTGAACAACTCTGCCACGCACTCCGATTCGGTCATCTTTGGCGAAAACCCATACGCCGCCATGACGGCACGGTCGTTGTCTTGGTGCGCTTTCCTCAATTCGGGCGGCATAGATAATTCGTCATACAACGCTGCAAGGCTGCTGTCAGGATATTTCGCACGAGCATCAAGTATTGCCTTTGCCGTTTGCTCTATCTGTTTGCGCTGTTCTTCAGTCGGCTTTGGGAAGGGGAAATTATTATAGACTATATCATTAGAATAGCGATAGCGCATTTCCAATCGTCCGCACACCACCCGCATCCACGCCATGTGCACATTGGATTCAAGTATGCCAAAAGTGTATATATCTGCATTATCCACATAAAAAAGCGCGTTGGTATAGACATTTCCCGCAGGCATAAAACACATAGGGATATATCGTCTGTTTTCCGATGAAACAACAGGAATTACGATGTTTTCGTGTTCGGGTACTTGCGATTGGAAAAATTGTGCAGGGGTATCTTTCAGAACATTAGTAGTGCGAGCAGAACTATTGGCACGATTCTCATAGACAGCCTTTACTTTCTCCCTTATTCCCTGACAAGAATGTAGTAATTGCGGAGGACAATGTTTGAGATACAAGCAATACTTTGCAGT
>JAFVAX010000010.1 GCA_017480285.1 Paludibacteraceae bacterium | reverse complement strand
CTACACTCCTCAAGGACAAATAGAATGTAAGTATGCCGAAGGACACCTCGTTTTGGTTGACGAAAACGACAATGTGCTCTGGGAAACAGATGTAACCTATAGTGCTAATACTCAACTGATTGACTATCAATCTAAAGCCCTGCTTGCTGATGGCGACGGCACAAAAAAACATTCTTTGCGTGCTTATTTCACTCAAGCACCCGACTGCGGTATGGAAAACTCATACATCGCACCTGCCGGACAGACGCTGTCGAACCTCACTGCTTCGGCATCTGAGATAGTTTGTGGCGACCTCACTTACAGTCTCACCCTCACTTGCAACATCAGCAACTGCAGTGCCGGCGACCTCGTAAGGTTCGAATCCGGACAAATACCTGTTCAAGTAGTGTCTCTGACGCAAGAGCAAGTTGATGCAGGACAAGTAACTTATACCTTTGACAATCTGCCTGTTCAGCCGTCAGAGCAACAGTTTACCGCTACTGCCCGTTTTGAGACTCGCATAGACTGCCAACCGCTTGAAGCAAACTACTTCGCTCCAATGGAAAGAACAATGCAAGTCGTTGTAGATGAATACGATGCCGTTACCTGCGGACAAGATGCTACACCGCTTAACTTCCGTATTTATCAAAAAGGACAAGTCGGAAAACTGACCATTACCGACCTTACTGATAATAAGGTTGTCTATGGTCCGGCAGATGCACAAGCAGAACTGAAAGATGCGACCCTGCCACTCGCCTTGGGCAAACAGCATAACCTCTTGTTCCAATTCGACGGCAATGGCGACTGCCAACAAACACGACTTGTTACACTGCCTAACAGACTGGAACTGTCGAATCTGGAAGCCGTTGTTCATCCTGTTGACAACAACACAACCGCCAACACCTTCCTTGTTGATGTAATACCCACATTCTCAACCAACAACGACGATGAGACACTCACCATAAAAGAAGGCGCAACCGTTCTCTCGTTCCTCAGCGACCCTGTGTCCGGCAGTTCATATCAAGTTGAGTTACCGGCTGACGGACAACCGCATACTCTGACTGCTCTGATGGCTTCAGGTTGCGAGATGGACATCACCGTTCCCGCTCAACAGCAACCTGCACTCAACAACCTCAATGTTGCTGTCCAACAAGCCGTATTGCCTTGTGGAACAACGGCTTACGACGCAACAGTTACACTCTCTGTTACCAACCTCTACGGCGATTTCGTACTCATAGATAAGGCAACCGAGGAACAAGTCGCACAAGGAACAGTCAATAAAACAGACACTGAGTTGTCGTTCGACATTGCCCTGCAAACAACAGAGATAGGCGCTAAACACACATATTTGTTCATCCTTAATGGCACTGACCAAATCGAATCTAACGAAACGACCGAACCGGTGGCTGAACAAGAGATTGTGGCAACAGTGGCTCCAATTGAACTTCAATGTGCCGTAGCAGGCGATGTTGTTACTCTTAAAGCGACAGTTACTCAGGGCAATCCGTATAAATATACGGTTCTTTTCGGTAGCAAGTTGTTTGCCGACCTCGAAGGTGAGATGCCACAAGACGGCAACATAGCCATCACACTGCCTGAAGGCATAACAGGTGGTGTTTATACCGCTGAGTTGCACTTGCTCTCAGAGTTTGAACTTTGCGAGACAGTCTTGCCGTTCCGCTTCGAACTCACACACGACAATCTCGTCTATTCAAAATGGACCGATGTGCTCTTTATCGACAACCACAACGACTTGTTTGTTTCCTATCAATGGTACGAGAACGGTACTGCCCTTCAGGGTGAAACTCAGCAACGCCTCTACAGACCCGACTCGGCTCTCGATGGTCAGTACTATTGCGTCATCACTACTACCGACGGACAGCAACTACGCACCTGCACCTACGCCTTCAGCGATGCTCCGCGTAGTGCCGACGAAGCCGCTAAACGCTACCATAAGGTTACACCTACTATGATGCCGAAAAACAACATCGTCATGGTTGAGCGTAGCGAGCAGACCAAAGCCCGTATAGAACTCTACGACGCTACAGGCCGTCTGCTACAGACCGTTCAGACCCAAGCAAGTATCACTACTCTTTCGGCTCCGTCTGTTTCAGGTGTTTATTTCATTCGTCTAACCGACCTCGAAACAAACGAACACTGGACTGAAAAGATAGTAGTCAAATAACCGTGGACCCTCTAAGATTTCTAAGGCTTCTAAAAAAGAAAACCGCAGTGCCCTTTGTACTGCGGTTTTCTTTTCTATTTTTTCGTCCTCTTCTTTGCGCGTCAGCGCGAAGCAAACTTCCCTTCGTCCTCTTCTTTGCGCGTCAGCGCGAAGCAAACTCAATTTCTCAGCGTCCTCATCGAGTTCAAAACGGCTAAAACCATCACTCCGACATCTGCGAAGACTGCCATCCACATCGTAGCAACCCCAATCGCAGCAAAAAAGAGCACCAAAGTCTTTATCACAATAGCAAAAACGACATTCTGACGGGCAATACCGATAGTGCGCTTTGATATCTTGATAGCAAGTGTTACTTTCGATGGGCGGTCGTCCATTATAACCACATCTGCCGCTTCGATAGCCGCCTCTGAGCCTAAGCCGCCCATCGCGATACCCACATGCGCACGCATAAGCACCGGTGCATCGTTCAGTCCATCACCCACAAAAGCAACCGTTTTAAGTCTCTTAGCCGAATACGCAAGAGTCTCTAATTCAATAACTTTATCCTGTGGCAACAACTCCGATTTATAGTCATCTACACCCAACTCTCCGGCAACGGCACCTGCCACCTCATTGTTATCACCCGTAAACATAACGGTCTGAATACCTGCTTTTTTAAGTTCCGTAATAGCAGTCTTTGCATCGGCTTTTATCTTGTCGCTTATGACGATATGTCCTGCATACCGACCATTTATTGCCACATGGGCGATGGTGCCACTTAAATGGCAATCGTGCCACTCAACATTGAGCGTCTGTATCAGTTTCTTGTTACCAACAGCCACCTCTTTTTGATTTACTTTGGCTATTATGCCATGCCCTGCTACCTCGCGCACCTCACTTATCTGACAGTCGTCTTGTTCTTCAGGATAAGCATTCTTCAGTGCTACGGCTATAGGGTGAGTTGAATAACGCTCTACATGGGCGGCAAGATGCAGAAGTTCTTTTTCGTCGATTTCCTCCGGATGAACGGCTGTTACCGCAAACTGCCCCTCGGTGAGCGTACCTGTCTTATCAAACACAACAGCGTCTAAGTCAGCAAGCATGTCCATATACGAAGCACCTTTTATGAGTATGCCTTTTTTTGATGCACCCCCTATACCGCCGAAAAAACTCAACGGAACGGAAATGACAAGAGCACAAGGGCACGACACTACAAGGAAAGTCAGAGCGCGATAAAGCCACACTGTCAATGCCTCAGAGTAAGAAATGTAAAATAATGGTGGCACAAAAGCCAACAGCAAAGCACTAATAGTTACAATAGGCGTATAAATTTTGGCAAAACGATGTATGAAACTCTCGCTACGACTCTTTTTCTCACTTGCGTTTTCAACTAAATCAATGATTTTCTGCACCGTGCTGTCTTCTGCCGTTTTCTTTACTTGCATTCGTATGACTGCCGTCATATTCACCGTGCCCGACAATATCTCGCTTCCCTTTTCCACTTGCTGCGGTTTGCTCTCGCCTGTCAATGCCATAGTATTGAGGTTGCTCTCGCCTTCAATGACGATGCCGTCAAGTGGCACTCGGTCGCCCACTAGAAGCACCACCGTCTCCCCTACTCTGATGTCATTCGTTTCAACCTCAACCGTTTTGCCGTCGCGTTCGACTTGAGCCGTCTTAGGTTTAAGGTCAAGCAAGTGCTTGATACTCTTTCTTGAATTGTCTTCTGCATAATGTTCAAACAGTTCGCCCACCTGAAAAAACAGCATAACAAACACGCCTTCGGCAAACTGCGGTTCGGCACCGGGCAAGAAACCGATTGCAAACGCACCGGCAGTGGCTATCGTCATAAGCAAGTGTTCGTTGAACGGTTCCAAACGGACAATACCCTCCAACGCTTCACCTATAACATCGTAACTTACAATCAGATAAGGCACTAAATACAAAAGCAGTGCCTGCCAAACTGCGAAATCAAACTGCCTTTGAATTAACCACGCAACCAACAGCAACACAGCCGCAAGGATGATTCTCACTACTCCCCAACTGCCATGCCCGTGATGTTCATGATGATGCTCATGACAGCCACACCCGTGTTCATTGTGATGCTCATGATGATGCTCGTGACAGCCACACCTGTGCATATGTTCATGGCACCCACATTCCTCATTCTGACGAAGGTCAGAATCTTTCTCGTTTGTACTTTTTGTATTCATAAAAAACGCTATCTTTGTTAATTTTCCACAAAGATAGCGTTATTTTTATGCAATCGGGTTGCAAAGTTGTTTTTTTTACATAAAGGTGCTATAACGAGATTTACCATCGGTGATGATGTAAGTACCACTATCGGTAAATTTAACTCTTATCGGGCGCCAAGCAGTCATCTGAATAAGTTTTTCATACACTCTTGTTGGGACATTATGAAGGTAAATACCTTTCTCACAAACCACAATAACACCTTTGTTAGTTATGCTTATACTTTCAATGTATCCGTATCTTTTTTTGGCTTCCAACAGGGCATTGTGCAGATAATCAGTTGAACCATAGAAATGTTTGTTAGTAGTGATAGCAAAATCTCCATTGTCGTTTATGCAAGCAGATGATATAATTTCGTCGTCATACTCTTTCAGTTTTTGATTCATTTCAGTAGTTGCTCTTGTTGACCACATAGCCCCTTGATAACCTATGTAATAGTATTTTGCATTAGGAGATATCGATACTTCGTTGATACTGTCGTTACTCTTGTTTATCTCCGTCAGTTTGCTCAGTACGCCGCTGTCAGGTCCGTCGCCTTCCCACCATACGCCACTTTTATTATAGATAATGATACAATGTCCATTTTCGGTCAGTGTTCCGGATTTAAGACTACCAATCTCACCTATTTTATCGCTACATTCTTTAAGCGCTGTGGCTACATCGGTGTATGGTATAACTTTACCGGAGATACCGAAAGTTAGGTGATCTTCCATAACCACAAACACATTTCTTGTGTCATCGCCGGTAAGTGTTTGTTGAATCACAGTACCTACTGCCGCAGAGCTGTAAGAGCCTACAGAATTGTCGGTTGGTGTTGGTGTTGGCGTTGGAGGTGTCGGAGGTGTCGGGCTTGTTTTACCGCTTTGCGAAACAGTGATTGTTACTGATTTCGATCCATCGGTTGTCTTGACTATAAACGAGCCGTTTCTGCCTGTGGAATTATTATTGGCATCAATGGAAATAGTAAGTGTATTGCCATTTCTTGAAACGGTGTACCAACTGCCTGTGGTTTTTTCGAGAAGCCAACTTCGGTTGCAAGTAACTGTAACTGTGCGTGTTGCTGAGAGTGGCGGAACGGAAATAGATGAGTTACTTACTTTGAGTGTAACTTCGCAAGATTTGTTAATCCAACTCTGCACATCTTTGTACGAACTGCCACATTCGGCACTCACCCAGCGAAACAACTCGCAGGCGGCACTATAATTACCGGCATTGAACTGCTGTTTCCCCTCTTTCAAGGCTTCGTCGCAGTTTTCGTCAGCAAAAATACTGATGGCAGAAAACAAAAAGATAAATAAAATAAATTTTTTCATAATTGTAGGTGTTTATAAATTAGTGTCTGATTTTTTGTTTTGAAATACGATTCATCTTATTGTATATGTGTTGTTTGATTGACGAAGATGCCGGTGCGGTCTGGTACTTGCTCATTAGTTCGTCATACATCACATCTGCCCGTTCGTCAAGTTGTTTCTTATACTCCGAATAGCGTTTTTTCTCGCGGAAGAGCGAATTTGATTCGTGAATATCAAGCAAGTCAAGTTTAGCGTATGCCCTTTCAAGAGCATCAATGGAGTCAATACTCATACAAGCATGGCTAAAAGCAACGCCGTATTCGTCTTTTGTAGTGTTCCACTCCTTCATCAGCGATATTCTTTTTTGCTGTTTGTTGAAGTACATTCCGCCACCTATTCCACCACCAATAAGAAGGGCTATAATGAATACTATCAAGTATTTGCCTGAAGATTTCTTTGGTTTGATAGGCTCGGTTATCGGAACTGTTGGTTGTCCGGAAATTTGGGGATTTTGTATTTCCTGACGATTTTTAACCAGATGCACTATATCAACGGCTTTTGGGCGGTCCCAAGTTTCCAACTGCATCATACTCGTTATTAGCGATTTGAGTTGTTCAGACACATTAGCCTCTATTTGTGGAATGGGCGAACCGCTCTTCTGTTTTGCACCGCCGAGAATATCTCCGAATGGCACATACCCCATTATCAGTTCAAAACACATAGCCCCTAATGCCCATATATCACTTGCCTTGACAGGTAGCGGATGGTCTGAAAAACATTCGGGTGCCATATACGCAATCGTGCCACTACCGGATTTTTCATTCGCCTTTGGCATACTCTTACGAAGCGTACTGCGTGAGCGTGTCGAGATGCCAAAATCGGTAATCAGATAATCACCATGTTCATTTTGCAGAACATTGTCGGGCTTGATGTCGCGATGAATAATATCCAAACTATGCAAGTATGCCAAGCCTGAAGCGACATCTTCAATTATTTTCCACATCTCATCCTCACTGACTTTGCCTATGCGTTTTTTAAGCGAACCGTTCGGACAAAATGGCATTATCAAATACGGCATATTGTCAAAACTGTCAACATGTTGCGGTTTGAGCAAATTGGAGTGATTGAGATTGTATATGTTGGCAAGTTCTGCACAGAAATCGCTCAATCCGTCATTGTCGATACCCTGTCCGGGTGCATATACTTTGAGCGCAATTTCAAGAGAAGTCATCTGGTCTTTTGCCAACCATACTTCTGAAAAACCACCGATACCTATCAAATGTAATAGGTTATAACGGTTTGCAAATAAGGTATTTTCTTTTAACATAACGGATTATTTTTTTATAGGTGTCAGGTTTGTTTGAGTTGTATCTGCTTCTTCATTAGTTGAACTAACGGGTTCATTTTCTAACGGACCGGCCGGCTCTTCTTTTGCAGGTTTAATGGGTGTCAGTTCTTGGGTACTATCACCTTTTACAATCTTTGTCAACTCCCCTTTGCCCTTTATGTTTTTAATCGTATCCTCTGTTTGAGCGGTCTGTTCCTTTTGTATGCTGGGCACAACGGTCTGTTCCGGTTCTTTTTTCGGGGCTTTCCGACGGGCAGCAGGCTCTGTCGTAGCAGGCTTCGGTGTTGTTGATATAGTAGTAGCAGTGCTATCGGCTCGTAATGTATCTGACGGGATAGAATCTGTTGTTTCTGTATTTGCATGTTGCGGTTCCGGATGTGGTCTGAAAAGCATAAACATCGCAATTCCGACAAACAGACCCAAGAGTAATCCAAAAAGCAAACCTATGACAATCTTTAAGTTAGCGTTTTTCTGCCTTAGTTCGGCAGTTTTGCTGATAGACTGCTTTTCGTCATTTTTGACAAGTATTGGACCTGCTGTTATTTGTGCTAATACGGTGGTAACATTGTCGTGCCAACCGGCAGCCTCATCAGCCTTCCAAAGAGCATCACGCAGAGCCAGCATTGAGTGAGTATTGTTCTCTATAATAGAGAATATCTCACGGTCGCGCAAGCAACCGCATAACCCATCGCTACAAAGAAGAATGATGTCATCTTGGTGAATATCAAACACTTTGACATCCGGCTGGACCAACCCTCTTGGGTCGCCAAGCGAACGGGTGATGATATTGTTGTTCGGATGGTCGAAGGCTAATTCCTCTGTCAATTCGCCTTTATCAACGAGTTCTTGAACGAAACTATGGTCGTGTGAGAGGCGTTCCAAACCGGTTTGAGGATTGTATCTGTAAGCCCTGCTATCGCCACACCAACCTACATATACTTTCTCACCTAATAGCCACGCCATAACAACAGTTGAGCCCATACCGGCTTTCGTTTCGTCGGCGTTACTCACAGTTTTGACAGCCTCATCTGCTTTTTGAATTACAGAGCGAATATATTGGCAGATACTATTCTCATTTTTAAGAACTTGGTCTGTGAGTCTGCTTGTTTGGAAATTGTCTTTTATCACATCCACAGCAATCGACGATGCCACCTCACCGGCGTTCATCCCTCCCATACCATCGCATACTACGAGCAGCGAGCCTTTGTCTGACAAGTTTATCTCTTTGTCGCTCTGAAAGCCCCATTCGGGATTACTAAGGTCATCGTCCAACAAGTAGTTGTCCTCATTCTGATTGCGCCCCGCTGCCTCACAACGAGCCGCAAAACGAAGTCTGATATCTTTCATAACTTATTTAATTTGTTTAACTTACTCGGTTTTTTCACTATTATTGGCACTTGTAGCGTTGCCGTTTTTTTATTCACCGAACTTATTACTCCGCACAACTTCAAGCCTATCGTCCCAACCATAGTATAATCTAAGGTTATAAACATACCGCCAATACAGCATTTGTTGTTATCCGGCAATTCAATAACAGTCGGTTCGCCTTTTACTATTTCTATCTGACGACGCACAAGTTGAACATTATAAGGTTTTTCATTTTCAGCGTCATATATTACTAATGCTAACCAACCAGTTTTCTTGCCACATACGGTATCTGTTTGAAGCCCTTTTTCAGAATGTGTTCTAACAAACAGCAAATCCTCGGCAAGCGGTTGTGCTTTAACTTTGGTTGTATCAATATGAGTTTTGACCGTATCACTAAGCGACACTCTATCAATGCTATATACTATCGGTCGATAGGTTTCGCTGTACTGTGTAAAATCCCCGTCTATGTTCCAAGGCGAAAATACATTTGAAGCAACAACAAAGCCATCTTCGACATTTATACTGACTGAAGGTATTTTATTAAAATAATCATTTCCGTCTTTGCCAAAGCGGTCAAGAGTCTGTTTGTGTTCAAGCAAATAAGATGTTTCCACAATGCTTGTAACTCTTTCTATTGCAGGCAAAAGAACCTGCTGATTACCTGTGTTTAAGAACAATGACGCATCGAAAATCGTTTGTCCGTAAGTGTGAAGCAAACAAGGAAAGAGTAAAATTATGAATACTATTCTTTTCATAGTTGTTTATTTCTTAAAGATATTGGCTATTGGCACCAATTCATCGTATTGCTGTTGCTGTTGTACGATTACACCATTTTCCTTCCTCTGTGTAGCAGACATCAATTGCGACACTATTCCTACGGCATAGAACGACCCGTTTTTAACTACAAAGACCGGTCCTCCGCTATTACCGTGAGCAACACCCTGCGACACCATTATCATACCGCTTTCATTCAGCCCTGTACGAGCGATATTCATCTTATTGTAAATAGGCTCTACCGTGTTCTGTTTTTCACCATCGTCAAAGCCTATTCCGGCGGGGAATCCTAAAACATAAGTCTCTTTGCCCGAAGAAAGTTGTAGTGAGCCGTCTTTGTCGCATCGTATGTTTCCTTTTCTTAATCGAGTGTTGTCAGATGTATATTGAGCGTATGCCCAATCGGTGGACGAAACTTTCTTGTTATTTAATTTGAGACCATCTATATACAATGCAATGCGGATATTAGTTGTAAAACCATTATCAAAGGGATATTCAATAATTTTATCTTCACTTGTGTCAACGGTGAAATTTTTGTTTGTGAAATTCAACACTTCACCCTGACTATTGATTGCTACCATTTTCGAAAATACTTTCTCCGGAGTTGCCTCTGAAATAGCATTTACCATTATATCATCGTCATCACCAAAACTAAACAACCACGGCTGAACACAATGGCGGGCAGTAACAAAACGTCCGTCGTTAGTCAGAAAGCCCGTACCACTACTGCTTGACACTTTTACAAGTTTCTCACTTGTCTGTACATAATACTCTGTATATAAGAAATATACACTTGATTTAACATTACTTACCAAACTTGCAATATCCGGCGACACATTCTTTTGCAACTCTTTATAGCGTTTATCAAAATCCATCCGCAGACTATCCTCACGTTGTCGTTGCTCGGCTTCCCTTCTGCGATTCTCGGTTTGCATATCCTCAATTTTCTTTTCGGACGAGGCAAGCCATTGCTCATAATCGTTTATTTTTTTTCCTTGTGTATATATGGCATACGCTGCACCTGCGAACAAGAGCAAGAAACATACAGCCATAACAGTCATTGCTGTCTTATACGGGCGTAAGGCTTGCTGACGGAAAAGCGATAAACGACGGCTCAAACCTATCGAACCTACGGTCGAACGATTACCCGTTGGAACGATAAAACCTAACTTCGGACCATTCACAGATAGTTGTATCTCATCGCCATTCTGCAAATACCATTCTTTTTTTATGGGATGACCGTTCAATAAGGTAGTGTTTGTATGACTCAGTTGAATAAGTTTCCAACGTTCACCATCACGAACAATAGCGGCATGACGACGACTCACCGTCTGAAAACTCTCGTCGAAACGCACCTGACATTTCGGGTCCCTGCCAAGTTCAATCTGATCCACAATAATCTCCTGCGACTCACCCGCTTTGTGGTATTTCGACGAGACTTTGTGCTCTAAAATATAATAGGTGCGACCTTTACCGTTAAACAAAGCACCTACACCTGCGCCCACCGAACCGCTCAACGAACGCTTATACATTTCTGTTGGTTGTGACATAATTTTATCAGTTAGGGTTTATAATTAAATCTTTGATAATGAAGTCCTCTCAAACAATCAGTTTTCTTCAAACTTGAGTTTGGTATCACCTATGGAAATAATATCTCCATCGCTTAAATAGAACCAGTTGTTGCCCACACTGTGCGAACCAACAAAAGTACCATTGAGCGAAGGCGAAAAATAAGTACCACCATCGTAACTGTTTGCAGTTGGCTGACCGTCGTGTATAACCCATTTCTTGTCAGAAGGCAAGTAACACATCGTACAATGACGACGAGACATATATGAACTTTTTTCCTCTACAATGGATATTACATTTCTCACCGAAGGATCCTCTCTGCCGATTGTTACCATTTTGAGATTCTGACCTGCATCGGAATGATGATAATCAGGCATTGGAAGCTGAAACACCTGCCCCCAACAGTCTCCATGCATAACACGAAGGCAATATCCGCTACCGCTACTTTTCTGTCGGTGAAGCGATATGTGAAAATTGTCGTTACCTTGTGGCAAAAATTGCAAAGCCTCATCAACCGATTGTACTCGTTTCTTGAAATCAGGTACTAAAGCAGTCTTTATAAAAGGATATAGAACCTCACCTACGGATGTTGACCGAAGTGGTTGTTCCAGCCACTTACCTTCGGCTCCATTCTTTTGATAATAGACCAAATCGCTATGATTTTCAAGCGGACCAAAAGGCAATCTTTTCGTTATTAAATAATACATCATCACACCGAGTGAAAACAAATCGGTAGTGGGCAAGACTGTTGCATCACCCCGTCAGGGTTTTACCTGCTCGGGGGCATATAAGCGTATGTGCCGAATATCTGTGTGGGCTTACCTAAGATATTACGCTCGGTCATGCGTTTGTTTCTATCACCTGAAATACCAAAGTCCGTTAGGGCTACCATGCCGGTTGATTTGATAAGGACATTTTCCGGCTTCAAGTCGCGATGAACCTTGCCCGACCCGTGAAGGGCTTTTAGTCCGTAAAGCACCTGACGAGTTATACTGACCCAATCGGTGTTCTGACCATCGAGCGAGAGTAAATCTCCATTCGGACAAAACTCCATAACGATATACGGATTGCCCTCTGTCATACCATACGAATACGAATGTACAAGAAAATCGCTCTCTATCCTACCCGTGTGAAACTCCATATCGAATCGGGCAACCAACTGCTCTCTTATTTCGGGGTCAACCTCCCACAACTTGAGCAGTTTAAGCGCATACACATTGCCGGCATTGCTTACCTTAAACACTTTGCCAAAAGCACCTTCACCTAAACACTTCTCAACACGATAACGGCCATCTATTATCGCACCGGGGGAATAATCACATCTTGAAACAACCATTTCTTGTCGGTTTGAATACTATTGTTCAGATTTGAACACAAACATACGATTACCCATAAGTACAATATCGCCATCACTTAATTCTTGACGAGCGCGAACATGTATAAATGTGGTGTTCTGCGAACTTTTATCTTCTAAATACCATTTGCCGTTCTCTAAACTTAGATGCGCCTGTACTTGCGAAGTAATTGTTGGATTTTCCGCGTCTAAGTTTGCCCTGTTTAGATCATTACTCTCACCCTGAAAAACATTAGTTTGTAATTCACCAACTTCACCATACTGACGAATAGGTGTTAGCGAGCATTTGGGTATTTTGACTTGTTGCATCCAAGGATTAACTGTGCCTGAAAAAGAAGAAGCAGGTTTGGGTTGCGGACCACCTTGCTGCATATTGGCTTGAAAATCATCGCGTCTTGGAGCAGAAGGAGTAGCAATCTCAGGAGCCGGATATGATGATATATTCATATCACTGCCGAACATTTGCCCCTCTCTTACAGTATGACCTAAGTCCTCAGAACTTACTTGATGAGCGACTGACGATTGATAAAGACTGCCTCCGGAAAGAGGATTACCGCATTTCTCACATACGGTTTTGCCATCGGGATTATCCCAACCACAGTTATTACAACGCATAATGATGATATTTTAAGGTTTATACTTTCGATGAATACAATACAGCATAAAAAAAGCGTGGAACCTACGCTTGTTGTTCCACAACTCGGGCTTCTCGCATTGCCTTTCATCAGAACAACAACGATACGCCCACGCCGATATGTAGCCATACTATTTGGTATCAACCCCAATAGCATACAGAAGAATACACTCCTGTACATATCACCACAGCGTTTATCGTTGTATGCTTTCCTGATGATTACAAATTTTGCGAGAATTTGAGTTGTCGGAAAACAGACGCCAATAAAACGATTCTTTTATGTCTTTCCCCACCGCGCTTACTGACATAATCCCTCGGCGTGGCTCACGGGGAAAAATATATATTTCTGCAAAAATAATAAAAAAATTGTATTTAACAAAAAAAATCATTAAATTTGCAACAAAAATAACATCTAAAATATCGTAAGCATCTAAAACCTCTAAATCTTCTATAATAATGAAAAAGAGTCTTATTCTTTTTGCCTGTCTTGCAATGCTCGGTTGCTCAGGCACAAAACCTCAACCATCTAACGAACAAAATCAACCAGTTAACGAACAAACAATGGACGCAAAACCGAAAGTTTATTTCACTCAAGAAATCTCTCCTGCCGCTCTCGTGAGAGTCTATGAGGCCGTCGGCAGACCCGCACAAGGCAAAGTGGCTGTAAAAATATCAACAGGTGAAGCAGGCGGACATAACTACCTGCAACCTAAACTTATACAGCAATTAGTCAGTCAGGTCAATGGCACTCTCGTGGAATGCAACACTGCCTACGAGGGTAAGCGCAATACCACAGAAGCACATTGGCAAACCATCAAAGACCACGGCTTCCTTGACATCGCACCCGTTGACATCATGGACGAAGAAGGCGACTTCGCCATACCCGTTCAGGACTCTACTTGGATCAAGTACGACCGCGTCGGAACACACCTCAAAAACTACGATTTCCTCATCAACCTTGCACACTTCAAAGGGCACGCCATGGGTGGCTTCGGCGGAGTGCTGAAAAATCAAAGTATAGGTGTGGCATCCGCTGCCGGAAAAGCCTATATCCACTCTGCCGGAATAACCGAAGATGTTGTCGAAACTTGGAATCATACCGGCAATCAGGACGGCTTCCTCGAGTCGATGGCAGCAGCCGCACAGGCAGTGCACAACTACTTCGGCAATGGTGAGAAAATTCTGTATATCAATGTCGTAAATAACCTCTCTGTCGATTGCGACTGCGACAGCCACCCTGCCGACCCCGAGATGGCAGACATAGGCATTCTTGCTTCAACCGACCCTGTGGCACTCGATCAGGCATGCCTTGACTTGGTTTTCAATTACCCATCGAAAAAGGGCGACGATGCCTCGGCTCTCATTGAGCGTATCAACTCGCGCCACGGCGTTCATACCGTTGAACATGCCGCAAAGATAGGGCTTGGCAAACGCGAGTACGAACTTGTGCAGATCGACGGTCAAGACTTGCTTAAAACATTAAATGAAAACGGACTCTCACTTCTCGTTCGCAACCATGGCACCACTACTATGCACCAAAACAAAGGTGTGCGCGACCTGTTGCAACTTCTTGCAGACCAACCCGACAGACTCAAAGGTGCTGTTGTTGCCGACAAGATGATTGGCAAAGCCGCCGCCGCACTAATGATTGAAGGCGGTGTAAAAGAAGTACATACCAACCTTATCTGCTCTCCGGCTCTTAAACTGCTCAACGATGCAAAGGTAAAAGTGGTGTATGCAGAAGAGGTGCCGATGATACTGAACCGCGACCGCTCAGGTCAATGCCCTATTGATAGTCAGATAGATGGCGTAGAGTCGCTCAGTGAATGTTTGAAAATTTTGCATGCTATGTAGCATAAAAGTGCAGAAAAATTTGCTTTTTTGAAATAAATTATATACATTTGTAGTGTTATTGCACATTGATGCATAAATAATGTATAAATACTTTTTTGTTTAACTTAATACCAAATTATCATGAAAAAACTTTTCTTTCTTGCAGCAACTCTGTTTGCTTGCGTAGCAATGTATGGCGCTGACATAGCAAATGCCATACCCGAAGGTTGGACTTATATTTCCAACGATCCTGACAAGTACCCTGACCCAAGTTACTACAAAGACGGTGGTATCAAAATGAATTTCCCCGGCATCGGTATTCAATCACCGGAGTTTGCCCCGACTAATGAAACAGTAAATATCTATTTCACCATAAAACTCAACAAGAACCAGAAGAACAATGATGGCAACGATGCTAAATCGTTCACTGCCTACGGTCTTAACGCAAACGGTGATGTTGTTGCTGAAAAAGATATGGATGTTGATGCTGCAGGCGACTGGGCTATCCCCGTTTTAGGTCCGAATATTGTAGCAATACGACTCATTATGACAGCCTACCCCACCGACGGCGAATCTTTTTACAACGCAAACTTGCTCGCAGTGTCCGTTGATGGCGTTGACGATCCCGAACCTGTTGATCCTCCTACGCCGGAACTTGATCAACTCACTGTTGCTGACGCTGTTGCCGCTATTGAAGCAATGGAGCCAAAGGCTGAATCAGATAAAGAGTATATTGTAAAAGGTATCATTAAATCTATTGCTGAAGTTAGTGTTGAAAATGGTAACGCTACTTTTGACATTGTTGACAAAGGTGGCAATGCAGTACTTACTGTTTTCCGCTGCTACTTCCTCAATGGCGATAAATTCAGTGCAGAAGACCAAATATGGGTTGGCGCAGAAGTTGAGATTCAAGGCAAACTCAAAAGTTGGCAAAACAACGACAACTCCATTACTCCTGAGTTGACCAAAGGCAAATTGCTGAGTATCGAAGCAGCCACAGGCATCGAAGACATCGAAATGCGCTCGCTTGACCTGAACGCTCCTATGTTCAATGTTCTCGGACAACAAGTTGACGCTTCCTTCCGCGGTGTTGTTATCCAAAACGGCAAGAAATATATTCTTCGTTAAGAGTTAAGACATCTTACAATTTTTCCCACGGATTAAACATAACTAATCCGTGGGATTTTTTATTGGAACGCAGTCGTCTCGCCCGCAAAATCCTCATTCTGAACTTGTTTCAGAATCTCAATCTTTCAGACCCTGACATTCGTCAGGGTGAGGTTTTTCAGCGAAATCTGCGAGACTTATAATAGTGATTATTTCCCACAGATTTTGACAGATTAAAACAGATTTTCACAGACTTTTTATATTTCTCGCAGATACCGCAAATTTCGCAGAAAAATTAATCCGTCAAAATCTGTTATATCCGTTAAATCTGTGGGAGATGAGATTTTTTTGAATAATTTTTTGCAAAATCTGAAAAAAAATTGTATCTTTGTAAAGTTTATTGAAAAATCAAGAAAAACGACACAATAGAAAATCGTAAAATCAACGGGTTCTGTTTTACGGATTTCTTTTTCAACAAAAGAACCTGAAAACTAAATTAAATTTTTTATCATGAAAAAAATTTTCTTATTCGCTGTTATGCTGCTTGCAACAACAGCAATGTATGCGGTTGATATCGCAAATGAAATTCCGACAGGTTGGACATATATCTCCAACAATCCTGATCAATATCCTGATCCAAGTTTCTACAAAGACGGTGGTATTAAAATGAATTTCCCCGGTATCGGTATCCAATCACCTGAGTTTGATGCAGCCGCAGAGGCAACTATTAACTTCAGCGTAAAACTCAACAAAAACCAAAAGAACAACGATGGCAACGATGCTAAAGCATTTACTGCTTACGGCTTAGATGCTAATGGTGATGTTGTTGCAGAAGAAGGTCTTGATGTTGCAGCAGCCGGTGATTTCTCAATCACAGTTGCAGGCGAAGGTATTGTGGCTGTAAAACTTATTATGACAGCCTACCCCACCGATGGCGAATCGTTCTACAATGCTGACTTGCTCGCTGTTGAAATTGACGGTGAAGGCGGCGGTCAAGGTGGTCAAGGTGGAAACGAAGAAGATAATGAAATCGTTCCTGATTATGCAGAACTTGTTTGGGCTGCTGAGTATGGACAATATCTTCTCTATTTATCCGAATACGATGCTGAAGAAGGCATTGAAACCATTGTTAATATTTGGATAAATGGTACAGAAGAAGAATTCCCAACAAAGGCTGAATTAGCTGATATTGATACATATTATAGCTATGTTGCTTTGACTGACGGAACAGATACTACATACTATTTGCTGAGCGAAACAGAGCCGTTCTCATTGACAATCAACTATGGTGAGAAATATGAAACAGAAGAAAATGGTTACAAACTGTATCTGCAAAGTGCTACCATCTCAATGAATGCTGTTGACGAAGATGGAAATGTATTTGTAATCAAAAGTGTAGATGTTGATATACTATATGATTACGAAGAAAGTGGCGCAACAGGTGTTGAGAACATCGAGAACGCTACCG
Organism: Paludibacteraceae bacterium; assembly: GCA_017480285.1. Classification (GTDB taxonomy): domain Bacteria; phylum Bacteroidota; class Bacteroidia; order Bacteroidales; family Paludibacteraceae; genus Colicola. The sequence continues at coordinate 564 of JAFVAX010000010.1, read as the reverse complement.
GTCTTGATCTGAACGCTCCTATGTTCAATGTTCTCGGACAAAAGGTTGACGCTCAATTCCGTGGAGTAGTTATCCAAAACGGCAAGAAATATATTCTTCGTTAAGCGTTAAGACATCTTACAATTTTTCCCACGGATTAAACATAACTAATCCGTGGGATTTTTTTATTGGAACGCGGTCGTCCACGCCCGCAAAAACCTTATTCTGCCCGCAAAAACCTTATTCTGCACGGCTTGCCGATGCGCTCGTTTACGATGCGAATACTTGGAGCAATTTGTTTCAGAATCTCAATCCTCATCCTAATAATAAGTACAAATTTTTCAAAAAAAACTTCAACTTATTGCTTTTTTCAATAATTTTTTGTATATTTGTACGATTTTGTATCATATAAATAATAATCGTAAAAATTATACATTAAAAGATAAAAAATGGAAGAAAAAGAGCAATATGGTGCCGAGTCCATTCAGGTGCTTGAAGGTCTGGAAGCAGTCCGCAAGCGTCCTTCTATGTACATAGGAGACATATCACAATAAGTTCTGCACCATTTGGTGTATGAGGTTGTTG
>JAFVAX010000070.1 GCA_017480285.1 Paludibacteraceae bacterium | reverse complement strand
CCTCTTTCAACACCCTGTCAATCTCCTTTCCCTCTCTCTAACAACAACCGTCGTTTCCTAAACAACAGCCGTTATTTTCAAACGGGATTGCAAAGATACAACCTTTTTTTTAATTTTCCAAATTTTTTTCAAAGTTTTTTTAACTTTTTTGATTTTTGTAGTATCTCTATGTTTTTTATTCCTTAAATAAGGGGAGTTTTTGGACAAACTCGTTCAAAAGAATGAAATGTTTGGTTCAAGACAACTTTAGATGCGTAGTTCTAAAGTTATTTGGTAGTAACTTGTATATATTTTGTCGTTTATGATTATATCTAATTTCACACTCTTTAATATGCGTTAAAAAAGTTTGTTTGTTAAGTCCTCTAAACTTAGCCAGTCTGCTCTTACATAGTCCCCAGAAGTTTTCAATTCCATTAGTATGTATAGTTCCATTTTTAGCAAATTCATTATTACCATGATTGACAATAAAGTGCGTTTTAAATCCTTCATTAAGTAAGTTTTCATACGCTCGAAAGCCATCTGTATATATAATGGAATTAGGTTTGATAACTTTCTTAATTATAGGCAATAACGTTTCCTGTTTGCAATTTTCAACAACCTGAACATATACCTTTCCACCACGTTTTAATATGCCAAATACGATTGTTTTACCTTTAGATCCACGCCCCCTAATACCCCTAACTCGCCGTGCTCCAAAATAACTCTCATCAAGCTCAAATTCGCCCTCGGAACATGTGTTTTCTTCCTCACATATACTTGCTATACGAGACCTTAAACAAGAGAATAATTTGCTTATACTTTGCCGTGATATATGGGTTATTGAGGTTACTTTATTTGCTTCAATATCCAAGCAAAAACAACGTAAAATATGCCTAAAAGTACGCTCATCAATATGAGCATGCTCTAAATACCTGTTTTTCATCTTTGTATCAATTAGTTATCAATACAAAGATACTGCTAAAGTTGTCTTGATGAAATCTGCAACATTTTTAATAGCTATAATTTATTGTAATACACAACATTATATATCATTTTAACACTCTAAAGTTGTCTTGAACCTACGTTTTTTTAGCCTGTAAAATGACAATTAAGTCTAAAAAACAAACACTCTAAAGTTGTCTTGAACCTACGTTTTTTTAGCCTGTAAAATGACAATTAAGTCTAAAAAACACAGTGATACATCCCATTTGCTGGTTAAATTGCAACTAAAGCACAACGAAATATCAACTATCAACTGTTCATATCACTATTGCTTCAACTCCAACTTCAACTATCAACTCCAACTGCCAAACTTCAACTATCAACTTCAACTGCCAATTGTTCTTGCCGCGATTCAACTATTCTTTTGCCGCAATGACGGATTTGGGCTGGAGAAAGAACAGGAATATGAACCAATTTAACCGAGAGAATAAACCAATTTTACCGAGAGAAGGATTTGGCCGTACTTTTTTGGCCGTGAGGGTGGGTTGGCAGTGAGGATGATTTGTTTGGCCGTGAGGATGTTTTTTTTGCCGTGATGATGGAATAGGTAGACATGAAGGACTTAAAATCCTTTGGCTATACAAAAGCCGTGTGGGTTCAAATCCCACTCACGGTACTATGAATAATTAGATGGTTCAAATCCCACTCACGGTACTATGAATGATTAGAAATTAGAAATGAGAAATAAAAAATGAGAAATGAGAAATGAAACTAAATCAGCCAAGAGTGGATGATGCACTCGCCGGCGGTACTCTTCTAATCAGCCAGGATTGGCTGATTGCAGTCTCTAATGCGGGCGAGGACGACCGCGTGATAAATCAGATGTCCTGAATGAAGGAAAATTCAATAACGGTGCCTTCGGCGGTTTGCGCCGGTGTGTACTCGGACTTTATATCGGTAAGGAAACACTCTACTTCGCGAGCATTAATCAGCCAAGATTGGCTGATTGCAGTCTCTAATGCGGGCGAGGACGACCGCGCTCCAAGTTCTGCGGGCGAGGACGACCGCGCTCCAAGTTCTGCGGGCGAGGACGACCGCGCTCCAAGTTCTGCGGGCGAGGACGCTCCTGAAGGTTGGAGAATATAAGCGTTTGGAGAGGTGAGAAGCAAATATGCCTGGTGGAACAATGATTTGGGTAGCGGTGAGGACTTGAAATAGAAAGTGCGCTGAAAGTCGGCTTGGATACGCGCCTGTGACACACTATTTGCTAAAACGGCGGTTTCTGCTTCAAGTTTGGACTGCTCGGTGAGTATGCCGGGAAGTGCAAGGTAAGTTTTAACTCCAAACTCATTATAGAAAGCAAACACATAGAAATCGCCCTGCGGGCAAAGGACATTTGCAAGGATGGCTTGCTGCTCTGTTTCGGTAGAACGGCGATAGAACGGCAAATAGACGGTAGTGCCTTCGTCGGTGGTTTGTATCATCTCAAGCACGGGTGTGTTGGCGTTCATGATTGATTGTGCCAATCCTGTAGGCATAAAGAGCGGTTCTGAGTAGAGCGGATAAACGACATTCCCGGTAACAGTAAGGCTGAACGGGAAGGGTTTGCCGGCTCGGATGGGGTCGTAGTAAAGAACATACTTCTCAAGTACGCTTGTTGTTGAAGTATCAAGCAGGAAGGCATATTCGGAGGTGTCGGTACCGCCATAGGTTGGTGTAACGCCATCTTTGCGGGCATACCTGCAGAGGGTGGTAGTAACCCGCAGACAAGACAGCACGGCGTGGATGGAGTTCATCCATTGCCGTATAAGCGAGAAAAGCGGCGAGATAGTAACGGACACTTCGGCATCGGCGGCCACGGTCTCGTCAACCGGATAGACGGCTGTTAGTAGTGTTGCTGTATCGCACTGAACGCGTATGAGGGCACTGGTGTTGTTGCCCCGCCGGCCGCAAGAGACGGTCAGGGGTTGCAGATAGTCGGAGAGAAGAGCATCCATAACTTCAAAAAAATATAATAGCAGACTCAGGTTCGGAAAAGACAGAAAACTGTTCCTGAGTCTGCTATTTAATGACTGCCGCAAAAAGCAAGTAGTGGAGTTGTGGAAAGGAGACTTACCGTTTGCAAGCAGGTCTTTTCAATAACCTTAAGATAAACAGAATACCATGAAAAAAGTCTTTGTTTCTGCCTTTTTCCGGTGCAAAGATACGACATTTTCAGGTAATAAACAATTTTTCCACCCCTTGAAAATATAAAATACTGAAAATCAGCGGACATTATATGCAATTTGTAAACCCCTAAGGCTTGCCGGACACTCGAGACCCTTCCCGCGCGAACCCTAACGGCCGCGGTGGCGGGGTGCTGCTGTGGCGGAATATGCAATGAGGAGTTTTCAATTAGGAATTAGGAATGAAACTAAATCAGCCAAGATTGGCTGATTGCACTCGGCGGGCGAAGACGACCGCAGTCCTCATGCTGAACTTGTTTCAGCATCTCTCCCCTGAATTTATTTGCAATAAATATCCGCAAAATCTGTGGGAATAATCAAGAAAAATCAAAAAAAATTTGGAGAATAAGAAAAAAAGTTGTATTTTTGCAACGGAAAGGTCAAAAATAGTGGTTTTTGTACAGTTATAGCGATTTTTGCTACTTATTGTTCGTTCATACTATATTCGTCTCGCAAACATTTATGGCAGCCCGCCACGGAACCAATGCCGTTGTATTATGGCAGCCCAGCCAAGGAACCCGGCAATATATCGCCAAGACGAAGCCTTTCAGAAAATATGTTCTTTGACATGATGACTGAAAGGCTTTTTTATTTACCGCGTATATATTATTTTTATCATATCAAACCTACGATTGTACGGTTTTATACCATAATTATACGGTTTTATACCTGTATTTGTACGGTCTTATACCTGTAATTGTACGGTTTTTTTTCCTACGATTATACGGTATTTTCCTACAATTGTACGGTTTTAATGGAATAAAGGTCTGTCGCTTTTTGGTTACAGACTTTTATTTTTGCCTAATGGTGTAATGGTAGCACTACAGATTCTGGTTCTGTCTGTCTGGGTTCGAGTCCTGGTTAGGCAACAAAAGCGATAAATGAAGCGCTTTGCTTGTACCGCGGTCGTCCCGCCCGCAAAATCGCCCGCAAAATCACGCTGGCAATAATCTTAATTTTAGAATATAAAATCATAAAGATTGTGCGTCCATGTCCCACCCCCACCACAGCCCCTCCCGTCCCTGAGGGGAGCAAGTTAGTATTCAATTTTACCGAGAGAAGGATTTGGCAGTGATAATGGGTTGGCAGTGAGGATGTTTTTTTTGCCGTGATGATGGAATAGGTAGACATGAAGGACTTAAAATCCTTTGGCTATACAAAAGCCGTGTGGGTTCAAATCCCACTCACGGTACTATGAATAATTAGAAATTAGAAATGAGAAATAAAAAATGAGAAATGAGAAATGAAACTAAATCAGCCAAGAGTGGATGATGCACTCGCCGGCGGTACTCTTTCTTAGCAACACAAACGCAAATAATACACAAGAGAAGATGAAAAATAACATAGGAAATTCAGTCATTATGTAAAAAATATAAAATAATCTGCTTTATAGCGGATTTTTTTGTTTTTGAATACATACAATTTATCTTAAAAAAGTAAAATTATCAATATAGCTAATTTTATCAATAATAACATATTTAATCAATACCGTAAATTTATCAATTATGGCTTGGAATAATGATTTAGGCAAAAGAGGTGAAGATATTGCAGCTGAATTTCTAAAACAAAAAGGATATAAGATATTAGAAAGGAATTGGAAATCAAGCCATTTGGAGTTAGATATTATTGCTTTAAAAGATGATACGATTGCTTTTGTAGAAGTAAAAACGAGAACTTCAGATGTATATTTTAGACCTGAGCAGGCAGTTAATTATAAGAAACAAAGCAACTTAGCCAAGGCCGCCAATCATTATTACAACTATCATCATTTGCAATATGACACACGATTTGACATTATATCAATTTTATTTTTAGATGATGACAAATATGAGATTGAGCACATAGAGGAAGCATTTACTCCTATGCGTACACGAGGTGGTTTTAGAAGATATGGAGGATAATGGAGGATAATAGATATAATACTAAAGATTTTGGATATTAAATAAATTCAGCTGCAACTAAAAGTGGAAATAAATTATATATAGACCATTATGCGTATTCATTTTATAGCGATAGGTGGTGCTGCGATGCACAATTTAGCGATAGCGTTGTCAACAAAAGACGGTTATATAGTAACGGGTTCGGACGATGAGATATTTGACCCCGCCAAGAGTCATTTGGAAGAGTACGGACTATTACCCGACCAAATGGGTTGGCATGCAGGGCGTATAACTACAGATTTAGATGCTGTTATACTTGGTATGCACGCAAGAGAGGACAATGCTGAACTGATACGCGCAAAAGAGTTAGGTATTCCCATTTATTCTTTTCCAGAATATCTATATGAGCAGACAAAAGACAAGATTCGTATTGTTGTAGGCGGTTCGCACGGCAAGACCACAACAACAGCGATGATACTTCATAGTTTGCAGCAGTTGGGCATAGAGAGTGATTATATGGTAGGTGCCGGTATTGCAAATTTTGACCGCATGGTACGCTTGTCTGATACAGCCAAAGTTGCTGTTTTTGAGGGTGATGAGTATCTCACTTCGCCATTAGACCATCGTTCAAAATTTTTGCTGTATCACCCCAATATAGCGATACTGACGGGTATTGCTTGGGATCATATAAATGTCTTTCCTACTTTTGAAGAATATGTAGAGACTTTTCGCAAGTTTGTAGGTTTGATTGAGCCGAATGGTGAATTTATTTACTTTGAAGGTGATGCAAACCTTTGCAAATTAGCAGATGATGCAAGAACAGATATTAAACGGCATCCATATAACACATTACCATACAAGGTCAAGAATAGTGTTGTTTGTTTGGAGTATCCGGAAGAGTTACCGCTTCGCATATTCGGTGAGCATAATCTTCAGAACATGCATGCCGCCGCTATTGCCATTGAGAGACTTGTTGCTATGCTAAAAATTGATATCTCAAAGAAGCAGATATATGAGGCATTATCATCGTTTGGCGGTGCAAAGAACAGGTTAGAAAAGATATTTGATAACAATAACTTAGTGGTTTTCAAAGACTTTGCCCATTCGCCGAGTAAGTTGCTTGCTACTGTTCATGCGGTAAGACAGCAATATCCGAAAAAGAGGCTTGTTGCTTGTATGGAACTTCACACTTTCTCTTCATTGATGTCTGATTTCCTGCCACATTATAAGGGTTGTATGAAAGAGGCAGATACTGCTTTTGTGTATTATAACCCTGAGGTTGTAGCACATAAGAAGTTGGCAACTATCACGCCGGAGCAGGTTGAAGAAGGTTTTGGCGGTGGTGTTGAAGTTTTCACAGACAGCAAACAACTTAAGTCTCGCTTAGAGCAATTAGATTATAGCAACACCGTTTTGCTTTTGATGTCATCTGGTACTTTTGATGGCTTGCAATTTAATGAAATTTTTGAGAGATGAATAAGCAAGATAAAATAGACAGCCGTTATATGCGTATGGCTCGTATATGGGCTGAAAACTCTTATTGCACACGCCGTCAGGTTGGCGCATTGTTGGTTAAGAATCAGATGATTATCTCTGATGGTTATAATGGTACGCCTTCGGGTTTTCCAAATAAATGTGAGGACGAAACCAACACTTCTTTCCCATTTGTATTGCATGCCGAGGCAAATGCAATAACCAAGGTTGCGCGTTCGAACAATTCTTCTGACGGAGCAACATTGTATGTAACAGCATCTCCTTGTATGGAGTGTGCAAAATTGATTATTCAAGCAGGGATAAAGAGAGTTGTTTTTGGTGAGTTATATAGGATTTCAGACGGAATAGACCTTCTTCGTCAAGCGGGCATTGAAGTAATGCAACTCCCTGATAAACAGTAATTTACCCCCCCCACGAGATTCTTCAAAATTTCCGAACTCGCTGATTTCTTTGAAAAAATCGTGTGCCAAGACTTCGCTTATACAGCCGAGCAGTTGCACATCGATATTTTCACGATGGAATATATCGTACACATTTGTTCGTACGGTATGTATTTTTTCAGCGAGCCAACAAGCAGATTTGCCTTTTTCAGCAAGTCGTTTTTGTATTAGTTTCCCAATATGCAAATTTCCCTTTGATGTTTTCATACAAAAACCGTTTAAGAGTTAGTTTTTATGGATATTTTTCACAAAAATACATATTTTTTGGTAAAAAACAAATTTTTTTTATATATTTGCATTTGCAAACAAATTAAGCAATCAAAACCTTAAAAAAAATACCAAAATATGACAGTGCAATTTTGTATAAACTATCGTACCCCATGGGGTCAGAGTTTATGTGTAGTCGCAGACGAGCCTTTGTTAGGCTGGTCGGTTGAGCATCCGTTGCAGCTTCGTTGTGAGGGTGAAGATTTTTGGACTGCAGCAGTGCCGGTAAGTGATTTTGCCGGAGAGTTTTCGTATCGTTATGCCATTCGTTTAGAGGATGGCAGGTTGCTTTTTGAGTCGGGCAGACCTCGTCATTTGGTTGTTCAAGCCACTGATAAGAAGGTTGAATTACACGATTTCTGGCAGGCTAACGATTATGAGAAGTCGTTCTATTCTACTGCATTTTTGAAAAGTTTGTTTCGTAGGCAGTCAGCCGGTGCAAAATCAAGAAAGAAGGAAGGCAACTTGCGTTTCAGCATAGATTTGCCACAGATTCTGCCATCACAAGGAGTTGGAGTTGTAGGCAACATACCTGAATTAGGTAATTGGGACACTGACAACAAGTTGGTTTTAAGCGATAGTGAATTTCCCGTTTGGCGTGGAAGTATTGAAGCAGATATAGACCAACAAATTGAATATAAATATATTATCTTTGATTTGCAGTCAGGTCATTGCGTTGATATGGAATATGGTGAGAACCGCCATATTTGGGGTTTGGAGAAAGGTGTTACGCTGTATCAGAACGACCGCAGTTTCCGCAGGAATATTGCCCGTTGGCGTGGTGCCGGTGTAGCCGTACCTGTTTTCTCACTCCGCACTGACGAAGGTTTTGGAATAGGCGAATTCCAAGACTTGAAGAAGTTGGCTGATTGGGCAGCACTGACCGGTCAGAAGATGATACAGACACTGCCTATCAACGATACTACGCTTCGTCATACAAACAGAGATTCGTACCCCTATAATGCAGTGAGTGTGTTTGCTTTGCATCCTATTTATCTAAACATTGAGAAGATGGGGCGTTTGACTCCTACTCAGAAGAAACAATATGAAAAGACCAAAGCAGAGTTCAACGAAAAGGCTATTGCTGATTATCAGGTTGTTTATGATGAGAAGATGAAGTATTATCTTGCTTTGTATAAGAAAGATAAAGACGCTGTATTCTCATCGGAGGCATATAAGAAGTTCTTTGAGAAGAACAAAGAATGGTTGGTTCCATACGCAGTGTTCTGCTATTTGAGAGACAAGAACGGTACTGCTTGTTTCCATAGTTGGAAGAAAATGTCGGCTTACGATGAGAAAGAAGTTGAGAAGATGTCGAAACCGACATTCAAAGACTTTGACAAAGTAGCACTACATTTCTACTTACAGTTCCATTTGGACAAACAGTTGTCAGAAGCAGTTGAATACTGCCATCAGAAAGGTGTAGCCTTGAAGGGTGATATACCAATCGGCATCTCTCCTGACTCTGTTGATGCATGGACGAGTCCTGAACTCTTTAATCTTGACGCTTCTGCCGGTGCTCCACCGGATGATTTCAGTATCAGTGGTCAGAACTGGGGCTTCCCTACATATAACTGGGACAAGATGGGAGAAGACAATTTCTTATGGTGGCGCCGACGCTTCACTAAGATGCAAGACTATTTTGATGCATACCGAATCGACCATATCTTAGGTTTCTTCCGTATTTGGCAGATGCCAAAGAGTGCGGTATGGGGCTTGACCGGTCATTTCTCTCCGGCACTGCCTTATTCGATGCAGGACTTGTGGCATCTTGGTGTTCAACTTGACGAAGACCGCCTGACCAAACCATATATCCGCAGTAACTTCTTGGGTGATGTATTCGGTTATGAAACAGAATATGCAAAAGAACATTTCCTTAACACTAATGATGGTTATATCTATTGGTTCAAAGATGAATTCAACACACAGAAGAAAGTAGAGGACTGGTTTGATAATCTTTCTGAAACAGACAGAGCAGAACTCTCTGCAAAAGTAAATTTGGACACATTGAAGCAAGGTTTGATGTACCTACATTGTGAGGTATTGTTTGTTCCAGACCAGAAACGTGCCGGTATGTTCCATCCGCGTATAGCACTTTATCAGTCGCATTCCTTCAACGAATTATGGGATGACCAAAAACAAGTGCTGCAACGCATTCACGACGACTATTTCTACCATCGTCATAATGAGTTCTGGCGTCAGTCGGCAATGCGTAAGTTGCCTACCCTTATAGCCTCAACGGATATGTTGGTATGTGGTGAGGATTTAGGAATGGTACCGGCTTGCGTTCCGGATGTTATGCACGAGCTACAGATTCTCTCGCTTGAGATACAACGTATGCCAAAAGATCCTAAACGCTTGTTTGCACATCCTGCCGATGCACCTTATTTGAGTGTTTGCACAACAGGTACTCACGATACTAATCCGCTTCGTGCTTGGTGGGAAGAGGATAGAGAGAAGACACAACGCTTCTACAACGAGCAGATGGGCTGGTGGGGTGAAGCACCTAAAGAGATGACGCCTGAGATTGCAACCTTCATACTAAACCAACATTTGCATAGTCCTGCAATGTGGGTGATACTGCCACTACAAGACTGGCTCGCTATTGATGGTGATGTACGGTTGAAAGACGCTCATGCCGAAAGAATAAATGTGCCTGACAATCCAAAGCATTTCTGGTGTTACAGGATGCACTTGCGCATTGAAGATTTGATTAACAACAACCAACTGAACGGTAAAGTTCGTCAGTTGACAATGATTAGAAACTAATATGTCAAAAGGCATAACAAACTTACAGGTCAAAAAGCCTGACACATTGATTCAGTTTCTGCTTGACAAGATGGGCGGTATGAGCCGCACATCTGTCAAGCAGATGCTTTCATTAAGAGAGGTGTCAGTAAACGGAACGGTGCAGACACGGCACGACTATGCTCTTAATGAGGGAGATAAAGTAACTATTCAACCACAGAAGGCGGCAAATGAGTTCCGTCATCCGAAGTTGAAGATTATTTATGAAGACGAAAACCTTGTAGTAGTTGAAAAGAAGAATGGTTTGCTGACAGTCGCTACAAATGAGGCAAGTCGTGAGGTTACATGTCTGTCGCTACTCAAAAACTACTACAAACAACGCAGTAGCCGTAGTGGTGTTTATGTAGTACATCGTCTTGACAGAGAGACTTCCGGTGTTCTTGTCTTTGCTAAGACACAGGAATTGCAACATTATATGCGCGACTATTGGCGAGAGATAGTTAAAGAGCGTACATATATAGCCGTAGCGGAAGGTGAGATGCCGGAAAAAGAAGGTACCATAACCACTTGGCTAACAGAAGATAAGAAGAATGCCGTTGTATATAGTTCTCCATACGATGATGGAGGCAAGATTGCTGTAACACACTATAAGACACTCCGAAGCAATGGTTCGTATAGTCTGTTGCAACTTAATCTTGAGACAGGTAGAACGAATCAGATACGCGTTCATTTGGCGAGCAAGGGTCATCCTGTGGTAGGTGATCGCAAATACGGTCATGCCGCAACCGCTACACCTGCTATTGACCGTTTGGCTTTACATGCACAGACGCTGAGTTTCATACATCCGGTAACGGAGCAAGTAGTTCGCTTTGAGTCGGCTGTACCGAAAGAGTTTAATAAAGTGTTTTGAATCAAAATAGCAGTACAGCAAAAAAAATAATTCCACTTTGCGAAAAACAGAAAGAGGCTGTCTAACAAGTTTTGTTAGGCAGCTTTTTTTGATGTACACCATCAGCGAATGGCTGTCTATAAGAATTTATGAAAGGGACTCGTATGCTAACAGAAAAAAAATAGGCTTTTTTATTGAATTTCAACAAAAAAGCCTTGGTTATATGACAAAGTTTTTGTAACTTTGTGGTGAGAAAAAAAACATATAACGATGGCAAAGTTAGCAATAAAATCTGAAACGAGCAAATCGAACTCACTTTTTCCTATATATTTATCTGATTTGATACCTCAAACTCACATCGTGCGAGTTGTTGATAGGGTTATAGATGAGTTAAGTTTAAGTAAAATTTACGAGACTTACAACGGTGGAGGCAATAGTGCCTTCAGTCCCCAAACGATGTTGAATT
>JAFVAX010000069.1 GCA_017480285.1 Paludibacteraceae bacterium | reverse complement strand
TTCCGTTCAAGTTAGTTACATCGGTTTCAAGACTCAGGAGTTGAAGGCTCAACCCGTTATGAAAGTCAAACTTGCCGAGGACTCGGAGGTGCTGGACGAAGTAGTGGTTGTGGGCTACGGTGTTGTCAAGAAAAACGATGCGACAGGTTCTGTAACGGCAATCAAACCTGACGATATGAACAAAGGTTTGAATACCAACGCAACAGATATGATGCAAGGTAAGATTGCCGGTGTTCAGGTAACTTCTGATGGTGGTGCTCCGGGTTCAGGTGCAACTATCCGTATTCGTGGTGGTTCGTCTTTGTCAGCAAGCAACTCTCCTCTTATCGTTATCGACGGTTTGGCTATGGATAACAATGGTATTCAGGGCGTTAGCAACCCGCTATCATTGGTTAACCCTTCAGATATCGAGACTTTCACAGTACTAAAAGACGCTTCTGCAACCGCTATTTATGGTTCGCGTGCAAGCAATGGTGTTATCATTATTACTACAAAGAAAGGTGCTCAAGGTTCAAAACCCAAATTCTCTTACGAAGGAAATGTAAGTTTAGGCATTATAAATAATCGTATGGAGCCTCTTAGTGCTAAAGAATATAAGGATTACCTGAAATATCGCGGTGTTGATATGACCGATATTGGTGATGCTAATACTAATTGGCAAGACGAGGTTTTCCGTCCGGCTATCTCTACTGACCACAACTTCTCTGTTACCGGTGGCACAAAGAACATGCCTTATCGTGCATCTATTGGTTATACTTTGCAGAATGGTGCGATTAAAACTTCTCAAATGCAGCGTGTTACGGCTTCTTTGAACTTGTCGCCGAGTTTCCTTGACAAACACCTTACCTTCAACTTGAATGCCAAAGGTATGTACAGTTTCAACCGTTATACCGATGGTGGCGGAATAGTTGGTTCGGCTCTCAGTTTTGACCCCACACAACCTGTATATGATGATACTTATAAGGCATTTGGCGGTTTTTATCAGACACCTAACGATGGTGGCGTTGCTGCTCTCAATGATGCCGTTTGGGATAATACAACCAATACCGTTGCAGGTATATCTAACCCTGTGGCTGCACTGAAAAATAAGAACAATCGCGCTCATTCGGGTGTGTTTATCGGCAACTTGGAAGTTGATTATAAGATTCACGGTTTTGAAGACCTCCGTTTGCATGCCAACTTTGGTGCAGACTATTCCTATGGTCGCCAACCTATGGACGAGAATATCTACTCTTTCGGAAACAACTATTATGGTTGGGAGCAACTTGAAAAGAAGAGCAAGTACAATCTTCAGTTCAATGCTTACGCTCAATACTATAAAGATTTTACCGAGACTCAGCACTTCGACATTATGGCAGGTTATGAGTGGCAACATTTCTATAGCGATTACACATATCGCGGCTGGGGATTATATCCTGAAACAAACAAGGATGCCACACTTCGCGGAACACACTATAATGAGTCTTCAAACGAGAGTATCACAGAGAACTATCTTGTCAGTTTCTTCGGCCGTTTGAATTATATAGGTTGGAATGCTCTTATGCTTACTGCAACTTTCCGTGCTGACGGTTCGTCGCGTTTCCAAAAAGGTCATCGCTGGGGATATTTTCCATCGGTTGCTCTTGGTTGGAAGATAAAAGAGACCTTTGCCGCTCTTCGTGAGAGTAATGTCGTAAGCGATTTCAAACTGCGTTTGGGTTATGGTATAACAGGTCAGCAAGACCTCTATGATGACTATATAGGTCTGCGTCGTTACACCTATTCGCAAGACTATGCTTATTATACCGACGGTTCAAAAGATGCCGATGGTAATTATATCTATACAAAGACCATCCGTCCGCAAGGTTTCAACGATGAACTCACTTGGGAAAAGACAACTACCTACAATGCCGGTATTGACCTCGGTTTGCTCAATAGCCGTATCAACCTCAATCTTGATTACTACTATCGTCTGACTACCGACCTTATCGCAGAGGTTGATATTCCCGCCGGAACAAACTATGCTGACAAACTATTCAAGAACATCGGTTCGCTTAGCAATCAAGGTATAGAAGTGATGCTCAACGCTGTTGCTATTGACCACTCACGCTCAAAGAGCAAATTCAAATGGGACTTGAGTTTGAACTATACTTACAATATCAACAAGATTCGCAAACTCACATCCGGCGAAGGAGCAAACTATTTCGTTCCTACGGGTTATATATCCAATGGTATTAACATTATGCGTCATCAGGAAGGTTATGCTTCTAACACTTTCTGGGTTTATCGTACAGAGAAAGATGCGGAAGGCAACTATCATATCATTGACCAAGACGGCAACGGTACGATTGACAATGCCGACCTTCGCCCGTATCATCACTCTGCACCGGATATGACCTTCGGCTTCCAGACAAAATGGCAGTTCTATAATGTTGATATAGGTATTTCACTTCGTGCTTCGCTCGGTAATTATGTTTATAATCAAGTGCTTGCCGGTGGTATGTTCTCTGTTCAGACACCTTATCGCGACCATAGCTACACCAACTTGCGTGCTGACCAAATCGACGCTTATAATCATACGATAGGTTATGCCGGATCTGCGATCTCGACAGAGAATGCCCGACTTATGGACATCTATGTTGAAAACGCATCGTTCCTCCGTTGCGACAACATCACAGTCGGTTATTCCTTCAAAAAAGAGAATGTTCTGGCCGGTCGTGTTTATCTGACTGTCCAAAACCCCTTTGTCATCACAGGCTATTCGGGGCTTGACCCTGAAATCTTTGGCGGTATAGACGGTAATATCTATCCCCGTTCTATGACCTCGCTTGTTGGTTTGAGTTTGCAATTCTAACATTTTAATGGTAAAAGAATTATGAAAAAGATATTTCAAATATGTATGACAGCAGTTGTAGCACTTTTGCTTACTGCTTGTGTCAAAGACTTAAATGTTGAGATTAAAGACCCTAATATGACGGTTGAGATGAATGTTGACCAACTGTTGGGTAAGATTTACAACACTCTTGGCACTACAGGTCAAAGAGGTGCTGACGGTAGTGGCGATATAGCCGGTTTCTCCGACGAAGGTATGTCAAGCTTCTACCGTATGACCTTTGCTATGAATGAGTACTCGTCCGACCTTATCCACTGGATATGGCCTGATGTGGGACTTGCCGAACTGCGCTCTGCGTCTTGGACATCGTCGAATGAGATTGTGTATGGCGCTTATGCTCGTCTGAACTTCGATATTACCCTTTGCAACACTTTCCTTGATGTTGCTGACAAGTCAGAAACGACAAAGCGTGCTGAAGTGCGTTTCATTCGTGCCCTCAACTATTGGTACATGCTCGACTTCTTCGGAAATGTGCCTTTCAATGTATCGAAATCAGAGAATACTCTGCAGCCGGACGAAGATTTCCCTACCAAAATTGCTATCCCTAACTCATCGGATGTAATTGAACTTTCAGGCAACTATCCTAACTATCCTCATCAAATTAAGCGTGCAGACTTGTACAAATGGCTTGTTGCTGAATTGAAAGATATTGAAAACGACCTTATGGACTACAACACCCGTATGGCAACCGCTTATTATCGTGTTGACCAAGGTGCGGCCTGGGTGTTGCTCTCACGCTTGTATCTTAACTCGGCTGTCTATGACGCTGAAAACGGCGGTACTGCCAACGACTATACACAAGCAGCCATTTACTCAAAGAAGGCTATTGATGTTTATAAATTGGCTCCTGTGTATAAGCACTTGTTTATGGCTGATAACGACGACCTTACAAGAGTCAATCAGGCTTATCAAGAGATTATCCTACCTATCAATCAAGACGGTGCATATACCCGCTCTTGGGGTGGTTCACAATTCCTGATAGCATCGCTTTATACTACCGGTATGCCTTATTGGGGAACTACCGAAGGTTGGAAATGTATCCGCTCACGCCAGCAACTCGTACAACTTTTCTTCCCTAACCAAAAGACTTACAAACTTGAAGATGGTGGAGAAAACAGAGATTCAGAAAATGCCACCCTTATGGCAGATGTACAGAAGTATTATGGCGACAATGCAGGTATTGCCGATACATTGGTTTTAAAGGCTAAAGATGATCGTGCTTTGTTCTGCAATTATAATCTCTATAACCCTGTAAAGAAATGGGATGAAGAGAAAAAAGATTCTGTTACCGTTTATTCTGTATTCGCTTGCAATATGGGTGCCAACAAGGCAAATGCTGCCGATGAGTTTTTGTCTGGCTGGGCAATACAGAAGTTCTCCAACCTTTGTGCAGATCCTAATCGTAAGCCGACCGACTCTAAGTTCCCGGACACTGACATACCGCTTATGCGTGCTGCTGAGGCATATCTGACATACGCAGAAGCCGTTTTGCGTGGTGGTGCTGCTCAAGGAATGTCATCAGACGAAGCGGTCAATACGCTTCGCCGTCGTGCGCACGCTGAAGAGAAAGGCGGTTATACTCTTGAGGATGTTCTTGACGAATGGGGGCGTGAGTTCTACTGCGAAGGACGCCGCCGTGTGGATCTTGTCCGTTACGGATTGTTCACCGGAAATACCTATTCTTGGGAACTTAAAGCAGGAAAAATTTTCCAAGGCTCTATCGACGAGCATAGAAACATTTTCCCGCTTCCACAGTCGGATATAACTGCTAATCCGAACTTGAAACAAAACGAAAACTATAACTAATTAACCTTTATTTATTAACTTAAATTTTTATCAAAATGAAAGCAAACAAATTGATGCTCGCTGCTATGTTAGTAGCAGGTCTTACAATGGCGTTCAACACCTCATGTAAGAAAAAAGAAAAAGAGATTATTCCTCCACAGGAAGACACTACAAAGGTTGATCCCGATCCGGAACCACAGCCGCAACCGCAAGGCGATATGCCTGTTGTTGAGCAAGTTGCAGGAAAAGGCGTTGTTGTTATCAATGTTGCTAAAATCAACGAGGGCGAATACTATTGCAACGGTTTTGCAATGCGTGGTGAAAATGTAGCAGGTGGCTCATGGGAATACTTCGTGAACTTTGAGGCTATCGAAGGCTTTGATGGTTGGTACAAAGCAGTTGTTGACCTTGGCGAAGGTGGTGTTGACAGCGAAGGTGAAGCAGTTCTTTATGGTGGTCACCCATGTTTGAATAACGAAGGTGGTGTGCCAGATTGGAACTACGAATGGACAAAGAGCGAAGAAGAAATCACCGTTCTTGAACAGACAACAGGCGATGTTCATATTACTAACGGAAACATCAACTTCTTGTCAGAAGGTGTTATCTACATCGAAATGCAAGGTCAAGGTTGGAAAGACACTCCTTGCGTTGAGCCTGATTTGTTCGATATCGCTGTAACCGTTAACACACCTGCTATTCCGGCAGAAGATAAGGTTTTCTTGACAGGTGCATTCGACAATTGGTCAGGTGGTAGCGTTGAGATGACTCCTAACGCAGAGCGTACCGTTTGGACTGCAACTCTTACTCAAGTTCAACTCAACAAGGAAGTTAAAGCAACTCTTGGTGGTTGGGATGAGAATAACTCAATGCGCCACGACGCAGATAAGGCTTGCTGGGTAGGTGCTGACAATGCTGTTCTTGATGATCTGACAGTTGATTTTACAGTAGAGAACTTCTATAAGTACATTCCGCTTGATGAGATTTGCTGCGAGTCCGCTACTGAAGCCGACAAAAAAGCAAAAGGTTGCGAATAATCGTAGCTGAACGATAATAAGAAAGTAAGGTGTGCCTCAGTGCATACCTTATTTTTTTTGATTATTTTCGTGTTTTGTTATTTTTTCTGCAAAAAAAGCAATTTTTTTTGTTTTTTTGAATAATTTATGTTAAATTTGCGACTGTAATTCTATAATGTGAATTGTAAATTGTGAATTGTAAAGATGGCTATAGCATTTCAATACAACAAAACTTCTCTTCAGACCCTTGAGAAAAACCTGAAGATGCGTGTACGCGCTTTGCCGACGCTTAAAAACAAGGAGTCGGCTCTTCGTTTGGAAGTAAAAAAAGCCAAAGACGAAATCAAACGCCTTGATGCTGAAGTAGAACGCCGTATCAATGCATACGATCAAATGTTGGCTCTTTATGGCGAGTTCGACACTACACTTTTGCATGTTGACGATGTTAGGATGACGATAAAGAAAATCGCAGGCGTGCGTGTACCGGTCCTGCAAGAGGTGGTTTATACGACCAAGCCTTTCAGTATTTTCTCGTCGCCTAAATGGTTTGCCGATGGCTTTGTACAACTCAAAGAGTTGGCACAAGTAGGTATAGAGCAGGAGTTTAGCAGACAGAAACTCAACCTTTTGGAGTATGCACGAAAGAAATCAACGCAGAAAGTGAACCTGTTTGAAAAAGTGCAAATTCCGGGCTATGAAGATGCTATAAGGAAAATCAAACGCTTTATGGAGGATGAGGAAAACCTCTCTAAATCAAGCCAAAAGATAGTAAAATCAAAAAGAGAGAACGAAACGGTCTAATATCAAATATATATTATGATAGCCAAAATGAAGAAATACAGCTTTCTTGTGTTCCACAAGCAATACGACCTTTTTCTCGCTCGGTTGCGTGATTTAGGTGTGTTGCATGTTGAAAAGAAAGCTGAAGGTGCCCCTGAAGACGAACAACTTACAAAAGAGATAAACTTGCTCTCACAGGTTGAGAAAACAGTGCCTGAAGTGGAGAGTTATCTGCTAAAAGACAGTATTGCATCCAAGGCAGAAGCCTTTCCGGATGCCATTGTGTTTGCCGAGAAGTTGCTTTCCGATTTCCGACAGTTGCAGGCAGAACATCAGAGAGTTATTAACTCAATGAATGATTTGACAAAACAGATTTCTGCTATGCAGGTATGGGGCAACTATTCAACCGACAAAATAAATGCCCTCCAAGATGCAGGCTACAGAATGCGTTTCTTTACTTGCAGTCCGAAGTCGTTCGATGAAGATGAGTTTGCGCAACTATACAATGCAGTTGTAGTGGCTCAAACAAAGGAATTGGTTTATTTCGTAACGGTTGAGCGTCGTTCGGTTAGTGTGGATGTGCCTGCCGATGAAGTGAAGTTGCAAGAGCATAATGCCGAACAGTTACGGACTGATTTAGAGGCATTGAGGCATCTTTTAGTAGCAGCAGAAGGCAATCTGCAAGGTTGGGCTATCGCTAACATCAACAACCTTAAAGCTGTCTGCAAAGAACTGCGTTCGGCTATAGATTGGAAAACAGTTCATCTCAATACAACAGCCCTTGCGGAAGACAAACTTTGTCTGTTGGAAGGTTATTGCCCGGTTGAAAATGTACCGCAACTTGAGGAGATGCTTCAAGACGAACATATACTCTTTGAGGCGGTTGACCCGACAGAGGCTGACCCGACACCTGTTAAACTGCGCAACAATTGGTTTACCAAACTCTTTGAGGTCTTTACCGGCATGTATGGCTGGCCTGTTTATGGCGAGTTTGACCCGACACCAATTTTAGCCCCCTTCTATCTGTTGTTCTTCTCAATGTGTATGGGTGATGCAGGCTATGGCATTTTGCTTATTCTGTTCGGCTTGCTCGTACATTATAAGAAAGTGAATATCGCTATGTTCGAAGGTTTGGGACCGATTATTACAACTTTAGGTGTCGGAACGCTTGTTGTCGGTTTCTTCCTTGGCACGGCTTTTGGTGTGGATTTAAGTATGGTATTTCCGCAAATCGACTACCTTTTCCTTAACGGTAAAGTTCTAACTGAAGGAGGTATTCGCTATGTAAGCAAAGCCGTCTATGCATCTGAAGGTCTGTCTGGCGGATATGATGCCGCTATGGTTCTGTCGATTCTTATCGGTGTGTTCCATATATGTTTGGCAATGGTTGTGAAAGCGCTGTGCTATACCAAGCGTTTCGGTTTCCGCAATCAATTGGCTACTTGGGGTTGGACATTGCTTATTGTAGGTGGTCTGTCGGCCTTCATCGTATGTATGGCACTCTCTGTTCCGATGAACATTACGAAGATAGTACTTATCTCAATAGCCATCGTTTCGGCTTTGGGTATTTATATATTCAACACTCCCGGTCGCAACCCGCTTATCAACATTGGTGCAGGTCTTTGGGATACCTACAACATGGCAACAGGTATCTTGGGCGATACGCTCTCGTATATCCGTCTGTATGCCCTCGGACTTGCAGGCGGAATGCTTGGTGGCGCGTTCAATAACCTCGGACTCATGGTTATGGGAGGCTCTACCGAAGGGGCTACTTGGCAATGGCTGCCGTTCATAGTCATACTGCTTATCGGGCACTTACTCAACCTTGCTATGTCGGCACTCGGAGCCTTTGTACACCCGCTTCGTCTGTCGTTTGTAGAGTACTTTAAGAACTCCGGCTACGAAGGCAAAGGACAACTCTACGAGCCTTTTGCAGTTAAGAGTTGAGTCTCAAATTATTAAATTGTTAAATCATTAAATTAAAAATAACATTTATTATGGAACAAATTTTAGGTTATCTTGGTTGGGCTCTTATGTTGGGCTTGGCAGGTATCGGTTCTTCTTTTGGTACAACCATCGCAGGCAATGCTGCTGAAGGCGCACTTAAAAAGAACAAAGACAAATCTTCGTCGTATATGATTCTCTCGGCTCTGCCCGCAACACAGGGTCTGTATGGCTTCGTTGCTTTCCTTATGTGGATGAACAAAGATTTCGCCACTCAAGGTGCTCTCTGCTTTGGCGTAGGTTTGGCAGTAGGACTTGTATGCCTTTTCTCGGGTATCCGTCAAGGACAGGTTTGCGCTAACGGTATCGCCGGTATCGCAGCAGGACACGATGTTCAGACCAACACAATGATTTATGCCGCTCTGCCTGAGTTCTATGCAATCTTGGCTCTTGTGGCTGCTCTGATGGTATAATTATGGCACTGCCCGTTTACGACGAACAAGAGGCTATCCGCTATATTTTAGAACATATCCCCGAGCAGGATAAACAAAACCTTACAGAAGATACTGTAGGCGATGTGCTTGATTTTGTGGACGACTTCTACGAGCAAAGCGACCTCTATAATGAAGAAACAGAAACTGCCTTAGAAGGTGAAGTTGACGAGTCTGACCTCTTGCAGTTCGTTCTTGACAAAGTAGAGGAAGAACACCTGCAACTGAGTTACGAGCAGGTACAACTTATCCTCACCTTCGAGTTCGAATATGGTTGTTCTATAGGAGTTTACGAGGAGTAAGTATGCTTAAGCAACTCACTTGTATGCTATCGTTTTTGTCGCTCGGCAGTCTGTATAAGATTGCCGATTGGCTTATTTTTCCACTGCTTTTCTATGTGTTCCGCTATCGTAGAAAAGTGGTTCGGCGGAACATTTCAATCGCTTTTCCGGAATACACTACAGAACAGGTAAAGCAACTTGAAAACCGGTCGTACCGTCAGTTGTGCAGTGTTATAGCAGAGGCTGTATATGGTTGGCGTGCAGGGCGTGAGAAGATTGAAGAGCGGGTGATTTTTGACTCGACACTAAAGGATATAATGTCGGAGTTTGACGAGCATCAGATGGTTATCGTACAACTCTCGCATATAGGCTGCTGGGAGTGGTTTAGTAATGTGGCTTTTCGGTTTCGAGAGATAGGTGTGAAGATGCTCGTTGTGTATCGTCCGCCACGCAATAAACGGACTGACCGCTTCTTATGCGAACTTAGGGAAAAACGCGGTTGCGAAGTGGTGCGTGAAAGGCAAGTGTTGCGACGACTATATTTGGCACGGCAGAATGGTGAAAAAGTGTTGCTTGCAATGCTCTCCGACCAGCGTCCTGCACCAAAAACAGGACGAGTAATGGTTAATTTCTTTGGCAAACAAGTCGCTTTTATCAATGGCTCGGAAGTGCTTGCCAAAAAGTTTGGTTGCTCTGTATATTCGCTTAGTATCAAGCAGTTAGAACGAGGAAGGTATGCAGTTTCAGTTCCCAAGTTAGCCGATGCAAATGAGACTGGCGATGCTGTAGTTCAGCGATATGCCACCATTGTAGAACAGAATATACGCCTTCAACCGCACCTTTGGCTATGGACACACAACAGGTTTAGGGACAATTCCTAATTCCTAACCCCTAATTCCTAATTAGTAATGCTTTGTTCTGTTATCATACTGAATTGGAATGGTGAGAAATGGCTTCGTCGTTTCTTGCCTTCAGTAGTTGAGAATACTACTGATAAAGATGTGGAGATTGTGGTGGCTGATAACGGGTCAACGGACGGTTCGCTTGAATTGGTTAAAAGCACTTTCCCGAATGTCCGCTTGATTTGTTTTTCAGAGAATTATGGCTTTGCAGAAGGGTATAATAAGGCTATAAAAGAAGTGCAGAGTGAGTTCGTCGTTCTGCTCAATTCTGATGTTGAGACACCAAAACATTGGCTTGAGCCACTTTTAGATTTCTTAAAAAAGAACAAAAAATTTGTGGCATGTCAACCTAAGATTCTCTCATATAACGACAAAAGCCGTTTTGAGTATGCCGGTGCGGCAGGTGGACAACTCGACTTTTTAGGCTATGCCTTTTGTCGGGGAAGGAAATTTGGTAATGTGCTGACCGACAATAATCAATACCCAACGGCTGAAGTATTCTGGGCTTCGGGGGCTTGCCTTTGTTGTCGCCGAAAGGAGTATATTGAGGCCGGTGGATTAGACTGCGATTTTTTTGCACACATGGAAGAGATAGACCTTTGCTGGCGCTGGCATCTGTCAGGCTACAAAATTGCTTGTGTAACAGAGAGTAAAGTTTATCATGTGGGCGGCGGTAGTTTGTCGTATGGCAATCCGAGAAAAACTTTCCTCAATTTCAGAAATAACCTGCTGATGCTTTATAAGAACCTGCCAATGTGGCGTTTGTGTTATGTAATGCCACTTCGTTTCTTGCTCGATTATTTGGCGATGTTCTTTTTTTGCGTTAATGGAAATTTTAGGTCGGCTCTTCAAATACCAAAAGCAAGACTTGCTTTTTGGAAGTTGCTAAAAATTTTCAGGCAAAAACGTAAGTCTATTCGTGAAAAAGCCGTCGTTTCTTATCCAAAGTCAATATCGTCTGTTCCTGTGTTTTTTGCTAAAATTTAAGTATTTTATATTTTGAGAGAGGCAATTGAATATATAATCCGATTTTTAGTTCGCGGTGATTTTGAGTTATCGCAACAAGTTGGGTATGTGGCTCAAAAAGAGCAGTTTAGCCGATACAAAGTGGTTATTCTGCCATCTCGCTTTTTTGATGACGATTTTTATGCCACTCCTCAATCTTTGCCTCAGTTGCCCTTGCCTGTTTTTCAAAACGGCTCTTACGAGTTTCCCATCTTGTACGGCTCACCTGAAATAGAAAACTCAGGCGATACCATTGTTCTGCATTCTGACCTTGTTGCTTCAACTTGGTTTTTACTGTCCAGATATGAGGAACTTATTGTAAAAGAGCGCGATACACACGGTAGAATGTCTGCATATTGTTCAGTTGTTGGCAAATCCGGCTTGCTTGACATGCCGATAGCAGATATGTATTCCGATTTTTTATTGTCGCTTTTAGGCACAAAGTCCGATGCAAGAAAGATAAATAAGATATATTTGACCCACGATGTTGACCGCCCTCTGTATTATCGCTATCTGCGGGGCTGTCTTGGTGGTTTGCGTCGTGGTCGCTTTAAGGATGTTTTTCGCTCACTTTGCGGAATAGAAAACGACCCTGCTTGGACCTTTCCTATGCTTCTAAAATGGGAAAATGAAGTACAAAAAGGCCTTGGACAGGATAGGGTGGAGCAGATTTATTTCCTAAAAGCCGACAATGAGGGCGATAATTATGACAAGCCGATATATGATTTGAATACCAAGGACTTGCAGTTACTTCTGCGGTTGCTTAAAGAGAATAATGTCAGTTTTGGACTGCATTCAAGTTATCTTTCAGCACAACATAAGACCTTGATTAGTAGAGAAAAACAATACCTTGAGACTGTCTTGGGCTTTGAGATTATAAATCATAGAAGTCATTACCTTCGCAGTTGTGAGCCACAATCGTTTCAGTCGCTTATTGACTGTGGTATCCGGCACGATTTCACTATGGCATTTGCCGATTGCTCCGGTTTTCGTCTTGGTACGGCAAGACAAGTGCGATGGATAGATCCTGTGAATAAACAACTTACAGACTTGTGGCTACATCCGCTCACTCTTATGGATGTTACCTTGTCTGACGAGCGGTATATGAACATGTCTGAAGAGGAGGCGTTCAATTATGCCAACAACTTGATTATGCAAACCGAAAAATATGGCGGAGAGTTATGCCTTTTGTGGCACAACTCTACCTTCGCAGAAAAAAACTATCATAAGACGCTGTATAAGAGAATTTTAGAAAGTTTGAGTTAGACTATGGGCAAGCGCTGCTTGATAATAACCGACGCTTTTACTCCGCCTGACTATAAGCCGCGGATACGAGCACTATGCGACAATCTGACCCTGAGAGGCTGGACTGTTGAGGTATGTGCCGAAACGTTTGGCGATTTGCCATTTCAGCGTGATTATAAGACGACTACATTACAATTCTATAAAGGCGGTAAATTAGATTGGTTCATAAAGCAAGTGTGGAGTCTTCTGACCGATTATAAAAACCGTTGGTTTAGCAGAAAAATTGCATCCCTTTATAAGAACGAAAACTTCGATATTGTCGTTTGCTCCACTTTTTCAACTTTCCCGCTTCGTGCGGCAAGGGACTTTGCTCGCTTGAAAAACATCCCTTTTGTGGCCGACCTTCGCGATATAGCCGAGCAAGTCGGAGGACATCAGTATCAGCAGTCGCGCTCTAATTTTTCTTTGTGGCTTGCCCGTCTGTACGACAAAATCAACATTCGAAGACGAAATAAAATTCTCCGTGAGGCAAATGTAGTAACAACAGTTTCTAAATGGCATTTGGCTCAACTTCAGCATCTTAACCCCAATACCGTTCTTATCTATAATGGCTACGATGAGCGGATTTTTCAGCCTAAGAATGTAAAAACCGATAAGTTCCGACTGCTCTATGCCGGTAAGTTATACGGACCTGAGTTGCAAGACCCGACCCTGCTTTTTGAGGCTCTACGCGATTTGAAAAAGTCAAACGCAACACCCTGTCTTACAATGGATTGGTATGTCGATAAAAAACACCACGACTCTCTGCTTGCCACCCTCAATCACTATGATATTGCAGATTTATGCCAAATCAACGATTATGTTCCGATAACCGATATTCCTGCCTTGTTACAACAATGTAGTATCGCTCTAATTTTCAGCAACAAAGCCACTGCTCAGGGACCGCATGGCGTACTGACTACCAAATTTTTCGAGATACTCGGTGTGAAAAAACCGGCTCTTGTCGTTCGTAGCGACCAACATAGCCTGTCTGACTTGCTTAAAGAAACAAACGCCGGACTTGCCGCCAATGATAAAATTAGTGTAATCCGCTTTATAAAAGATAATTATGCGCAGTGGATAAAAAATGGCTATACACTTCAAGATAACAACAATATCGGTTTCTCACGCTCGGAACAAGCAACGCAGTTTGAAAATCTTTTCAACTCATTATTAAGCACGCCCATTCTCTTAACTGACATCTGTTGGACTTTGTTTTATTCCAATACAACAATGGATTTTCTGGATTTCGTTGTTAAAGATAAGTCCTATCTGCATATTCGAAACCTGAGTAAAAAGCCTTTCGTGAGGTATGCCAATCTGTTGATATTTAAGTTATTCGGTGTAGATTTAGTTCGCCGGAAATGCGTCTCTTATTTGCGTGGTTTTTCACGAACGGAATTGCAGAACAAGGCGGATGAGTTTTTCGTTCAATATCTGTCAAAACGAAAAATTGAAAAGGTTTGGCAACTGCTTGAGGGTAGGGAAGTAGTGCTTGTTTCGGCTACGCTTGATGTTGTGGCTCAAGCCGTTAGCAAACAACTTAAAGCAAAAGACTACTGTGCTTCAAAACTCAAATTCGTAAATGATATCTGTACAGGCGAAATAGAAAAAGATTTGCTCAATTCTAAAAACAATGTTTCTTACAATTTCTGTATTTATGATATTGTAACTGACAACCTGACTGATTCTAAGTTAGTTAATCGTTCGCGAAATGCAACTGTCGTCTTGTATGATAATAAATCGAGATGGGAGAGAGTTTTGAAAAAAGAAGTGAATTATATTTATGCAGATAGTAATAGATATTGAATAAAATTCAGTTACTAATGCAAAAAGAAGTAAGATATAGATATGCAAGCGAGAGAATAGACAACCGAGTGTTTTTCATTCCCTTTGCCTACTATTTCCAAGTGCGTTTAGGAACAGTGCAAAAACTGCTCTCGTGGCTGCTGCTGTATGTCGTTCCGACGAGTTTCTATATGTTTTTGCAGTCCGGTTTACTTTTTTCTTTCACCTTTTCAGGTTTATTTAATTTTGCCCTTAACGACCTGTTAGTCTTGCTTTTAGTGTTTAACATGTATGAGTTGGGCTATATTCACAACGATACTTATTCCACCCTTCACGAACTTACTCCCGCACTGCGTCTGTATCCTGAAAATCTCGTTTTCTTTTATCGTAATGCAAAGAAAATATTCTCGTTGAGAATTGTCTATTCCGTTATAGCGGCATTACTTCTGATGCTTCTTAACGGTTTCGCTTGGGGAGTGTTGAGGGTTGTTGTGGCGACAACTACTATGTCGTTGATTTTCTTGTGGTACAACTACTGGCGAGGCAAATGGAATGTGTTGCTTTATCTTTTCTTGGTCTTTTCTCGTTATCTGCCTTTCGTACTATTGTATCCGGTCAGTTATCGTTATATATTTTTGCTTTTTATGGTATATCCTTTCGTGGCATGGCTTGAGCGATTTTCGATGCCGCGCCATCGGTTTAACTTTATGAAAGTGTTTATACCCGAAGAAAAAAGCAAGACACTTTTCCGTCTTGCTTATTACTTGGTGTGCATCATTGTTCTGCACCTTTCATATATTTGTCTTGAACTGCCACAATTGGAATTATTGCCTTTCGATATGCTGGCTTTATACAGGGCATGGCTCTGGCTGTATCTGCAGCACCATTCTGTAAAGAACTATCTGCAAGGGTAGGCTGTGTTATTCAACTATAACGCAAGTAGCATTGTTAAAACGGTTTTCAGCATACATCGTGTTAATCTTCTGTATGTTATCTTGCGAAGTGATGCCGTTACGGAATGTAACAACCGTCAGGTCTGCTAAAGGCAACAGCAGTTGAGTGTCTGACTGTTGTGTAAGGTTAGCGGTATCAATAATCACATAATCAAACTCCTGCTTGAGCATATCAAACATAGTTTTTATATGTCTGCCGTGTAGTATCTCGTTAGAGTCTTGAACAGATTCTTGCAATGTTATTGTGAATAAATGTTCGTTCAAACTGCTTTTTTGCAGTAAAGATGCCAATAAATCAGTATTTTCCGTTTGAAGATAATTCAAGTAGTTGTTGTTCGTATTATTTTCGCCAACGGCTTCTGCCAACTGTGGCTTTTTCATATTACCTTCAACTAACACTACTTTCTTTTTCAGTAGTGCAAGCGAATGTGCCAAATTCACACTGCAGTATGTCTTGCCTTCATTTAAACCTGCCGATGTTACGAGTATGGTCTTGCCGTTTGTTTGTTCTGCAAGTCTTAACACATTTTCCCTTACGGAGCGTATTTGTTCTTTAACTTTCGTGAGCGAATTGTCGATGAACTGACTTTTTGGTGCCGTCTTAGTATATTTTATCTCACCTATAGACGACAGTTTTGTTTGTTGCAGTATGGTATGTGTTCCCGCTACACCCGTCAGAACATCTTTTGCTATCAAGATACAGAAAGGAATGAAACAACCTATTATAAGTGCTATAAGTATGGTGAGTTTCTTGCGTGGAGATTTCGGTTCCCAATTTATCGAAGCCACATCTATAATCTCAATAGGCACTCTTTTTACAAGCGAAACAATCAGGTTCTCTTCTTTCTGCTGGTACATATATGCATACAGCGTTTGCAGCATCTCTTCTTGCCTGATGATGTTGGCAAGTGTCTGCTCCTGTTGCGGTACATTGCTTAGTGATGCCATATATCTCTGCTCTTGTTTCTCAAGTTGCTCTTGCTGAATCTTAAGACCATTGCAAACCTGCTCAAGGTTCTTCCGAACGCTGTTGCGCATTTCCATAAGGTTGTTGCGCGTCTGGTCAAGAAGCGGGTTGTTGTATGTCGCAGTACGCTGAAGTTGCAAATAAGCAAGCAGTTGCTCATTGTATGTATCAAGCAGTTTGTTGATTGACGGGAGCGACATATTAGGAATTGATGGTAGCGGGTCGTTGTTTAGCGTGTCGTTCGACAGCACTTTCATATCATATTCCAAGACGCTTATTTGAGATATCAACTCTACTAAACGCAGACGGTTGTTGCTCGCCTCTTGCAGAAGCAGTTTTATCTCGCTTTCCGTTCCTGTCAGGTTCTCGTCTTGAACGAACTTTGTACGCACCTGCTCAATAGAGTCTATCGATTGGGTCAGCATTGCAAGTCTGTCGTTCAGGTAGTCCATACTTGTCTGCGAAGTGTTGCTTGTCTGCTCGTCTTGATAAGTGTTGTACGACTCAACAATTGCATCTATAACTTTTCTGTCTCTGCCGGGCATATCCGTCAAGGTGAACAAACTTATTATACTACCGTCTTTCTGCACTTGCGAAACGATAATGCGCTCTTTCAAAACCTCTATCGCATCGTTCTCACTAATGATTTTTATACGCTCTTTGCCACCGGCTTTCATCGGTCTGTTAACTTGAAAACGAAGCGTTCCTAAAACTGTCTCAAGCGGTTCGGCAAGCGAAGTCAAAGCGTATTTGTATGTCTCGCCCTTACGACTGATTTTAATACTATATTGCTGTTCATTTTTGCATTTCAAGTCTATGCTGACCGACGAAATCATAGTGTCGGTATATAACGCAGGCATGATTATCTTCACATCCGGCTTTGGAAACTGACCCTTGTATTTCAATCCTTTACGCTTGCGGTATTCGTATTGAAGATTAAACTGTTCAACAACAGGACGAAGCACACGGGCAGAACTGATGATGGTCATCTCGTCTTGTATGGATGTCGAACCGAAACCGAGCATCGAAAGCATACTGTTCGAAGAAAGTATGTTCGGACGCGAAGGCGTTTGTATGCGGATTGAACTCGTAACCTCAAATTTCTGCGTTGTACAGAGTATGTATAAAATTGCTATTATAACGGTTATAACACATCCTATTACAAACCAGTACCATTTTTTCAGTATCAGTTTTATATAGTAGTTCAAATCTATAGTTTCAACTTTATTATTTTCCATAACTTGCTGTTTGGTAGTTAAATGGTTAAATTATTTCTTTGTTATATTCACTATTGACACCACTACCGTTGCTATTGACGCAAGTGTGGTTGACATCGATAGGTACAGACTCAGGTTTTGCGAAGCCACTGCGCGAACTTTGTTAGGTTGTACATAAATAACATCGTTCTGTTGCAAGAAGAAGAACGGCGAAGCAAACACATTGGCATCGTTCAAGTCAAGCGTGGCGAACGACATCTTGCCGTCTGTCTCGCGCGAAATGGTAACGCTGTTGCGCTTGCCGTATGCCGTCATATCACCTGCCATACCTAAGGCTTCCAAGACAGACAGACGACCATTTGATACGCTGTATCGACCTGGCTTGTTGACCTCACCCAAAACCGTTACGGAAAAATTGATAGGTTTGATATCTACTATCGGGTCTTGCAAATAGGCTTTCAAACGGTTTGTGATAGTGTCTATCGCTGCCGATTTAGTTAGGTCTGCAAGGTGAAGCACGCCCAAGACGGGGAAAAGAATGTTGCCTTCCTTGTCAATAGTATAGTATTGCAAGTTCGGAGTAGTGCTTATACGCATTGTGGTCGTCTCTGCCTCACTCTGCATATACGACATCATCGGCTGGTTGAAAGGTGCTGCCGCTGCCGGATCGGAAGCATTAACAGTAATAACCAACTGATCACCAATAATAAGTTTCTGATCTGTAGCAGGGTTATAATGAGCATTGAGAGAGTCTATATTGACCTTGTCGATATTATTAAAATATGTCAGTTTGCGCTGTGTGGTGCAAGAAAACATCATAAGAATGCAAACCGACATAATCAAAAACTTTGTTTTTTTCATAAAATGGCTTGTTTTGGGGAATAACATATCGCAAATTTACGATTTTTTAATGAAAAATACAAATTTTTTACTTTTTTTTCAAAAAAATTTGGAAGTTTGAAAAATTTGTTGTATCTTTGCACCGCTTTTGAGAGAAAAAGCAGAAAGTTTTGAAAATTGAGAATTTGATTTTTCAATAAAGATTTTCTAAAATTTGTATTGCGGCAATAGCTCAGTTGGTAGAGCACGACCTTGCCAAGGTCGGGGTCGCGAGTTCGAGTCTCGTTTGCCGCTCCACTGCAAGAGCAGAACAGAGGTTCTGCTTTTTTTTGAAAAACAAATTGTGTTTTGAAATTTTGACCACGAGCAAAACCTGAAGCGATGGTGAAATGTTTCGACGGAAGCCCGAATGGCGGACTTGGTAGACGCGCTCGTTTCAGGTGCGAGTGCTGAGAGGCGTGCAGGTTCGAGTCCTGTTTCGGGCACAAGAAATTTGAAATTTTGAAATAAATTCAAGTGTGAAACCCAAAATCAAAACTAGTTTTGATTTTTGAGAAGCGCAGGTGGTGAAATTGGTATACACGCTACTTTGAGGGGGTAGTGGCAGCAATGTCGTGTGAGTTCGAGTCTCATCCTGCGCACTCTGAGACAGGTTCTTCGGAATCTGTCTCTTTTTTATGTCTGTAACGTGCTGATATATCGTCAATTACGTTGTATATTGGATTGCGATTTTCGGTTCGATAATGCTGATTTTCTCTATCAAACAAAATCTTCTTAGGAAACACCAAATTCTGGATTCTTTGGCGAGTTTCCAAATCCTTCTCCTTCCACAAAGTGCTTATAGATGAGCACATTAGCACAATATCAGACACTCTCTTCTCTAAGTTCGATAAATTTTCGCTGTATTTTTGCAATTCTTCATCTATTGCAACGATTCTCTCCTCTATATCAGCGGCTAACTCATCGTATATGTCTTTTTCGATTTTTCCCAAAGCCAGACTACGTTTGTACTCCCTAAGTTCTTTCTCAAGTTCAGTTCTTGCTTTCTTCAATGTGGTAGCAGTCTTTACTCCCTCCTCTTGACTTTCCTTAATCCTTGCTGAAATAATATCTGCATATTGTTCGCATAGTGTCATAGGTAACTCTAACGAATGTAACACCTCAAGATACTCCTTGTGTAACTCGTCTGCGGATTTATTAAACCCGCAACCTTTTGTGTTGCACTTATAGTACCAATGCCCTTTTTGTTTATAGGCTGTTAAAGGCTTTCCACAACGCGAGCAGAGGATATGCCCCTTCATCGGGGCATCCTCGTTCTTCTTTTTGTGTTTGTACCACGCATGTCTATCGGACATTATCTTCTGGACTTTCAACCAATCTTGATAGGAAACAGCCTTTTCTATCTTTCCTTCTACGCGCCCGCCATCAAGTAACTTTGAGCAGATAATCCCCGCGTAAAAGGGATTGTTGAATATGTGATTAAGTGTCTGCTTACTTATAACAAGTCCCATATTTGCCAAGGCATCAAGGATCTCACCATTGGTATAGCCCTGCAATTTCATACGGAAGGCTTCTCTGATTCTCTGTCCCTTTTCATCAAGGAAACAATACGACCTGATACTTTTGGTTTTCTGTCCAGTATTGGGGTCTGTTCGGGTGTACCCAATGGGTAGCATACCAGTATATGCTCCCATTTCATAACAATGCTTGCGCCCCGTGTAGAACTTGTCAGCCCGTTTGTCATTATCCCAAGTCGCTAATAACAACAAATTGGATGCCATCATTATATTGTCCTTGGTATCGGTACAGATGCCTTGCTTGACAGAACAAACAGCAACTCCTAAATCATATAACTCGCGAATAATGCCTATAGCCTGTGCAGCGTCACGACTGAACCTGTCAAACTCTGAACAGATGATTTTGCTGATGCGGGTATCTTTCTTTACCAGTTTAATCATCTCCTTAAATAAAGCCCCAGGGACTTTGGCACTCTCATGTGTACCTCCAAAGGGGGCTTGTGCCTCCTCGTCTTTCCATACAATTTTTAACTTTTTGGCTCTTGCGTACTCTACACATAACTCTTTCTGATTGTCAAGGCTGCCACCGTCTCTTTCTTGCTTTGCTGTTGATACTCGTGTCCAAATAATGCAAAAATTACCGTTACGTACAATATTCTTCATGTTATCGTATGTTAGTTATTGCCATCTCTCCCTTTAATGGGAGATGATGGCGGGTTAATAAAAAAGTTAGTTCGCTTGGATTACAATAGTGATTAAGTCCATCATAAAAGAATCCACTATCATTCGTTCTTCATCAGTTAATTGACTAAGGTCGAACATGTATTTAATTGCGTTTACCTTCCGCTCTAAGGCGGTTAGATGCGGCTCTGCTTATGCTCCCCGCTCACCACTACCGCACCTCTGTAGGGTTACTTGTTTTAGGTAGTTGCGCATTCTTTCGCGCCTATTGAATCTCTCTTTTATGTATTCATCGGATATACCTGTTTTTGATTTCTGGTGCAAAGATACTGCTAAAGATTGGATTTTCCAAATCTTTTGGTCAGAAATTATTCGATTAAACACACTTTAGTTCAGGCTTTTACGGCTATATCCTTCAGGATATAACCCCATCAAGGAAAAGTTATGTCACCGATTCTATTTGCATGAATGAGATTTTATGTGTACTTTTTCGGCGAAAACCAAAATAAACACACTATGCACAATTTGGATTATCTGAGAATTAGTGGTATTCACGCACACGCGAGAGAGCCGCAGCAGCCAAAAGAAGAAATGAATCTAATAGTAACTACCCCGCAAAAACCTGTAAAAAACACACGCATATGATACATCTTGACAGAATCAAAATCGTTATACCCGTACAACCAGAAATCAACATTCGTGAAGCCATCGTAAATGAAGCAATTATGACTTATATCCCTTCAATGCGAGAATGGGTTTATAGACATGAAGAATACAATCTTACGATTACCATATTAGAGAAAGATTATCTAAACAAACGATCACGCATCTTACTTCCCAGAGGTATCGCCTTTGAGTTCACGTCGAAAATCCTTGGTGAACGGATGACAGAACTTATATCATGTAACAACATCTGTGACTGTCTATATATCATTCATAGTATGAATATAGTGCGTTTTGATGTGAATGAAGTGCTTGCCAATGGAGAGGTTGTCTTGCTTCATGTTACTCAGGATAAGCCTGTTACAACTGAGTTCGCAGATAACTTAACTAATTTTACTGCGTGGAATATCGACAATAATAGAAAACTCACCTTTGTTCGTTATGAAGGAGGCTTTACGCTTGATAAACATGGAAAGTATAATGACAAGCGCACTCATCAACGTATGACGTTCTACAATAAAGAATCTGAACTCATTTATCCTTCAGAACGTGTGCAATCATACTTTCATGGTGTGTACCGCGTAGAGCGCGAATTAGATTCCAAAGAGAAAATTCGCAAAGCCTTGCACTTGGGCAAAGGTCGGATAACATTAGAGGATGTATTTCGATCGAAGGGCAATGTATTCCTTGATTTCTATGCCGAGTGTGTTAATCTTGATGGTGTTCCCTTACCCTTGACGGGTGGCGTAGAAGATAAGATAAGAATGAAACTTAAGGATTGTGGATTCAAATTTAATCACCCAGAAACATGCGATGATAGCAAAGTCTTAGCGAAGGTCGAGCACTGGTTAAGACACCGAAAGAATCCACGCACAGGCAAAAAGATGGTGTATGCTGCGCGACTACTCCGACCATATCAGCAGTACCTTCAGAGGCTGAGGCTGAAGGATGCTCCGACCATTACCAGAGAAGACATCGTTGAGTTCTTTGACACATTCGACTATCTTCCGTAGTCCTCCCTACGTGCTATCCTCTCCCTACGCTGAGAATAACTAAAGGGTCTGTGTATCTTCTACCCTGTACTAAGAATTGACACACCCTATGTCAAAGACCATTGTTCTCTCAGAGATTTTTTCTGGAAATTTTTCCTCAAATCAGTTAGGAATAGTACCTAAAAAATGGCTGATTTTATCCCATTTTCTCCCCAAAGCATCCCACATCTCTTAAAATATATTGGAGAGCAAATTGTGCTCCGACCGCTATTTCTCTGACTTTTCGCGCTTGCAAGTACGGTTCTCTATGCGAAATGTATGGAATTTTTAGCAAATCTACAGATAAACCACCCCTATATACCATAGAAAGAGGCGCGTCCAACCGCTTCGACACGCCCCTTTCTGTATGGTTCGCACAACTCAGTTTGTCACTCCATTGGTAAGATGTTCTTTGTGTAATTCTTCCAATCGGAGTTCTTATAAACGTCTATACTCGCTTGCGGCACATATAGGTCAAACTTTGGGACGTTATAGAATACTTCTGCGTTGTAGAAATCGGGATTCCCTATTCGTGGAGGCGTGATGCTATAACACGTCATGGCTTCTAATGCAGAGCACTCATAAAACGCGCCATCATCTATCAATGTCGCATACAAACTAACTTTCTTCAGTTGCTTGCAACCTGCAAAAGCATTATATGAAATCTTGTCAATAGTGGCAGGAAGTTCGATAGTAGTCAGTTCTTTGCAGTAATAGCACACTTGCTCCATCATAGCATGAACTGTCCACCTCTTATCTAACACTATGGTCGCAGGCACAGAGACGTTCCCTTTATAAAGATAGGGTTCTTCATCTGTTTTGCTCTTGTCATCCCCTCGCATGTAATTCGGATAACTTATGAGGGTTAAAGCCGTATCTAACTTAGTTGCAACCCCTTCCCTTACTTCTAATGCTACTACGGCAAAGTAGAGTTTCTGACCGTCATTCATCGTAACCTCGTACTTGCGCGTGCTCGCATCATACGTGTATTTTGGATTGCTTTCACTTGGGTCATCTGGGGTGTTGCCACCCTTGCAACCGATGAAGGCTAACGAAAGCGCAATAGCCGCAGCAAATAACAATAACTTAGTTCTCATATCATATCTTTTTATTGGTTCACAAATCCATTTACTCAATAGCAACTATGCTCGCTGCATATTTAGACCATTCCGTGGCTATATATTTCGTTATGCTCCCGCTCGGAACATGCAAGGTAAACTTAACACCTTCCGTAAACACGTTCTCACCTAACGTAGGAGGCTCGGTCGCTTGAATGGTAAAATCCTTAATCGCCGTACAACTTAGATATGCGTAACTCTTAATAGATGTCACCCGCTTACCAATTTTTATAGTTGCGAGCGATGAGCACTCCATAAAACAGGATTGCGGTATTTCATCCACACACGAAACACTCACCAATTCTAATGCGCTACATGCACAGAAGCATTTACTCTCCAAAGTTGTGAGATTCTCTTGGGACGTAACACTTTTCAAGTGCTTGTTCCCCTCAAAAACCCCATTAAGAACATTCACAACAGGATACTTCTTTCCATGCCATGTTACTTCTGAAGGAATAACTGCATCATATAGTTTGTCCTCTGGCTTTGAGGGCGTGAAATAGTAATTAACGGTGGCGAAATCCTCTTGCATATCCGTCCTGATAAGGAAGCCCATCTTTGCGCCATCAGAATAGGTGTATGTCACGCGCCCACCATCTGTCTCCTCTATATTAGAAATGGTTACTTCCTCGGTATTGGGGGTGTTCGGCTCTTCTGGATTGTTGTTATTTCCTTTACATCCTGCCATTCCGAGCGACAGGACTACAGCCGCAGCGAGCATCATTAACTTCGTTTTCATCATAATTCAGTTGTGTTTTATGGGTTCGTAATTCAGTTGTTACTCTATTGCTTCTATATAGTCCTTATATAGTGCCCACATATCTGCCGATTTATATGCATCTACGCTTGCAGATGGGACTTTAATGGTGGCATAAGCCCAACCCCATTCCCAATCAGGATTTTGTGGCAGATTCAACTCCTGCTGCCCTAATGCAGGGGGATTCGGAGCAAGGCATATTAGCACTAAATCGTTTGATATAACCTTGTCAGGCTCATACTCTTTCCTTAACCTCATTGCGCAGGTTTCGATTTTGTTAATGGTACGAGGTAGCGTAACACTCTTCAAGTCGGTACAATTAAAGAATGCAGAAGTCAAGCACTTAGAAGCAGATGAAGCATTCCCCCCTAACACGTTTGTTACAGAGTAAGTCGTACCTTCATGCGTGATTGATTCAGGGATTACAACGCTCCCCTTATAATCGTACTCTTTGAAGCCATCTGAAGCGTAATAAGCATAGTAATTAGTTACCCCCACCTCGGATGGTGTTATGACCTTGTAATACTGACGTGTGCCGTCTTTCATCAAGGCTTCGATAATAATACCATTACCACCGTTCACCGATGTAGTTGATTTTACCACACTCTCACCTGTTTGCGGATTTTCGGGATTATTCCCCTTGTTGTCTTTGCAACCAGCCAATGACATCACCAATGCCATTGACAGAACAAATAAATGTGTTGTTTTCATATCGTTTATCATTTGTGTTTTGTTTCTTTCGTTCTGAGGGTACAAAAAGAAAAAGCGTGAACAATATCATTATCCCGCTTCTTGAGGTGTTTGGCGTTACCTGAACTGACAAGATAAGTATAGTGTTCACGCTGACGTGAACATTTAACTTAGTTCTCTCAGTTCCTTTTCTGTCGCCAAACTTCCAAGAAGAAAGAATAAATTAAATGCTATTTCTTATTTAGGTATGTAACCTAAGTGTGTTTCATGTCCCCATAGGCAAAAAATGTTTTGCGTCAAAAGTTGCGCAAAATTACTACTTTTTTTGCATATTTGCAAATTTTCAGGTCTAATTTTACAAAATATCTGTGTTTTGCAACGAAAATGCGTGCTAAATCTTCGTTTGTACTATTTTAATATCACAGAATAGGGATTAGCACACCTCAAATTGTCACACCTTTAGATTTTATCTTAAAGTGATAAAAGAAAAGAGGCTGATGCCTCTTCTCCTATCCGACAAACCTCGTCTTTAACTTCTGTAAAGTTCCCATTGAAGTTGATGTAATGCTGTGCACGTTCCGTAGGCTAATACCTTTTCGGAGTAAACCTATCTCTTTCGCGTACTGCTCGCGATAGGCATCCTCTGACTTTCGGTAGGTTTCAGGTCTGCCCATCTTAACCCCGTTCTCTCTACAATGAGCGATATACTGATTTCTCCCCGAAGTCATACGCTCTGCAATGGTTAGACGCTCCATCTGGGCAATCTCCAACAGAATCGTACATATCATGCTTGCAACAGGATTCACTTTCCCGCCCACTATCGTCTCAAGGTTGTAGTTCTTCACATACAAACAAATTCCTTCTTCGTTGAGCATTTGAATAACCTTCAATGCTTCAAGGGTGTTACGACCGAGGCGGCTTATCTCTAATACGACCACCTTATCTATATCATGCGTGCGCACATACATAACCATGTCTTGAATCTCTGCGCGCTCTTCTAACTTCTTTGCGCCGCTTATCTTGTTGGCAAAGACTTTCTCTATATTCCAACCCTGAAGAATGCAGAACTCCGTTAGTTCTGCTATCTGACGATTATAGTCTTGATGGTTAGTCGATACTCGACATAATAATACTACGTTCATAATTTAGGATGCTTTAAGGAAATACATTTGTCTAACTTTCTGCTCATAGTCCGAGACCTTCTCAACGGCATTATCTATCACCATAACCAGACTATCAACGTAGATGCCTTTTATTTGACGTTTTACGCTGCCATCTGGATTGATTAGAGTAACATCAAACAAATCCATCCAATTCAAGATGATACGTACTTCGCCCTTATGCTTAAATCCGTTTACCGTGATTGATAATCCGCCTTCTCCTTCCTCACTTTCATAGATAGGAGAACACGCTTCAATGCCCCATGAGCCTACTACCATCGGATAATAGGTAAACACCTTCTTAATATACTCGTCTATATACATAACATTGATATTT
Organism: Paludibacteraceae bacterium; assembly: GCA_017480285.1. Lineage (GTDB taxonomy): Bacteria > Bacteroidota > Bacteroidia > Bacteroidales > Paludibacteraceae > Colicola. Next base: position 10,863 of record JAFVAX010000069.1, on the reverse strand, counting down.
TTGTGAGGGCTGAGGCTGTCCCCAGCCCTCTTGTTTTCATTTATGCAACTGCCACCAAGTTCTCAAATCGAAGAGACCTAAAGGCACCTTTCTCTATGTCCCAATACTTAACCGTATTCACCTGTTCACCACTATACCTTGTACCAATTATCTTGCTTGCCATAAGTGATGGGTTAGTCGTTCCCCATGCTTCGCGGATTTCACCATTGACCTTCCGAAACCAAAAATGAGCCGTGGTTTGTAACTTTGCCTTCAGAGTGTCGATGAGAAGACTTTTCATAAGTCCCATTTCCAAAGACCCCGTACGGTTCGCGATTACTTGTGCATGACGAGAGGTCATTCCGTTTAATACCATGCTGTTAGCCTTACCATTTTCTACTGCTAAAATTGTCGTTGTCATAACTTTATCCTCCTATTTGTTGATTTGTGATTACTAAATTACTTTCTTGTTTTGTTTTACGGTGCAAAGGTACTAAAAAATCACGACATATGCAAATTTTTTGACTGAAAAATCACGTTTTCTTCATTTTTCTTCATTTTTGTGATTTTTAAGTGAAATTATTTGCTTTTTTCAAAAAAAAATCGTACCTTTGCAGCGATTTTTAAGTATTGTATAAGAAATGGAAAAGCCAAGAAACTATAATCGTATGCCTTCATATACAACTGAAGGACAACTTCGGGTAAAAGAATTGCTGAAGGAAAGAGGTATAACCATGCAAGACCTCGCTCAAAAAATTGGAGGAAATCGCGAGGTTATCTCTCGCGCTTTATCAGGTAATCCAACCTACTCGGTGTTGGCAAATATCGCTGCGGCTTTGGAAGTACCGATATCAGAACTATTCGTTACTCCCAAGCCGCAGCAACACACTATTAACGGAGTTATCTCATGCGATGAGCAAACTTATATCATTAAAGACCTATCAGACATTGAGGCTGCAATAGAAGACATTAAGAAAATCACATCTCATTGATGATGATACCATTTGTACCAATCTATGAACTCGACAAACGCTTTTAGGCTCTCTACAAATGTTCGATAATCTGTAAGACATGAGCACCGAGTTTTGAAGAGAGTAATTGCTTTTAATTATTCTCTTTTTTTATTTTCGTTTTGTTTTTTCCACTTTTTTTCTTATTTTTGCAAATGCTTGCGTTTTTATTTCTGCAACTACTTTAATTTTATTACCATGTAAATCTGACAAGTGTGAAAAAATATAGTCTATATAAGTACTTCCTTTTCTTTTGTTTTATATTCGTATCTCATTTTATCTATGCTCAGCGTGCAAACAATTTTGCTGTCGAATACTGCAATGATACCTTGTTTGTAAACTGTGAGTTAGACAGTCTGATGCGCCATATCGTAGTCCGTGGAAGAGACGGCAAATCTTGTGTGTACAAACGCCTCTCTGCCGGACATGAAACAGACGGCTTGGCAGAAGAACATCCGGCTCACGCTCTATATCGTGAGAACTGGACTACTGACCGTGTCAATCCCTATCATATACCTATTGATTCAATAAAGGACTCTACAAGAATAGACCTTCGAGGCTTTGTTATGCCTTTCCCGAATTATATAACCTCTAAGTTCGGTCCGCGTCGCTACCGTTATCATTTTGGTACCGACATAAAGTTGCAAGTAGGCGACACTATTCGCTGTGCGTGGGACGGGCAGGTTCGTATTATAAATTATGAACCAAGGGGCTATGGTAATTATGTCGTTGTTCGGCACGACAATGGTCTTGAAACCGTTTATGCCCACATGTCGCGAATCTTGGTTGACGATGGTGAGCGTATCTTTGCGGGCGAGCCTGTCGGCTTAGGTGGCAACACAGGGCGTTCTACCGGATCACACTTGCATTTCGAAGTGCGCTATCTCGGTAATGCCTTCAATACCGAACAAATCATCAATTATGAGAACTACGCTTTGAAAGACAGCCTGTATTTCATTACCCGTAAATCTACTTATGCCCATTCGCGTCAAGCGAGAAATATGCAAGCGGGAGGTCAAGGCAGTAGATACTATGTTGTACGTCAGGGTGATTCCTTATCGCTTATAGCAAAGAGGTTCGGCACATCTGTCAATGCGTTGTGCAGGCTTAATGGCATTTCTGCCAATTCGGTAATTAGAGTAGGGCAGAAACTGCGTGTACGCTGATTTTAAGTGTGATAACTTCAATCTCTTTTATGATATTTCTTGCAAAATAAATCAATAAAATTAAATGTTATGGTAGAGCAAACCGAAAATAAAGATAAAAAAAACACAATTAAAGAAAAATTTATTAGACTCCTTCGTTCTACCAATCGTGCAGGTATCGAAAATGTTTTATCTTGGCTTGAACAGTCTGATTTCTTTGTAGCTCCTGCTTCTACTGTTTTTCATGGTAATTATGAGGGCGGGCTTGCCGAACACTCTTATGAAGTTGCTTTAACTGCAAAAGATTTACGTGATATGCTTATCAAACGTAAGCCGGAAATAGAGCAACAGGTCTCCCGTGAAAGTATAATCATTGCTGCTCTACTGCACGATGTATGCAAAACGAATATCTATAAGAAAACAACTAAATATCGCAAGAACGATTACAATCAATGGGAGACTTATGAAGCTTATAATGTTGATTATAGCGAGTTGCCTGTCGGTCATGGCGAAAAATCGGTTATCCGACTTTTGCGTCTCGGACTTGAGATGACCGATGACGAGATTCTTGCTATTCGTTGGCACATGTCAGCATGGGATATGCCATTTCAGAGTGTAGAAGCAAAAGGCAATTTATTTGTGGCTAAAGAAAAATCACCCTTACTCTCTATCATTCAGGCAGCAGACGAACTCACTTCCGCCCTGATTGACCATAAATCGACCACATAAGTCAAAAGATGGTTTTTCTAACGACTGATTTGCGTATAATAGCAAAAAAATTTGCAAAGTTGAAAAAAAGAAATTATCTTTGTAGGAAATAACAAGAACTGCAATTTTTTGCTTAAATATCTCAATTTTTTTTTGAGTGCAAACCGATTTTATATGAAAAACACTTTCTTTTTGAAACTTCTGTTTCTTTGCTGCCTGCAATTATCTTTTCTTCTGTCTCGTGCCCAAACTGAAGTGCATATCTCCGACCCGCAAAATTGGAACAGTTCGTCGCTTTCCAAATATGTAGGGCAAACAGTTGTTTTCGATGTACCGTTCTATATATGCAACAACTATTACTATAAGACAGGAACTTATATTATTGCCCCACATCGTATTTTTGCCCCTACCAATCAGGCATTACCCGCTTCAAGCGAATACTATAGTCTTATAAAAGCAAATGAAAATGCAGAAATAGAAATAAATGGTATTAGTGGCTACCACCGTATGGGGGAAAAACTATACAACCTTCAAGTGTATGTAAATTCATCTAATTCAGTTTCTTTCAAGTCTTGCGATTTCCGTGGCAACACCCGTCAGGATATGCAGACCTTACCTTCGGTTGACCTTTTGGCAGAGCATACTTTGCTCGTTTGTGCTTTTAACTTGGAGTATTATCTTGTTGAAAACTTAGGCACCGGTTATGGTCCGGGCAGTAAGTCCGATTCCGATAAGCAGCATTCAAAGATAATGGATGCACTCACACATATCAAAGCCGATATATTCGGTTTTGTGGAGATTGAAGGCGGTCCGACGGCACTCCGTAAGTTGGCGACTTCGCTTACTGCCGCTACAGGTTTTGAATATACTTTTTCAGAAGACGATGCCTATTCCAACGGCTCTTTTACCAAAGCCGGATATGTATATCGTAAAGACCGTGTAAAACAAGTTGGAAAAGTAACATCTAACAATACTGCCACTTCCAACCGTAAGAAGGTTACGATGTTCGAGGAGATTGCGACCGGCGAGCGTTTCCTTCTATCTGTCAATCACTTCAAGGCCAAATCCGGTACAGGCAACGGAGCCGATGCCGACCAGAAAGACGGACAAGGTATATTCAATGCCACGCGCACTAACGAAGCCAATTCGGTCCTTAGTTCGGATATGGACAAACTCTACCAAGACCCTGATATTCTTGTTGTTGGTGACCTTAATGCGTACGCCAAAGAGGACCCTATACAGGCTTTTATCAATGCCGGTTATACCGACCTTCATCGTGCTTTTCATAAAGACACTTCCTACTCCTATGTCTTTCGCGACCAAGCCGGATATCTCGACCATGCTCTTGCTTCAAAAACCCTTTACCCGCAAGTAACAGGCATGGCGGCATACCATATTAACTCCGATGAGCACGACGGTTTTACCTACGATAAGTCCTCTGACCTGACGATGTTCCGCTCCTCCGACCACGACCCGGTGCTCATTGGTCTGAGACTCTCCAACGAACCGCTATATAAATGGCAACCAATTGTAAAACAAGACAATAGTTTGGTTCTGTCGGCAGATAACAATTCTCTCTCGGCAAGAGTATTCACACTGACTGGCTTTCTTTACTCGCAAGTTGAATTGTCGGCAGGGCAAGAGTTGAACCTTAGCGACCTACACTTGCCAAAAGGTGTGTATATAGTAGAGTTATATGGCGGACAGCATCAGCATAAGGCACAAAAAGTTATAGTAACTCAGTAATACAATGCAACTCGACCTTTTTTCAAATATCGGATTTGAAGAGCAAACACCGGCAGATCCCGTCAAAGAGCGTATCCAAACTCTCCGTGAGCAACTCAAAGAGGCTAACGACAGATATTATATCGACAGTCAGCCAATAATGAGCGATAAGGACTTCGACGACAAGATGCACGAGTTGGAAAAACTTGAGCAACAGCGTCCTGATCTTTTTTCATCGGATTCGCCAACTCAACATCCCGGTTCAGACCTTTCACAAAACACCGAAAAAGGCTTCAAGCAAATTTATCACCGCTATCCTATGCTTTCGCTCGCTAATACTTACAGCGAGCAGGAGATAAAAGATTGGTATCGGCGTGTAATATCGCAACTTCCTCAACAAGAGAAGGTTGAGATAGTAGCAGAACTGAAGTTTGACGGGCTTTCCATCTCTCTTTGGTATGAAAATCGCAGACTAGCCCACGCTTTGACCCGTGGCGATGGCACTCGTGGCGACGATGTTATTGAGAATATAAAAACTATCCCGTCTATCCCGCAGCAGTTGCCGGCTGTGTTGCCAAACGGAGAACAAATTCCCGAAAACTTCGAGATCCGTGGTGAAGTGCTGCTGCCTTGGCAGGAGTTTGAACGGCTTAATCAAGAGCGATTGGAAAACGAAGAACCGCTTTTTGCTAATCCGAGAAATGCCGCTTCAGGTACTCTCAAACTGCAAGACCCGAACATCGTAAGGCAAAGAAAACTAACTTGTTATCTCTATTACCTTTTAGGTGATGAAGTTCCCTTTGGTAAACACGATGAATGTCTAAGGGCTGCGGCTCTGTGGGGCTTTCAGGTTGCAAAGTCAATAAAAACCTGCACCTCGCTTGAGCAGGTTATGGAGTTTATCAACTATTGGGATGTTGAGCGTAAGAACCTACCCGTCGCTACCGATGGCATAGTGCTTAAAATCAATGATTTTGCCCAACAGCGACAACTCGGTTTTACTGCTAAATCACCCCGTTGGGCTATTGCTTACAAGTTCCCGGCTGAAAAACAGCTCACCCAACTTGAACAAGTTACTTTTCAAGTCGGAAGGACGGGTATAGTAACGCCCGTTGCTAATCTTAAACCGGTGCAACTGTCTGGCACAATCGTAAAACGCGCCACATTGCATAATGCCGATTTCATACAGTCGCTCGACCTGCGTGAAAACGATTTTGTATGGGTCGAAAAAGGCGGTGAGATAATTCCTAAAATAACAGCAGTAGAACTTGCAAAACGCCAACCAATGGCTTTGCCTATACAGTTCCCTCAGGTATGTCCCGAATGTGGAACACCACTAAGAAGAAACACCGACGAAGCCGCATATTTCTGCCCTAATGAGATGTCCTGCCCGCCACAGATAGAAGGGCGAATCGAACATTTTGCGACGCGCAAGGCAATGAACATTGAAGGGCTCGGCGAACAAAATGTACATCTGCTCGTATCTAAAAATATAATCAGTAACATTGCTGATATATATTCCATTGAAAAGCAGCAACTCCTTGCGCTTGACGGTTGGCAGGAACTGTCTGCCTCCAACCTTCTTAATGCCATTGAAGAGTCTAAAAAAGTACCTTTTGCAAGGGTCTTGTTTGCTATCGGAATCCGCTTTGTAGGTGAGACAACCGCCAAAAAACTCGCAAATCATTTCCGCTCGCTTGAGGTTTTGCAAAAGGCTTCAAAAGAGGAACTTATGGCGGTTGAAGATGTGGGCGAACAGATAGCCGATAGCATCATTGCTTATTTCGGGAAAGAGGAGAACCAAAGTTTGTTGAAGCGACTTGAGGTAGCAGGTCTCAAATTCGCTACAACCGAGACAAACGCTGTTACAGAAAATAAACTTAATGGGGCAAAAGTGGTTATCTCCGGCACTTTCTCACATCATTCACGCGATGAGTATAAGGAACTTATCGAACAATATGGCGGAGTTAATGTCTCAAGCGTTTCTGCCAAAACAACTTTTATCCTCGCTGGAGAAAATATGGGACCGCAGAAACTTGAAAAAGCACGGAAACTTGGGGTCAAAATAATCTCAGAAGACGATTTCTTACAAATGATTAGCTGATTCGATATGCGAAACTTCATACAGAAAATACTGTTCATCTTGTTTTCTTTTAGGCTTCGACACTATAAAAGAAATAAAATGTTGATGCCTAAATGGACACAAATAAACAATATATTGCTACTCACAACGGCTTCAAATGTTGATGAACAACGACATCTGATTGAATGTTTGAATGTGCTAAAGTCTGAAAACAAACAACTTACCACTGTTTGCTATGTGCCTCAAAAACATACCAAAGCAGAAAAGTGGCAAAGTTTGCCGACTGTACAGTATCTTTATAACGACCAGACAGACTTATTCCAAAAGCCCTATTTCCTGCCTATGGGGAAATTTGATTTGCTTATCAACATTACTGATATTCAAACATTTCCATTGTCGTATATCTCACTATATGCTGATGCCCTCTGTCGAGCCGGAGCGGAAACGGAAAAACCTTATCTCTACGATTTGATGATTAAAGGATGCAATGATAAACATTTGTTATTCAATAATATAATTCATTATATAAAAACCTTCAACCAATGAAAAAGTCAATAACGGGACTTGGTTCTGCCCTTATCACACCTTTTAACGAAAAGGGAAAAGTGGATATTGTCGCACTTAGAAATGTTGTAGCATCACAGGCTAATTTTGTGGATTTCTTCGTAGTGCTTGGTACAACCGCCGAGACGGCTACACTCTCCGAAAATGATAAGCGCAAGATTATGGACTATCTGCCTGAAAATGCGATGTGTAAACCCCTCGTCTTAGGTATTGGAGGAAATAATACTGTGGCGGTTGCCGGCGAAGTCGCTTCTTTGTCAAACCAATACAAATTGTCTTATTCGGCTATCCTGACAGTTTGTCCGTTTTATAATCGTCCTTCACAGGAAGGGCTGTTCCGGCATTTTGTGGAAGTGGCATCAAGGTCTGCATTACCTATAATGCTATATAATGTACCCGCACGCACGGGTGTTAACCTGTTGCCTGAAACGGTGATGCGTATCTATAACGAAGTACCTGAGCAGATTTATGGTATAAAAGAAGCCGGTGGAAACATTGCCCAGCTCAAGCAACTGATAAGTCTTGCAAACGGTAAATTCAAAGTTTTTAGTGGCGACGACAACCTTGCTTACGAAGCGGCTAAAGCCGGTGCTGACGGACTTATCTCTGTTGCCTCAAATGCTTTTCCTGCCGACTTCTACAAGATAGTGCACCTTGAACAGGATGCCGAGCAACTCATGCGCAGATATTCCAAAATGGTAAGTCTGCTTTTCAAAGAAGGCAGTCCGGCGGGAATAAAAACTCTACTTACTCGTCAGGGTTTGATAAAGAACTACTTGCGCCTGCCGCTTGTGCCTAATTCTCCTGAGGTGCAAAACGAAATTTTTGGTGAACTTGACGCCTTAAACGGCCAACTGTCGCTTTTCTAAGCGTCTGACTAACAAGTGAAAACGCCAATGGAAAAGTACTGCGGCTGTACTCAAGCCTAAGATAAAGCCTATCCACATACCTTCAACGCCAATGTTTAGTGTGAAAGTGCATAAATAGCCTGTTGGTAGTGAAATACCCAAATAGGCTATTGCTGCGAAGATAACGGGCATACGCACATCTTTCAGTCCTCGTAGCATACTTGCACCGATACATTGCAAACCGTCAGACAACTGAAAAATTCCGGCATAAACTAATAGTTTGGATGCCAATGGAATAACGGCTTCGTCAGTAGTGAACATCAGTGGTATGAATTTTCTCAGTCCAATCATTAGAATCATTCCTAAAAAACTCATAAACAATCCTAAATGAACACTTGCGTATGCTGCCCGCTTCAGACTTTGTATGTCGCCTAAACCATATTGATGCGAGACGCGAATAGTGGTGGCTGCACCTATGCCGAGCGAAATCATAAATGTCAGGTCTGCCATTTGATTGGCTATCTGATGAGCTGCGATGGCTTCTTTGTTAATCCAGCCTACCATTACAAAAGTGGCTGTAAAACCGACTGTCTCAAGCAGGGTCTGTCCGCCGATAGGCATACCTATCTTCGTTATCTCTTTTAGTTTGATGGCCGACAATACCTCTTTAAGTCTCGAAAATTGAATATAAAAACGCCATTGCTTGCTACGATACATAACTACCATAAAGCACAGTGGCATTAGGCAACGGCTGATAAGACTTGCAATGCCCGCACCTGTGGCACCCATAGGAGAAAAGCCTAACTTGCCGAAGATGAGAATATAGTTAAGGAATATATTCAACCCATTCATTATCACAGCAATAACTGTTGCCACTATCGTATTACCCAAACCTTCTAAAAATTGCTTCTGCAAACAAAAAAGCATAAATGGAAAAATGCTCAATACGCAACAAACAAAATAGGGTAGGGCTTTTTCTATAACGACCTGTTCCTGACCCATATACGGAAGCAATGGAATACAAATAAACAAAAGTATGCTACACACCGCTGCAATAATAAGGCAGAAAACAAGTCCGTTTGTCCAATAACTTCTAACATTATCAGTTTCACCCCGTACATAAACATAGCCCACAAGTGGCGTTATGCCCATAAGAGCACCCATACCAAAAGTCATTACCGTGAAAAACAGTGCGTTGGAAAAACTTACTGCCGCCATATCGGCTGTGCTGTAATGACCTACCATTATCATATCAAACAAACCTACCAATGCCCCGCCTAACTGTGTCAGTACAACAGGCAGGGCTATCGCTAAATTTCTGCGGTAAAAAGGCAAATATGTAGAGAAAGAGTATTTTTTCATTCGGTTGCAATAATTTTTACAAATATACAAAAAAATTTGCTTTTACTGATATTTATTATTACTTTTGTACTACAATTTTGAAAATATATGTATCATTAACGCAAAATCAAAAACAGTTATGAAAGATTTATGGAAAATGGTAATACTCGGTTTGAGTATTATAGTAAGTGTCTGGATCCTTTCTTTGGCACTTACCTATCGTTCAAGAAACAGCCATACTATTCAGGCAACAGGACTTGGCGAAATTGAATTCACTTCCGACCAGATTGTCTGGAGCGGTACTTTCTCTGTTCAAGCAAACACGCGTATTGATGCTTACAACAGCATTGAGCGTGATAAGGAAATCGTGAAGAAATATCTGGCTGACAACGGCGTGAAGGATAGTGAGATTATTTGGAAGTTTACAGATGTAGAAGCAAATTTCCGTTCCTTGTATAATAACGAAGGCAACTATATCGGTTCTACCTTCTCACATTATTCAGCTTCGCAGAGTTTCACTGTTACATCTACTGAGATTGACAAGGTAGAAGAAATTTCCCGTTCCATTTCTTCACTCGCAAAGCAAAATGTAAACATCTCGTCCGACTCTCCGGACTATTATTACACACATCTCTCTGAAATCAAGCAACAACTCATCGAACTTGCTTCTGCTGACGCCAAGCGTCGTTGCAAGGCTATTGCCGACAATGCAGGTGGCGGACTCGGTCAGTTGCAATCTGCCAACCTCGGTGTCTTCCAGATAACCGACCCCACTGGCTCCGACGAGTATTCCTACGGAGGTGCTTTCAATACTTGGAGTCGCGACAAAAAGGCATCCATCACCGTTAGAGTAGTCTTCCAACTCAAATAAGTGTTACTTTTTCTTGTTAGATTTAGTTGTTTTGTAACATTTAGCTATCTTGTAACATTTAGTTGTTTTGTAACATTTAGTTGTTTTGTCTGTTTTAGTTGTCTTGTATCATTTATAAAAAGAAATTCTAAAACATCTCTAAAATAATTCTAAAACAATTCCAAAATAAGTCAAAAAATTAGGTACGCAATTTTCCAGTTGCGTACCTAATTTTTCCTCACCCTGACGCATGTCAGGGTCTAAAAAAGTAAATTGTGAATTGTAAATTGTAATCTATGACACTTTATTTAGTTATTGACAGAGATGGAGTTGCTTATTTCTGTCAAATACAAAAGAATTTCTTTCTTTATTCAAACATTTGTTTCATTCTTTTGAACAAGTTTGTTCAGAATCTCCCCTTATTAAGGTGTAAAAAGTATAGAAAAACTACAAGATTTGCAAAAAAGTCAAAAAAACTTTGAAAAAAATTTGGAAAATTAAAAAAAAGGTTGTATCTTTGCAATCCCGTTTGAAAATAACGGCTGTTGTTTAGGAAACGACGGTTGTTGTTAGAGAGAGGGAAAGGAGATTGACAGGGTGTTGAAAGAGG
>JAFVAX010000068.1 GCA_017480285.1 Paludibacteraceae bacterium | reverse complement strand
TAAAGAGCGATAAATACTATATTTTCAATAATACTTGCATTTTTAAGAGATTTTTATTATTTTTGCACAGAAATACCTGCGGTAAAAAAAGGTTCGTTTTTTTGCGCAGGGGTTATTATTACTCAATACCCCGTTACAATGACACATCTTATCATCATTTGGTCAAATGCACTTGAGCATAAAGACAAAATTCTTAACGACATCAACTCTTCGTTTCAGGTTCGTAAGATTTTTCGCATAAGTTGGGATAAAGACCTGTTTCTTCGCAACCTTCGCATTTTTTACTCACATTCACAATCGCACCTTCCCTACAATAGGTTTGTCCGTATGTTCAATAGCAAGATGAAACATTGTGGCAATGAGCCTTTTCTTGCAATCATAGCAGACGACCCTAACCCTAAGATGGAAAACCGCGAGACTTCATCAGGCACAGATTGTGTAAATGCTCATATATTCGATAAAAAACAACTATATCGCGATTGGACCGGTGGCGGACACCGCATTCACACAAGCAACAACGATTGGGAAACAAACAAAGATCTAACTATACTCTTCGGCTTAAACACCGAAGATTTTCTCAAACGATACCCTACTCAAGACCAAACGGTCGAAGAATTGCATAGAAATGTAACAGGCTGTGGCGGTTATGAGTCAATGAGACAATTTTTCTATGTCTTGAATAATTCTACCAACTACTGCGTTTTGCGCAATTTTGAAGGTCTGCCCGACCAATATACGATGCAGGGACACGGAGATATTGACATCCTAACCACCAGCAAACGCTATCTTTGGTATCTGACTGAAGCCGAAGATGTGTATAAATATATGTATCGTGTAGCTTTCAAAATAAATATCGGCGGGCAGAAAGTAGATTTTGACTTCCGAAGCGTCAGAGACAACTACTATGATATGCGCTTTGAGAAAGATATACTCCTGAGCAAAATACTTCTTCCGTCGGGCATTTATGTCCCAAACGATGAATACTTCTTCTATTCACTTCTTTATCACGCTTATATACAGAAGAAAGCAGTTGCAGACGATTACATAGGCAAACTAAAAACAGCCGCCGAAAAAATTGGTTTGAATTTTGACGGCACAAGAGAGCATGCAATCAAACTACTCGATGCTTTTATGAGAAAACATAATTATGAGTATGTCCGAGCCAACGATTTAAGTGTGCATTTCAATAAAGAAAACCTGCAACTATCTCGTTGGGCTTATCGCCACGGCAAACTTGTTTCGCAAAACATCGTTATGCCCGACGAAGCAGAAGTTCATTTTTGTTCGATTGTTTATGAGAACGAAAAATCGTTCTATAAGCGTGCTGACAAGTTCCTCATTGATAACGAAGTAAGTGTGCTTCGACGTTTGGAAAAGTACGATTGTTTTCCAAAGGTTATAAATACGGGCGAAGCAAGCGATGGCTGTTTCTTTGAGATGACGAAAATTGAAGGCGAAAACGCTTTCAGTTTCTTCAATAAGCCGAAAAACAATACTCTGCCGATTATCCGACAGTTTGTAGAGCAAACATTGCACATACTGCAAATCTTGACTGAAAACAACATTATGCATCGCGATTTAAGAGAAACAAACTATCTCATTTCACGCAAAGGCGATAGCATAAAAGTCAGTATCATCGACTTTGGTTGGGCTGCCGACATAACGAACCTTCATAATGCAAAAAATCCTTTATGGCTTGGCGGGGAATACAAACCGGAAAACGGGTATTCCGACTACTATTCTTTCGGCTATTTGCTCAGCCGTCTATGGCCGTTTGGACTTTCGTACATAAACAGAATTGCCACTCCACTATTGCAAATAACTCAAGACGATTATCTTCAGAGCGAACAACTTGAAAGAAATATTCAAATAGTATGGCAAGAAGCAAAACAAGCATTTAGCCTTGCTGATAAGATACTCGTTTTGCCTTATCGCCTTTTCCCGACTAACACTATAATCTTCAAGTTAAAAAGAAAACTCAGAAAAATTATCCTGCGTTTTAGAATCAAATTCTTATTGAAATAACCTATCCGTCCGAAATAACGATATTTTTACATAGGGAATTGTCCAAGAATGCAGACTTCGAAAGAACAATAATCTCTCATTAAAAAGTGCGATACTGTACCAAATCTACCATAAAAAAACATAGATTTGGTACAGTATCGCATACTTTTTCGACAAAAATGCCATTATTTCGTACCAAATCGCATTTTTTTTTGCACATTTGGTAAATTATTTGTACATTTGCCTCAAAAATAACGATTATGCTAATAGGAAGAGAACAACAACAGCAGTTATTGCTGTCATTGCTTGACAAAGACGATTCGCAATTTGTGGCAATTTATGGTCGTCGCCGTGTAGGTAAAACATACCTCATTCGTGAGACCTACAACACACGAATAGTTTTTCAACATACCGGACTCCAGAAAGTTGACAAGAAAGGTCAACTTAAAGAATTCAAACGCTCATTACAGAATGCCGGAATGAGTAATATACCTCATATCTCTGATTGGTCGGATGCGTTTTTTGCTTTGGAACAATTCTTACAAACTCGTTCAGGCGAGAAAAAAGTTGTCTTTATAGACGAGTTACCATGGATGGACACCCCCAAATCAAACCTTGTTTCCGCTCTTGATCATTTCTGGAACAGTTGGGCTTCTGCACGAAAGGATATAATACTCATTATTTGCGGTAGTGCAACTTCATGGATCATCAGCAAGATTGTCAAAAATTATGGTGGGTTACACAATCGGCTAACTCGCCAAATATATTTAGAACCATTCACTCTGCGTGAATGTGAGAAATATGCGATAGCAAACAATCTCGGTATGAGCCGACGCAATATCCTTGACACTTATATGGTTATGGGTGGCATTCCGTACTATTGGCAATTTTTGCAAAAGGAATATAGTCCCGCACAAAATATCAGTCGTTTATTTTTCGAGAAGTCAAGTCCGCTTCGTGGTGAGTTCAATGCTCTCTATGCCTCTTTGTTTCGCAATCCGCAACCATATATAGCCATTATCACAGCTTTAGGAACAAAAAAAGCCGGTATGATGCGGTCTGAGATTATTAAAGCAACCGGTTTGAACATTGGTGGTAAACTTACCACCATGTTAGAAGAACTTGAAGAGTGTGATTTTATTCGCTCGTTTTACTCTATTGGAAAACAGAAAAAGGATGTATTATATCAATTGATTGATAATTTCACGCTCTTTTATTTCAAATTCCTTGTAAATAAGCATACTTTTGGAGAAAACTACTGGTCGCAAATGATTATTAAGCCACAGTATAACGCATGGAGCGGATTGGCGTTTGAGCGTGTTTGTTTCCAGCATATAGAACAGATAAAAAGCGCATTAGGCATTTCCGGTATCATTAGTAATGTTTTCTCATGGCAATATCGTCCAAAAGACGATAACGAAACCGGTACGCAAATAGATATGCTGATTGATAGAGATGATCAGGTTATCAATGTATGCGAAATCAAATACTCACAAGGCGAGTATGAATTGACCGAGAATTACGAAAGGGCATTGCAAAACAAAATATCAACTTTTATAACACATTCTGGAACAAAAAAGGGAGTATCTCTAATGATGATCACTGCCTTTGGGTTAAAGAAAAATAAGTTTGCAAACAACATCCCCATTCAACTAACAATGGATAATTTATTTGCATAATATAAAAGAATTCTATCCGCAATTCGTGGCAAACTAATAGAATTTGAAATTAAATTTTGTTTTTTGCAAACTTTTGTGTAAATTTGTGCGTTTGAAACAGCAAATGTAGTCTAATAAAGGAATAAAAAGACAAATCTAACAACAAATAACAACCAATCTAACAATATCATGGATCCTTTAATACATCTTATTCCGGCGTGGATGCTAATCCCGTTCGTTGTGATGCTTCTTTGCATCGCTATTCTTCCACTGGTACCACATGTTGGCGAGTGGTGGGAGCATAATAAAAACAAACTTATCGTATCCCTTGTTTTAGGCGTACCGGTAGGTATCTGGCTCTGTATGAACGGCATGAGCCACGAGCTTATTCACCAAATGGTTTACGACTATGTACCGTTCATCTTGCTTTTGATGGCACTTTTCGTTACTACCGGTGGCATTTGCATAAAGGGCGACTTGAAAGCGACCCCGCTTGTAAACACTTGTATTCTTGCTATCGGTTGGGTTCTTGCTTCGCTTATGGGTACAACAGGTGCTGCAATGCTTCTTATCCGCCTATTGCTTGACACCAACCAACAGCGCAAATACCGTGTTCATACGGTATTGTTCTTTATTGCTATTGTAGCCAACTGCGGTGGTCTGCTCTCTCCGCTTGGCGACCCGCCATTGTTCCTCTTGTTCCAAAAAGGCACACCATTTATGTGGTGGCTACAAAATATGTTCCTTGAATGGTTTATTACAGGCGGTTTGCTACTTATCATTTACTTCTGCATTGACACTTTCTACTACAAGAAAGAGCCTCTTGAGAATGTAATGGCAGACGTACGCGAGGCTACAAAGATGCAGGCTATCGGACTTATCAACATCTTCTGGCTGCTTTGCGTTGTTTGCTCTACTATGTTTATCAACAAGACTTATATCCCTGCTATGGGTGCAGAAGATGCACCTTGGTATTTGAAACTCTTGCGCGAGTGGGCATTCATTGCTATCATTGCTTGCTCTTGGCTCACAACAAAAAAAGAAGTTCGTGTTGCCAACAACTACTCTTGGACACCTATCATGGAAGTGGCTTGCGTGTTCCTCGGAATCTTTGCAACGATGACCCCGGCTCTTATGTTCTTACAGCAGAACCCTCTGCCTATAACAGAGCCTTGGCAGTTCGTTTATTGCACCGGTGCCTTGTCTGCTTTTCTTGACAATGCTCCGACAGCCATGGTGTTCCACGCAACGGCTACCACCATACCTGTGGCAGAAGGCATAGTCCCTGTGGCTGGTATAGCACCTGAGTTTATGAAAGCCATATCAATGGGTGCCGTGTTCTTTGGTGCACTGACATATATTGGCAACGGACCTAACTTCATGGTTAAGGCTATCGCCGAACAAGAAGGTATTGAGATGCCGTCGTTCTTCGGATATATGCTGAAGTTCTCGCTTATCATCTTGTTGCCGGTTTATATCATTGTACAACTGATTTTGATATAGTTCCTTTTTTCAAAGGATAAAAATAATGACAAGCAGAATACTGCAAATACTCAAGAGCGGGTGGAATGGTCTGATGGACTTGTTCTACCCGCCCTTGTGTTATGCTTGTGGCAAGTATATTGAAAATCAAGAGAATATCCTTTGCGAAGAATGCAAAAAAGCCCTTCCACGCACCGAGCACTACAAGTTTCGCAACAACAAGGTGGAGATGCTCTTTTGGGATATTTCCAAACTTCAAAGGGGTGGCGCTTTTTGCTTTTACGAACACGGCAGTGATTTCCGCCGACTGATACACCTTGCCAAATACTACGGACGACCACAGATAGGCGAGTATTTAGGCAGCCTGGCAGCAGAAGAATATCAAAAAAACGGATTCTTCGATGGTGTTGATTTGCTTGTTCCTGTTCCGCTTCACCCGAAACGACAACGCCAAAGAGGGTATAACCAAGCAGAACATATATGTAAAGGAATAAGCAAAATAACCGGTATCCCTGTTGATACGACTCACCTTGTAAGAACAAAAAACAACGAGTCGCAAACACACAAGACAACCGAACAACGACGACTCAACACAGAGAACATTTTTCAAGTCCGACAACCTCAGGCTTGGCGACACAAACATATAATGCTTATTGACGATGTTATAACAACAGGCTCTACCATACACGCTTGCATAAAAGTTATCACCCCAATCATTGGGACACGCATCAGTGTTTTCGCCCTTGGTATGGCAGGCGGAAGACCACAAAAAAACTAAAATTTTAAGAATTTGCTTTTTTGATAAGTTTTTTGTAAATTTGTAAGGTTTTTATGCAAATTTGCAAAAATCTTATTTTTTTTGATAATTATTAAATCCTTATAACACTATGGCAACTCAAGAAGAAACTTTCAAAAAACTTGTATCACACTGCAAGGAATACGGTTTTGTATTTCCTTCAAGCGAGATTTACGATGGTCTTGGCGCAGTTTATGACTATGGTCAGAACGGTGTGGAACTGAAAAACAATATCAAACAATACTGGTGGAACGCAATGACCCGTCTTCACGACAACATCGTTGGTTTGGATGCCGCTATTTTTATGCACCCCACCACTTGGAAAGCCTCAGGCCATGTTGATGCCTTCAACGACCCGCTTATCGACAACCGCGACTCGAAAAAACGCTATCGCGCTGATGTGCTTATTGAAGACCAGTTGGCCAAATACGACGAGAAGATACAAAAAGAGATTGACAAAGCAAAAAAACGCTTCGGCGAGAGTTTCGACGAACAGATGTTCCGTCAGACTAACCCTCGCGTCAAAGAGCATATCGACCGGCGCGAAGCACTGCACGCCCGTTATGCCAAAGCAATGAATGATAACAACTTGGACGAACTCAAGCAAATCATCCTTGACGAAGAGATAGTATGCCCCATAAGCGGTACTCGCAACTGGACAGATGTGCGTCAGTTCAACCTTATGTTCCAAACAGAGATGGGCTCAACAGCCGATGGCGCAATGACGATTTATCTTCGCCCTGAAACAGCACAAGGTATATTCGTCAATTTCCTCAATGTGCAGAAGACCGGTCGTATGAAAATCCCATTCGGTATCGCACAGATAGGCAAGGCTTTCCGCAACGAGATCGTAGCCCGTCAGTTCGTTTTCCGTATGCGAGAGTTCGAACAGATGGAGATGCAGTTTTTTGTTCGCCCGGGAGAAGAACTCAAGTGGTTTGAACACTGGAAACAGTTCCGTCTGCGCTGGCACAAGGCTCTTGGACTCGGCGACGAGAAATATCGCTTCCACGACCACGACAAACTTGCACATTATGCCAATGCCGCTACCGACATTGAGTTCCTTATGCCATTCGGCTTCAAGGAAGTGGAAGGTATTCACTCGCGTACAAACTTCGACCTCTCGCAACACGCCAAATACTCGGGTAAGAAAATCGAGTACTTCGACCCCGAAATCAATCAGAGCTACACACCTTTCGTTATCGAAACAAGTATCGGTGTTGACCGTATGTTCTTGTCTGTACTTTGTTCTGCTTACAAAGAAGAGACGCTTGAGAACGGCGAACAGCGCGTGGTTCTCTCACTGCCACCTGTTCTTGCACCGGTAAAAGCCTGCATTATGCCACTTGTCAAGAAGGACGGTCTGCCTGAGAAAGCCCACGAAGTGGAAGAGTTGCTACGCTACGAGATGAACATTCAGTACGACGAGAAAGACAGTATAGGCAAACGCTATCGCCGTCAAGACGCTATCGGCACACCTTTCTGCATAACTATCGACCACGACACGCTGAACGACAACTGCGTAACACTGCGTTATCGCGACACTATGCAGCAAGACCGTGTGGAGATTTCAAAACTGCACGACATCATAGCCAAAGCCGTAGATATGCGTCATCTGCTACAAAACTTAAAATAAAACCTCACTCATTCTTGTAACATTATGATTTTCAACGACTGGAACGCCATGCAGCAGAGGCTTGCGCAACTCAACTTGAACAATAGCAACTATGCTTTCAACGAGACTGCGGGCATAATGCTGATTGAAGATTTCACGCTGAAAGGTCTGTTGGGAGATGCTGTCCGTTTGCAAAATTTTCTGTTCGGCTTGGTACTTGACGGGCAAGCAGAGATATCCATCGACGAAACAAAATATGTACTGAACAAAAACAGCTATCTTATCCTTTTTCCCGAACAAGTGGCAAGGCTCAATTATCGTTCAGACGATTTTAACGGCATCTTCCTGTCAGTCAGTGGCGAGACACTTAAGATACTGCAACATAGCATGCCCAACATGATTTCTATGTTCCTTTTTATAAGGCAGTACCCGTGTGCGGCTCTGACTGATGAGAATGTTAAGTGGATAAAACAATACCACCACCTTCTGCTCAAAGAAGCCAAAGATACAACCAATATGTTCAGACGCGAGACCTGCTTGTCGCTACTCATTGCACTCACCTACAAACTGAGCAATATCTATGGAACGCAGATTATGCCCGAACCGCAAATGCCTAACCGACAAGCAGATATACTTGCCACTTTCGTTGAGATACTTGAGAAGAACTATAAGAAAGAACGTGGTATAGGTTTCTATGCATCAAAGATGTCGATTACATCCAAATACCTGTCAATAACACTTAAAAAAGTAAGCGGAATGACAGCCAACGAATGGATACAAACTTATGTCTTGCAAGAAGCCAAACGCCTTCTGCTTAACTCCAGAATGTCAGTTCAGCAGATTGCCATTGAACTGAATTTCACTTCGCAATCGTTCTTTGGTAAATACTTCAAACTCTATGTTGGAATGTCGCCGGCAAGATACAGGAAAGAGAAGAAATCAATCCCTACTAACTTATAACCAAACGATTATGATTTACATTATTTTTATTGTCTTTGCAGTAATAAGTTGGCTTATTCAAAAGTCGCTTCAAAACAAAATCGAAAAATACTCTCGCTATCCGCTTCCATTTACAGGCAAGCAGATAGCCGAAAAGATGCTTCAGGAAAACGGCATTACCGATGTTACTGTTGGCAGTACTGAAGGTTCTTTGACCGACCACTACAACCCTGCCAACAAAACAGTCAATCTCTCCGAAGT
This sequence comes from Paludibacteraceae bacterium, assembly GCA_017480285.1. GTDB lineage: Bacteria > Bacteroidota > Bacteroidia > Bacteroidales > Paludibacteraceae > Colicola. Next base: position 14,188 of record JAFVAX010000068.1, on the reverse strand, counting down.
GGTTTACAACAACGCCGACATAGCCGCAGCGGCTATTGCTGCCCACGAATGCGGACATGCTGTCCAACATGCCAAAGCATACGCTTGGCTCACTATGCGCTCAAAACTTGTGCCTATCGTCAATTTCTCTTCGAAATATATGACTTGGGTACTGTTAGCAGGTGTCCTGTTAATCGAGAATTTCCCTATTATCCTTGAAATAGGTATAGCCATGTTTGCCACCACTACCCTATTTGCATTCATCACCTTGCCGGTTGAGATTGATGCATCTAAACGAGCCATTGCTTGGCTTGAAGAGACTTCTTTCACCGACCCTGAAAAGATGTCGATGGCAAAAGACGCACTGCGCACTGCTGCATACACTTATGTCGTTGCCGCACTCGGCTCACTCGCCACATTGCTTTATTATATACTCCTTGCCATGCGCCGAAGATGATTGTGAATTGTAAATTGTGAATTGTAAATTGTAAATTATAAATTATAATGATATTTATTTTTTCCGCCCCGTCAGGTTCGGGCAAATCAACACTCGTCAACTACCTGCTTCAAGAGTTTCCTAACCTTGAGTTCAGTGTCTCAGCCACCTCGCGCAAGCCACGCGGACAAGAAAAAGACGGTGTGGAATACTACTTCAAAACGCCTCAAGAGTTTCGCCGACTTATTGACAACAACGAGTTGGTTGAGTTTGAAGAAGTATATCCCGACTTGTTCTACGGCACGCTTAAATCAGAGATTGAGCGTATTCAGAAGAAAGGTAATCATGTCGTTTTTGATGTTGATGTCAAAGGCGGACGCAAACTTGAACAGATCTTCGGCGATGAGGCTCTGTCGATTTTCATTGCCCCGCCTTCTGTTGAAGAGTTGCGCAAACGCCTTGTTAAACGCGGCACCGACACACCTGAAATGATTGACAAGCGCGTCGGTAAGGCTGCCGAAGAGATGCAAGACGCAAAGTACTTCGACAAAATCATCCTCAACGACGACCTTGAAAAAGCCAAACAAGAATTGCAACAGACAGTGTTACAACATCTTAATAAAAAATAAGGATTGAGATTCTGACCTGCGTCAGAATGAGAAATATAAGGATTGAGATTCTGACCTGCGTCAGAATGAGGATTTAGAATAAAGAAATGAAAATTACTATCTACAGTGGCTCGTTCAACCCTATTCACTTCGGACATTTAGGGATTGCAAAATATGTGCTCGAACATACCGATACTGATGAGTTGTGGCTACTTGTTACACCCAACAACCCTCTGAAAGACAAGCATCTGCTCGCCGACGAAAACGAACGCTACAACAATGCAAAGAAAGCCATTGTACAGATAAACACCGAATTACAAGAAAAAAACATAAATAAACAAGTGCAAGTGTCCGACTTTGAATTCTTACTGCCAAAACCTAATTATACCTACAACACCCTTTGTCTGTTAAAGCAACAATATCCGCAACACGAATTTCAGTTGCTCATTGGCTCTGATAATCTTGCACTTATCGACAAATGGTATAAAAACAAAGAACTCTTGAGTGACTTTCATATCATAGTCTATCCACGCAAAGGTGATGATTTACAGCAACTTCAACAATGTTTCCCTCAGGTTGAGATACTCTTTGATGCACCAATGTTCGATATTTCTTCAACACAAATAAGAACAAAGACAGCTGACGCTGAAAGATAAAAGATGCTGAAATTCTTTAGAAATATAACCAACCTACCCGATTCGCTTGGATACCTGCTTGCCGTTCTTGCTTGGGCGTTGTGGGTACCGGACATCTTGCAGACACCTACAAACATAAGTCTATATTTTTCTATCGCACTTTGTCTTATCAACGGTTTTCTGTTCGTTCACACATGCCAAAAAGGTGGTTTTATTCAGACCTTTTCACCACTTCCGCTATTTGTTTTTTTTCTCTGGTTTAGTGCATTCAAACAATGGCATACTGATATTTACATACATATCGCAGTACTCGTATGGCTTATAATAACACGACTTATTCAGGACTCTTTCCGTTCAGAGCGGGCAATGAAACCTGTATATATAACCTCTTTGCTATTAAGTGTTTGTTCGCTTTTTATGCCTCAAACGATACTGCTTATTCCTATTGTTTGGATTGGCATAATTGAGCGTCGTGCTTGGCAAGGGAGAGTGGTACTTGCGACTTTGCTCGCCATTGCAACCATAGCAATTTGCTTTAGCATCGCCTTCTATTTTAATCTTATTGATATCTACACTTTCGCTGAAATAAGTTCAGGACAATGGTTCAGCGACTCCATGTTACTAATCGTCTTATTATCAATCACTCTTTTATTCGCCGTTATAGCCCTGCCCTCATATATGAAAGAAAACACAAACCAACGATTTCTTATACTTTGGGCTATGATTACCTTCATCTCTACAATGCTATTAGGCACCTACCATTTAGCCCGTTTTCCATCTGTTTTATGTCTCGCACTGCTCGCTTCTGTTGCTCTGCAGACCTATTGTTTCACATCTGTTAAATCAGTCCTGACCGGCATTTTATTCCTGCTTCAAGTGCCACTTGCGGCTACTGTTTGGTATTTCCTATGAAAAAACTTTTTCTTACTTTATCAATCGTCTTGCTATCAGCCTGTTCAGGCACAAACTTCTCAAGCTCGGTGCCCTCGATGCCTGTCAGAATCGACATCAGCATCTTAGGCGAATATGTGCATTTTACTCCTAACAATGCCGGTGCTTATCTTGAGTTTTTGAAACCGCCGAAAAAATACACCGAAGCCTACGGCTATGCCGGCGTGGTTGTTTATGTAACGATGGATGCCCGATATGTAGCCTTCGACTTGTGTTGTCCGCATTGCCTTAACCCTGTCAAACCCTGCCGGATGGACAATGGACAGTCGTCAAACGCCAAACTGCAAACAGGTATTTATGCAATCTGCCCTACTTGTGGTGAAGCCTACGACTTGAGTTACGGACTTGCCACACCCACCAACAAAAACCTCAAAACAAAAGAAGCGTTACGACAATACAACGCTTCGTACAATTCCGCAACAGGAATATTGAGAATAGTTAATTAAAGTTCTTTATATATCTTATACAGATAGCGCAGATATGCCATTCCGTGAATGCCATAGTTGCCAAACGAAGTTGTTACATTGGCATCTTTTGCATTAAACTGCCGAAGCAGGTTTTCCGCCTGATAAATCCCGACTACATCATCGTCTTTAGAATGAAACAAGAGAATCGGTGTTTTCGGCACAAAATCGGAAGGGATATCGTGTTTTTGCAACTCTTCGTAAAACTTTTTCGTATCGTTTTTTCTCAAATCGCACGCATTATCGCTCAGTATCTTGTTAAGAGCAGTCGTCTCAATGACCTCCGACAACTGGTCAAGCGTCAGATTTTTTGACAGTATCCAATCTTCATAGTTCTGCATCGTCCTTTCGGAAAAGAAATAACTTATATCAAAAGGCTCCTGACGCCCTACATTCATACCAAGCACAAGCATCGGAACAGCACAAGGAATAGGTATGTAATTGCGCAAAATACACCTGCCGTAATAGTCTGATATACTGTAAATACCATCGCCTGCAATGCACCTGCTGACTTTGATTTGAGCATCTTTGTACTGAGGATATGTTTCCGGATTTTCAATCATTCGCAAAGTTTGCAACACGGCATGTGCGCCCTGACTGTAACCGGCAAGAATAATATCCGACGACATAATCACAATTTGCCGGTTCGCAAAAAAAGCACGAACAGCAAGAATCATATCTATGACATGTTTGGCAGTCAGTTCGCCCTGCATATACGGGTGTGCATACTGTCGCGAAGAGCCATAGCCCATATAGTCGGGCATCAGAACGGCATACCCTTTGGTAGCCCACCAAGCATCCATAAGACACGACTGCGAAGGTACCTCATAATCAGCACAAACAGTATAATGACACGAAACAATGATACCTTTTATCTTACCCTTTTTGGGCATATATATGGCACCGCTCAATGGAATATCGTTGCCAAAACCATCGTCTGACAAGTATGTACCGCTTATCTGATGGACTCTGTATGCCGTTAGCGACTCAGTGAGTCCTCTGACCAAACCCACTCCGTCAATCGACGATGCCTGGCGGGGTGAAGGAAAAACGGCTTGTGTCGTATCCGGTTCGGCTAACTCATAATCTTGTTCGGCAAATGGCACAAACTGCTTACCAAGAGTTGGAAGCAACGAGAAATCAACACCATATTCCATCTCGTCGTGATGACAAGAAGAACATACTATTATACACAATATCAAAAAGAATAATTTACAATTCACAATTCCTAATTCACAATTCCTAATTCACAATTCCTAATTCACAATTCCTAATTCCTAATTCCTAATTTATCATCGTGCACTTCGGTGGCATTCTTGCCACCGTATAATAAAATGGACTTAAAATTTATACGACACACTTACCGACAGTATTCTTGCCGAAGCCATTGCAATATAATTAGTATCCAATAGCGCACTCAGTCCTCCCCATTCAACTGACCCATACCAACCGTTTTTTCCTACTTGGCAACCGAGCATCGTAAGCCCGAAAGCGGGATAACAGACTGTTTTCCTGCCTGTCATCGCATCTTTTTCCGTACCGCCATTGATACACAAACCCAGCATAGCCGCACTATACAGATTTACATATTCGGAATGAAACCAAGTGAAACGGACTGTCGGTAAGAACGATAGATTATAGTAATTATGCTCTTTTGCATTACTGTCTGATTTAAGTTCGCGACGGTCGTGCCAGCCCATTTGGAAGAAATCAATCTGCATACCCGACGCAAGCCAAGAGAGCCAATGATACTCATATTCTGCAAAGAAATGCCCTGTCAGATAGTCTATCCGTGTATTGGGCTTGCCTATATGCGTAAACTCATACTGCATCGCACTCTCAAAAAGCATATCGCCCCACCCTAACTTCACTTCGTGTCGCAAACTATCCCACGGGTATGGCTTAGGCTTGGCATACACAGCCGTACCGACAAGCATCAGTATAGCAGAAATAAGTATCCGACAAAGATTTTTCATATAAAGTCTTCGCAAAATTTCGTTCTCTGCTTTCTGCGTAAGCGGAAAGTTAGTTTCGTTCTCTGCTTTCCGCGTAAGCGGAAAGTTAGTTTCGTTCTCTGCTTTCCGCGTAAGCGGAAAGACAAACACAAAAATACTAAAAAATCCCAATATCTGCAACATTTTACAAAGAAATAATAAAATCTTAAAAGAATTACAAAAACATTTGCATTTATATGAAAAAATACTTACTTTTACATCGAAATTCACAAAAAACTCTCTAAACCATGGAACAAATAACACGCACACCCACGCTCACCATCATATTCAAGAACGAACTCAAGCAATACGAGATACCCGCATTCCGCGGAGCGATAATAAGCAAAGTACCTCAAGACCTCACTCTTTTCCACAATCATACCACTGACGGTTTCCGCTACCGTTACCCACTTATCCAATACAAACGCATTGGCGGTAAGGCGGCGATAGTGTGTCTTGGCGAAGGTACAGATGCCATCGGCAATTTCTTCGCCGGTGCTGACTTCGACTTCCAAATAAAGTACTATCTTTGCAGCATACTATAAGCAATATAAAGCGGGTGATTAGCGTGATGTTAGCACGATATTACCGCGTTAGTCTGCAGATCACACAATACTCACATCGTATCAACAGACCGAAGACAATAGTACTATCCCAAAAGCAACTCAAACAATATATATCATAAATAGCATTTCTCCACTGCTATAAGGAAAACAATACGCCTATTTTACCAACTATAATATTTCATTTCATCATGGCAATAGTTAATCTCGAAGTCCCATTCGTCGAAGTACACGGCACACTTATCAAACAGGGCATTATTCATCGTCAAAAGAAGTATAAAGACGAAAATGGCAAAGTTATCTTTGAAGGTCGGCAAGAAGCTTATGCTGTCCGTCATCCTCGTGATTACAAGAAGAACCCGCCGCAAGGCGAGGAACTTCGTAATATCAACATCTTCCGCGAAGCCAACCGCCTTACTACCGAACTCATCCACCTCGACCAAGAACTCCGTGCCGCCCAATCAGCAGACAATCCTGAAGTCGCCACTCAAGCCGTCTTAAGCGTCCCGACCCAAGCCGCCCAAGCCATAACATTAAACGACTACAAATCTCGCTTCAAGAAACAAATCCGCAAGCCAGACCCGCAGGCTCCCATAGACCAAACCACGCGCAAGAGAAAGCAGTACCGCACCCTCAACACCTTCATCCGCGCCCTCATATACCAAAGCCTCAAGGCGCAAAACGATTAGAACATATCTAAAATTCTCACAAAAAGCAGAAAACTTTTTGGTAATTCGCGAAAAAAGTCGTAAATTTGTAGCGTTTTTATAGTTTCTCCGAAGATATGAAAAGAGAAGAATACATTGGATACATATTAGCAGAACTCACACAATTAGTTTATCGCATAGAGGTTGCCGGTAAGTTAAATCTGCACAATACAAACATATATTCAGAAAATTTCTTCAGAGATTTTTTCAATTTGCTGTATGGATGGCAATTAGTAAATCAAAACTCAAAGACGCATAACGCCACTGCTATTGATCTGATAGATGATACTAATAAAATTACCATTCAGGTTTCAGCAACAAAAACCAAAGATAAAGTAGAATCAACTTTAACAAAATTAGACAAAACCACATATAAAGGTTATAATGTAAAATTCATCTTCATAGTCACTGATGCGCATGAATTAAGAACCAAATCCTATAATACACCGCAAGAAGTCATCTTCAACCCATCCTCTGATATATATGATATTCAGAGTATAATGAAAGACATAAACGATTTACAAACGCCAGAACTAACTGCTATCTATAATTTTATCAGAAATGAATTGTGGAGAGATTTAGATATTGCTGATATAGAGTCAAATTTAATTCAAGTGATTAAGATATTGGCACAAGCGGATTTAGCCGATGTGTCCAATTTAAGGGTTGACAATGAATTTCAAATAGATGAGAAAATAGCCTATAATAGCCTTTCAGAGGAAGTTAAAGACGTTATTAAAGACTACAGTATTTATCAAAACAATGTAGATAAGGTTTATACCACATTTGATCAAGAGGGCGCAAACAAGAGTTTCTTTGTAATCGACAACATCAGAACTAAATATCGAGCATTTAAATACAAATTGCAAGGCAACGATTTATTTAACAAAGTTAGAGAACTTGTTAGGCAAGAAATTTTAGAGCATCCAAACCATGAATCACTTACAATAGAGTCAATAAACACTTGTGCTGATATTCTTGTTGTTGATACTTTTATTCGTTGCAAGATTTTTGATAATCCCAAAGGATATAGAAATGTTACTGCCTGACTCAATACATCCGCAAAATAGTGTGTATTATACTGGTGCTGTTTTATTAGATACATTGCAGCAAAGTGGTGCTATGTCTATCACCGATTTGTTTGTAATTATTAAGCAAAAAAACAATATGTCTTTCAAACCGTTCTTGCTATCGCTTGATTGGTTATATCTAATTAAGGCGGCAATTGTAAATGAGAAAGGAGAAGTCGTGTTATGTTCTTAAAATCATTACTCATATCAACCCCCACCAGAGTCATTCGTGAGATTAACTTTCACAAAGGGCTTAATTTGATTGTTGATGACACTCCTTCAAGTGGAGACACCTCAACTGGTAATAATGTTGGAAAAACAACTATACTTAAACTTATTGATTTTTGTTTTGGCAAAGATGGGAATGTTGTATATACCGATCCCGAAAATAAAAAACAAGAGTACAAATTAGTGAAAGACTTTCTTATTAAAGAGAGAGTTCAAATTACGCTGACTTTGGTTGATGATTTAGACGAAGAAACCAAAAGGATTGAAATTACAAGAAACTTTATCAATAGAAGAGGCGAAAGTATTTGTAAAGTTAATGATATTGATGTCGTAAAGTCCGATTTAGAGCAAACATTACAACATGAGATATTCCCGACTATCAATGTTTCCAAACCGACATTTAGACAAATAATCGCCCATAATATACGCTACGAAGATATACGCATAAATAACACTTTAGATATATTGAATCCATACACAAAACTTGAAGAATACGAAACGCTATACCTGTTCTTGTTTGGCTGCGCTTACGAAGAAGGACAGCACAAAGAGTTTTTAATGGCACAAATAAAAAACGAACTCACTTATTTGAAACGACTTCAGAGAGAACATACAAAAAATGAATACTGGGTGGCCTTGTCTGATGTTGAGAGAGAAATTGAAAAATTAGAGGACAAAAAATCCAAGTTGAATATCAATCAACAGTTAGAAGAAGATTTGAACCAACTGACTCAAATCAAAGAAAAAATAAATGCTATTGGAACAAAACGGAATAATCTACTTATTCGTAAAAACATCATTCTTGAATCTATCGTAAATTTTGACAATCAAAAGTTTGATGCAGACTTATCTCAATTACGCATCATTTATCAACAAGCGAAGGCTCTAATTCCAAACTTGCAGCACACTTTTGAAGAAATGGTTTCTTATCATAACAAAATGTTAGAAAACAAAGTGGCATTTATCAAGAGTGATTTGCCAAACATTGAGTCTCAAATCGCAGAACTAAATGAAGAATTTAAAGAATTACGCACACAAGAATATGTCTTGACTGACAAAATCACTAATTCCGATACATTCGAGGAATTAGAAGATATTATCAACAAACTGAATGAGCAATATACACGCAAAGGAGAATATGCCAAAACGATCTCTCAAATAGAAGAAGAAGAGCTTGAACTAAAAAAATACCAAGAAGAACTTAATAAGATTGATTCAGAACTATTCACAAGCGACTATCAAAATATCGTAAGAACACAAATAGATAAATTTAATGCAATCTTTTCTGACATATCCGAATATCTATATAACGAACGATATGCTGTTAATCAAGACATTAAAGTTACAAAAAACAATCAGAATGTATATCGATTTTCCACAATGACAACAAATTTAAGTTCAGGGAAAAAGCAGGGCGAGATTTCATGTTTTGACATTGCATATACCATGTTTGCCGATAAAGAAAATATCCCTTGCTTACATTTTATCCTGAACGACAAAAAAGAACTGATGCATGATAATCAACTTATCAAATTAGCAGATGTAGTCAATCGTGAAAACATACAATTTGTGGCTTCAATTCTGAAAGACAAACTTCCAACGCAACTTCAAAAAGACGACTATTATATTATCGAGCTTTCTGAAACTGACAAACTATTTAGAATTGAAAACCAATAATCATCTTGAATGTCAGGACGATGTTCTAATCCACAAAATAAACAAAGTAACTATTGAAAAATAACACTGCTATTCAATGACATCTATCGTAAAAAATATTAAATACTTAGCCATACTATCTCTTGTATTTGCCATATTATCATTTCTTGTGTCAATAAATATGGAATTACATTTTTTGCAGTTACATTGTATTTTTTTGTCTAATAGTTTTGCGTTTGCTATTCTTTCAGGAGTTTTCGTCAGTTCATTTGCAGTACTGCTTATTGATATCTATGATTATCATAATAAGAAGCCGTTTTTTGAACAATTATTGTGGGTAAATTATGCAAATTTATATGGTCAGTTCTTATCTGCACAATATAATATTAAAAGAGCATTGAACAATCCACAACAATTATATTTACAAATATTGCGTCAACAGATACCAACATTAAAATCTATCATAGGAACAATACAAACAATTGACTATGCAACCATCTTTAACTATTGTGAACGAAATCCGTTAGTACTCATGCATAAAGATTTTATTCAATCCAAAGCACCTATTATTTCTTCCATCATAGATGATTTTATTTATTTAGAGTTAGCCGTTAATACCGACAAAATGAAACAATTAGAACTTCAACTGAACAATAGTAATGTCATCGAAAAACAACTGACTAATGAAACATTGATAAAATTAGAGCATCAGATACCTGTCGTTTTGAAAGCACTTGATGATGTTTTAGTAACATGTGAAAGACATAAACCTAAACAATTTAGTTGGCAGAAAACCAAAACACAATTGATATCATTTCAAACGAACTTCAATTTTCAGGAGATTGAAGATTTTCTAAAAGAAGATATAAAAACATTATAATAACCTTTCCGCCTATGACACACCGGCATCGTAAAGGCGATGCATGACATATATAAATAAGCATTTGCTTTATTAAGGATATTATCAATCTTCGACAAATTGTAAATACCATTCCAAAATATAGCAAATGTTCACATCGTTAGGTGTGAGCATTTCTGCACATATTGGATGGTATGGGAGTCGAAGCCCGATAATACCAATATAAATGAAAAAACAAAAGTAGAATGTTCACACTTTTTTCGTGTTTTTAAGTAACAAGCAACATATAATTGTAAAAGGGAGTAATACCGAAAATCCTATCAAAGAGTAGGTAATTTAAAAATTCACAACATGGCTTATTATGACCAATATGGAGTTAGATACTCCGATGATAGAAAAACACTTGAGTTTTTCCCGAAGGATTTCTCTGGTAAATATGTTATACCTGAAGGTGTAACTGGCTTATCAATGAAAGTAGATGATGCGTACGAAGATAATGGCGAATTATTTCCATATATAACAGAACAATATAGCCCTTTTAATATTATCACCCAAGAGGACAAAGAAAGCTTATATGAAATGGGGGGATTAATTAAAATAGTAAATTGCCCTAAATTAACATGTATTGAATTTCCTGAATCATTTACATATCTTCCTGAAAATGCCTTAAAGAGATGTACAGGTCTACATAAATTAATATTTCACGCAAAGACATTATATATTGGGGATCATGCATTTTCTCAATGTAAAAATCTCGAAGAAATCATCATTGATACTAAAGATGTTAAATTTGGTCAACATGTATTTTCAGGAACACCTTATGAGAAAAAATGTTATATTGATGGACTTTTTTATTTTAACGATAAACTAATATCAGTAAGTCCTGATTTTGAAGGGAAATGCATTGTGCGAGAAGGAACTCGTTCTATCGGGAAACGAGCTTTTGAAAATACATCCAAAATATCAGAAGTTGTTTTGCCAGAGTCCCTTATTGATTTGGGAGTTGAGACATTCTATTGTTCAGGCGTACAAAAAATCTCCATTCCACGAGGTGTTACTAAATTAGAAGACGGAGGAGGGATGACTGAAGACGATGAATGGGGCCCCCCCTCATATTCGGTCTGCGGTGTTTTTTATGGTTGTGAACATTTACAAGAGGTTTCACTTCCTGATACCTTAACATATATTGGGGATGGTGCTTTCTATGGTTGTAAAGATTTGAAGCAAATACTATTGCCAAAACATTTGCAAGAAATAGGAATGTATGCATTCGCTTATACCGCTTTGCTAAAAGTACACATCTATTGTACTTCCATCGGTATTGGAGCATTTGCATGTTGTGATAATTTGAAGTCTGTAGAATTTGACGATTCTGCAAGTGCAGTTGTTACTCACAGCAGGTATTATGAGATGGGATGTCACATGAAACATGAAAAAGTGTTTGATGAGTGCTTTGCAATAAGTCAAATTAAACTGCCTTATAATACATCACGATTTCGTGATTTATTTGATGACAATTTAATGAGTTATGGAATGTGGATAGATTCATTGTTCTATTACCAAGACATTTTGGCCGATGTAGATGAAGATAATTTACCTAAAACTATTCAAATCAAAAATGGAACAAAAGCATTAGCTCATGACTTGCATTTTGGGAAAAATGGGGAAAAAGTGATAATACCATCTTCCGTACGATACGCAGATATAACATCAGTTGAGGAAAGACAAGTCGAAACTGATGATTCTTTTAATAATTCCATTGAGATTGAAATAATTAAAGAGCCTTTTTACAATAATAACATATTGTTTTCGTATCCATTAAATAATGATTTAATAATTATAGATGAGGGCACACAGATTATTGCATCTTATGCGACTTCAGAAGAAGACAAATATGTAGGCGGGCGTTATTTTGATAATGAAAAAGCAGTTAGAATTATAAAACTGGAATTACCTTCTACGTTAAAAGTAATTGGAGAGCATGCTTTTAGCGAACTCGGCATAACCTCTTTAAGAATACCCCAAAATGTTGAATATATTGGAAATTATGCATTCTCAAATTGTAAAAATCTTACAGAGATTTATATTCCTAATACCATTAAATATATTTCTCCTTTTGCATTTTGGGGTTGTAAAAATTTAAAGTCAACAAAAGTACAATCTCAGTGCCCATCAAATATTATTTCTATGATAAGTAATTTAATTATCAATGTGGAGCAGTAAGCAAAAATTATTTTCTCAAAAAGTAAGAGAAACATTTGATTCATCTCTTAATTCATGGGGATGTATGAAGTATTATGTTGGAGATAATACTGATTATTACTATTGGCATTTCTTCAAAAATCATTATGAAAGCGATAAGGAAAATATTTATTGGACTTATATGGCTGATATATATGAACCTTCTTTATTTGAAAAAATAACTAAATTAGGATATAATTTTAATGATTCTGTAATATATCAGTTAGCAGAATTTTTGATTAAAACTAAGGATAATAACACAATTGTTATTTTTGGAACTAGCGAAAACAATGATTGGAGAACTCGTAATGATAACCAATTTTGCAGATTAAGAGGAAAGTTGTGTGCCAATGATATCAAAAATTGCGATTGGAGTCAAGATATTATTATAAAAGAAAATAATGTCATATTTATAGAAATAGCTTCAAGCACTAAACATTCAAAAGAAATAGCAAGTTACTTTGAATCAATTGGATGCCAATTTTTGTATATATCATTGCTGAAACAAAAGTCAGAATCAGATGAAAACAAATAGAGTTATTAAAAAAACAAGTAAACTTACAACATAAAATTGATATACCTATGATTTTATTCTTTGATACGGAAACAACAGGTGTTCCACTAGATTATAACGCACCAATTACAAATTCATATAATTGGCCACGCTTAGTTCAACTTGCATGGATTCTTTCTGACGAATCTGGAAAAGAGATTAAACGAAAAGTCGCAATTATTCGTCCTGAAGGTTATACCATACCTTATGAGGCTTCGACAGTTCATGGTATTACAACTGATTATGCATTGCGTAATGGACAATCATTGAAAGTAATATTAGATGAATTTATTAAGAACGTTGAAAATGTAAAGCTTTTAGTAGGACACAATATTGATTTTGATCAACATATAGTAGGTGCGGAGTTATATCGTTTAGGTCTTTCATCCGATAAAATAATGCATAAAACGACAATATGTACAATGAAAGCATCAATTAACTTTTGCAAACTACCACCGATAAGATATGGACAATACAAATGGCCTAAACTCCAAGAATTGTATTACAAATTATTCGGTCATGAATTTTCAAATAGCCATGATGCTCTTGCAGATATTACTGCCACAAAAGATTGCTATTATGAGCTAAAAAGAAGAAATATCATATAAATGTTATAATGTCCGAAAGAAGATATGACATTAAACTATACTTCCATTGTTTAACCATAAAAAGAAAGGAGTAGTTATGCTTCATTACTTAATTGTATTTGTTGTAATACCTATTCTTTCTGGATTTCTATAGTAGGTCGGTGCCGATATCTACAAAACTCTGAAAAGGGTTATTAGAAATCCAAGAAAGAGTTAAGAAATTAGGTTTACAATGGCGTATATGCGGCACCGCATATACGCTTTATTAAGTAAACGAGGTCACTAAAAGTTGCGACCTCGTTTGCTTAAACTTAATAGTACTTTCCCACTTACTCCTGCATCAGCAGTTGCATCACTACTTTTGCGGAGTAGGCGACCGGTGTGCCGGGACCGAAGATGGCTGCGACACCGGCTTTGTAGAGGAAGTCATAGTCCTGCGCGGGGATGACACCACCGGCGGTGACCATGATATCCGGACGACCGAGTTTCTTGAGCTCCTCGATGACCTGCGGGATGAGAGTCTTGTGACCTGCCGCAAGGCTGGAGACACCCAGTACATGGACGTCATTTTCGACGGCTTGTTTGGCTGCCTCTGCCGGAGTCTGGAACAAGGGTCCCATATCGACATCAAAGCCGCAATCGGCATAACCGGTGGCT
>JAFVAX010000067.1 GCA_017480285.1 Paludibacteraceae bacterium | reverse complement strand
GTGGTACAGGCACGCAGACTGACGCTTCCACTTATACCTACGGCTCAACTGTAACAGTGAAACCGCAAGGCTCGGTTACTCGCACGGGCTATACCTTCGGCGGCTGGAACACCAACTCAAGCGGTACAGGAACAAACTATACCGCCGGCACAGGTACATTCAGCATAACAGGCAACACCACCCTATATGCTAAATGGACAGAAAACAAACACAATGTAACTATCTCGTATAAGTGCGGTAGCACAACTATTAAAGACAACACCACACAAAACAATGTAAGTGAAGCGGTTGCCACAAGCGGTATTACTGCTGCATCAATCAATGGCTACACCTTCTCAAGTTGGACAGTAGGTACGGGTGTGCAAATAACTACCGGCACTACCTCATCGAGCACTATCAGCATCAAGACTCTTGCAAGTGGCAACTATACCCTTACTGCCAACTATACCCAAGACAACTATACCGTAACGGTCAACAGCGTTGGTGGCGAGATAAGCGCACCTTCAGGTGGTAGTTTGACAAACAAGCATTACGGCGACAATGTTACCATCACCGCCGTCAATCCCGATGCTCTGACCTTTGTCGGTTGGACGGCTTCGCCTGCGGCAAATGCTACTATAGCCAATGCGAGTCTGCTATCCACTACGGCAACGATAAAAGGTAATGTTACTCTCACTGCCACTTTCCGTGTGCCTATAACCGTTTATTTCAGCAACGAGCAATGCTGGAGCAATGTGGCACTATATGCTTTTAGTTCAAATGATGACACAAAACTGCCGGCCGGTATGAACAGTTGGCCCGGCATAGAGGTTTCTCAAAACGAGGATGGATGGTGGTATTATACTTTTGACAAGGACATAACAACAGTAAAGGTTATTTTCAACAACAACAATGGCGGCAGTCAAACCAATAATATAGGTCCCGTAACTGAAACCAAATACTATAAGATAGACGCTTCAGGCAGTGGATTCTCGGAAACGACAAGCAGTTATTCTGCCGCGCGGTGTATTCCTGATGTCTATACCGTAGTAGGTGATGCTGCACTTGTAGGGTCAAGTTGGGACACCGGCGATGGTGCCAACGAGATGACTTGGAACGCAAGCAACAGTCGGTACGAACTCAAGAAAATGAATGTGTCGATATCGACAGGCTCAAAGTATTATAAGTTTGTCAAGAACCACTGCTACACAGGCAGTTCCGAATGCGGTCAGTGGCCATACGACGGAAGCAACAAAGACTATTATTTCAATACCGCCCAAAATTACGACCTTACTTTCTGGCTCAAGCCCGGCGGTGATGCCTTGCACCCGGATTTGGACAACACCTGTGGGTTGGATGTTGCAACCGCTACCACTTATGCTATCAATCACCCTTGGGGTGGCGGTGGTTGGTCGCAAAAGCAGATGACCTACTCCGGTTCGGGTTCAACCTTTGTATATAGCGGCGAGTTCGGTGGCGACGGAGCGAACATCAACAGTACTTGGTTTGCACCGTCAAGCATCACGGGATATAGTATCCCGTCGGTTGGAGATGTTGTTACTTTCACATACGATGCGAGTGCCAACACACTAACAATCACCTGCCCCACTTGCGACAGCAACACGCCTTATTGGATTCGTGTTCCCGCAAGTTGTAATGGTGCTCCGACAGAACAATTCACCAAGATGACCTACAATGTGGAAAACGGTCTGTATTACACCGACCCGACTGTTGCAAGTCAGGCATTCAAATGGCCCAACAACGGTGCGGCGGTGAACACTACAAAAGAGTGGAACGACAACTGGATTGACCGCAACGATATAGTTAATTATGCAAGTATGTCAAGTTGCGCTTTGGTGCAGTATATCTACGACCCGGACATCAACCAACTGACCGTTGTTGATGCCAACACCCCTCAGATAACCCTCACCGCCACACAGGCTGTCAATGCCGCTGCAACCGAGTCGGTTATAACTCTTCGTACCACCTCAACCAAGACGCTTACCAATGCTACATATTCATATTCAAAGATAAGCGGACCTGACGGCACACTCGCTGCCTCAACAACCAACACAACAACCTTCACAACCACCAACGAAGGCACTTACAATTTCCGTGTAACTGTAAGCAGCGATCAGGGTACTTTCACAGCCAACTGCACCGTCCGCGTCAAGTTCAAAATAACCGTATATGCCAATGTGGCAGCACCAAATTGGACGGGCACTATCAACCTCTACTACTGGGCAACGGGCGTTACGGCAGCAAATCACGCTATGACATCTGTCGGTGGCAAATGGTACAAATACGAAGTCAAAGGCGTACCCGAATTTTCGTTTATCGTTCGTAACAACACGGGTTCGGGCAACGCACAGACAGTGGATATCGGTCCTATCGACGATGATATATGTATCGTTGTATCAAGCAACATACAATCAGGTGGCTCATCAAGGCTATATTCTGTCACCACAGACTGCGAGCTGTATATGCGTTTTGCCTCAACCTACACGCAGATGAAAGGCGAACAAAACACGGGCGTTACCAAGACAGTCTATTCCAACCTCTTCAAACAAAACGGCGACCAAGTCAGTTTCTATGTGGGTTCGACACCAAATGTGAAGTTCCAAACCTTCAACTCCGCAAGCGACAAGTGGAACGCCGGAACAACCGTTTTGACAGGCGTTTCGGGTGGCGATGTATATGCAGGCGAATACAACTCCTCGGCAAGTAACAAACTCAAAAACTTCGCCACATATACCGGCGAGTTCTATGTCCGCACCGACGGCGCACCCGGTGGCTGGAGCAACTACAAACTCTCAAGTCAGGCTTTCTTCCAGTTCTCAAGAAACGACTATTATCCTAATGAGTGGTACAACCACTACTGGTGCAAATGGACTGGTTCGGGAACGAATGTGAAGGTTTGTGTGGCAAATGAGATTAACCCGTCTGTTACGGACACCCTACCCGACTTCTACCTGACGATGAATACCAACATGCGTTTTGAGTACGACAACGAGACCAACTACATCGGTCGTCAGTTCCTGAAAGGTTCGGGTGCGGGGAGCGACTACCTGCGCATATATGCAAGCGATGACGATACCAAAAACTTTATCTATCTGCACGACTCATCCAACACCCGTATAAAGAAGGACAACGCCTCAACTTTCACGGATATGTCCGACTGGGTTTATCTTATTGATGTATATGCCAAACCGACGGGTTCTGATGTCAATGTGTATGTGCTTGGCAGATACCCTGTTACGAGAACCGGCATAGGTGCCGCTACCGATCAGGACAACAACCTCGGCGGGTACGATGACGACGGAGTAACACCGCTCTCTATCAAGATAATGGGTTTCAGTACCACACCTGACACATACAACATGCGTCTTATCTACGACTACAAGACCAACCGTCTGATGGCTGCATGGTATCCTCAAGGAAACGATGTGGCAGGAGCAGAGGTTACCGTCGATGCCAACTTTATGCTCTCGCGCGAAAACGATGAGGAGGCAGAGACTGTGGGAATGACCACCAACAATGGCAAGATAGTGTCCATCAATCAAATGATAGCCGCTCTCACCATAACACGAAGTGCCTACAACACGCGTAAGAGTACAGGCAACTACTATTATTGGGTAAGTCTGCCATACGATGTGTATATCCGCGACATCTACGGTATCGGCAGTTACGGCAAGAAATGGGTCGTTCAACGCTATCGCGGCGACATGCGCGCCAAATACGGTTTCCTGAATACCATTGAGACATTCTGGGCTAATATGAAACAGAACGCCACCGCCAAGATGGAAGCCAACCGAGGTTATGTCATTCGCGTACAACTGACCGACGACGACTTCAAGGAGATAGACGGTCGCTCGCAGGTAACACTCTATTTCCCGTCGTGCAACACCGAAGATATACAACTGAAAAACAGCACGACAGCACTTCAAACAAGCGTTCCGGAACATCTGTGCGAGGTAGTGGAACCGAACGGCGATCCTCGCAAGAATTGGGACAGCCACTGGAATGTAATCGGGCAACCGGGACTTGTAACAAGTGCCATAACAGTACCGACATCAGTGTCGGGCGAGAACGAAGAAGAATACAGACATCATCCTAAATATTACTACAAATGGAGTTGGTCGGGGGGTCAAGGCGTTTACACTCCAACAGCGGTAAGCGGAACGGACAACGCTTTCCTCACGATGTACGCCTATATGGTTCAATATGGCGGACAAACAATAACATGGCAACCGAACATTGAAACCATAGACCCCTCGCTCGCTCCCCGCCGCCGTACAACAACGGAACAGAAAGACCTTATCATCAGCCTTACGGCAACTGCCGAAAGAGAGATTGAGCATATCACAGGCGAAGACCTGCACTCTGAATTTGAGCAAGTTACCGACTTCGACCGCATTCTGCTCACACTCTCAGAGCAAGGCACCGACAACTTCGTACTCAATCAAGACATGTCGAAAACAAAGAGTGGAAAACTCAATATCTATACAGTGTTCGACAAAACCAACACCGCCGGAAAAGTTATTCCGATGAATACCAAAGAAGTACCCGTAATAGTTGAAATAAACTACGAAAATGAAGTAATTTTTGCTCTTGACAAGGAAATATCGAAAAAAACTATTACCTTTGTGGACTATTCGGAAGGAACGGAAACTATTTTGAACTCTTCGGAATACAAAGTAAACCTTCCTGCCGGCAAGTACGACAAGCGTTTTGCTATCCGTATCTCCGAACGAACAGAGATACCTACCGACATCGCAGAAACTGCCAACAATGGCGACTCTGAAATACACCTCTTGCGCGACGGACAACAACTCTACTTCGAAGGACTCACCGATAGCGAGACTTTACGCATGTTCGACGCCACAGGCAAATGCCTGATGAGTACAACAATTAGTAATGGCGAGCATTTTGGCGTACCTTCACAAGGAATGTACTTATTGCAAGTAGGCACACAAACATTCAAAGTAGCAATAAACTAAAAATCTAAAGTTTCTAAAGTTTCTAAAATATCTAAAAACCTCTAAATCATCTAAAAAAACCTTAAACAAATGAAAAGAATCTTTTTATCCTTTATCTGTTTAGCGTTTGCAATAGGAAGCATACTCGCTACAACACTCTACCCTTCGCGTACAGATTTTCGCGATGAACAGATTTATTTCTTGTTGCCAACGCGTTTCTACGATGGCGACCCGTCGAACAACACACAGTGTTGGGACAACCAGTCCAAGAACCAAGGCGACCCCGCTTGGCGCGGCGACTTCAAAGGTCTTATCGAGAAGATGGACTACATCAAAGCACTCGGTTTCACAGCCATCTGGATCACACCTATCGTGGAAAACGGTTCAGGCTACGACTACCACGGCTACCATGCCATGGATTTCTCCAAAGTTGACCACCGACACGAGTCGGAAGGCGTTAGTTTCCAGACCGTCATTGACGAGGCGCACAAACGCGGAATGAAAATCATTCTCGACATCGTGCTCAACCATACCGGCAACTTCGGCGAAGGCAACCTATGCAAACTCTTCAACCGCGACTGGACAGCCGACCAATCGGCTATTGACGAGTGTATGGTGCCCTACACACAAAAAGACGGCGGACTCCTGCCCGACAACTACCTCTCGCTCCCGGGTGGCAGTCAGTATGCAGCCCGTCTGTCGAAAATGAAAAACACATCCGACCAAAACGGACAACAGAAAAACTACGACTCGCACAACTACTGGCACCACTACGGCAACTTCAACTGGGACGAGCCTAACCGCTGGTTTGCACAGATAGCAGGCGACTGCGTGGACCTCAATACCGAAAACTCTGCCGTATATAACTACCTCATTCAATGCTATACCTCATTCATCAATATGGGTGTTGACGGTTTCCGTATCGACACAGGCGGACACATTGCCCGTCTTGCCTTCAACAAAGCCTTCATTCCCGCATTCATAAAAGCCGGTGAGGCAGCAAAAGCCAAACGCGGTGGAACACCGTTCTATATGTTCGCAGAAGTATGCGCCCGCTACAGCGACATCCTCTATCGCGGACAGTCGTGCCTCTCACCGTTCTACTACACTTGGGCAGAGTCGAAAAACTACACTTGGAACGACGACCCCACCTCTTGGGACAACCTCGTAGAACTCGAAGCCTCACCATGCACCTCGCATGTCAACTGGCAATCGTGCTGGCAACAAGGCAAAGACGATGGTGGCGGACTTTCCACCCAACCGACCTCACAAAACGCCCTCTTGAACGGCAACGAATACCACACGCCCGACTACTCCAAAGCATCAGGCTTGAATGTGATCGACTTTACCGAACATTGGCAGTTCTCAAGCGCCGCAGGTGCGTGGAATGTAGCCAAACCGTCAAACGACAAATACTACAACGACGCCACTTGGAATGTTGTATATGTTGACTCTCACGACTATGCACCCGACGAAGTGCAGTTCAACCGCTTCTCCAAACCGCAAGACACTTGGGCTGAGAACCTCTCACTTATGTTCACACACCGTGGCATACCATGTCTGTTCTATGGCTCGGAAGTGGAGTTCCAGAAAGGCAAACGCATCGACGAAGGTATCAACATCGCACTGCGTGAATCAGGTCGTGCTTACTTCGGCGGATATATCAAAGGCGATGTCAAGACTACCGACTTTGCCGAATATACAGGCGCCACAGGCAACCTCGCTCAATCGCTTGCCGCTCCGCTCTCGCAACATATTCAGCGACTTGCAAAAATCCGTATGGCAGTGCCCGCCCTTCGTAAAGGACAATACTCTGTTGACGGCTGCTCCGGCTCGTTCGCCTTCAAACGCCGTTATACCGACGCTAATACCGACAGTTACGCTCTTGTATGCATAAGTGGCAACGCTACCTTCACAGGTATCCTCAATGGTACTTACACCGACTGCGTTACAGGCGATAAGAAAACCGTTACCGACGGCAAACTATCTGTCAGTTGCTCAGGTAAAGGTAACCTGCGCGTCTATGTGCTCGATACCGACAAGACCAAAGCCCCCGGTCAGATTGGCGAAGACGGCAAGTATATCTATACCAATTCGCCAAAGAACATCTCTGAGCCCAAATACGATGGCACACAAGACGAACTCACCGACGAACCCGAGCATCCGGGCAGTGGCGGCGGACAAGGTGGCGACGACGACAACCCCGTTGACCCGTGTCTTACAGACGCTGACGAACGTGCCGTGTTCTTCGAGAAATCAAGCGACTTCGGCTCTACCATCAACTGCTATATTTGGATCAAAGGTTCAGGCAACCTGCAAGTTTGCGGTAGCTGGCCCGGACAAAAAGCAACAGCACTCGGCAATGGAAAATACAAATTCCATATACCTGACAACGCACCTGCTATCGACGACACTTGGATGATCATCTGGAACGATGGTAGTGGCAACCAAACTGCCGACCTCACTTTCTGGAACCAGTACATCTATCGTGGCGAAAACAAAGGCTCAATCAAAGCTGCTGAGAAGATTACCGCTATCTGTCCCGAAGAACTGACTGCTGTGGAAAACACTGAAGCCAACGACTTCCGCGTATTCTCTTATATGGGTTCAATCGTTGTTATGGCACCGGCTTCAATGGAAGGCACTACCCTGCCCGTTCTAACAGCAACCGGCAAACTTGTGCGCACCATAACCCTTTATGAAGGTATGAACACCATTCACGACCTCCCACAAGGCCTCTACCTCGTAGGCGGAAAGAAAGTGATAAACAACTAAACAAAAAAGACTTTTAACTACTTTTATAAAGCATAATGCCTTTTAACTTTTGCTTGAGACCGGCTGACATTGTTGTCAACCGGTTTCTCTTTTTCACGAATTAAACGAAAAAGATTTATTATAGTTCACAAATTTAGCGAATTAAACGAAAAAGATTTATTATAGTTCACAAATTTAGCGAATTAAACGAAAAAGATTTATTATAGTTCACAAATTTAGCGAATTAAACGAATTATATAGAACGAATAATAATTAGTTAAATTAGTTTAATTCGTGAACAAAAGAAAAAACATCTGCAAAATCTGTGAGAAATAAAAAAATTTGCATAATTAAGAAAAAAGTTTTAATTTTGCTAAAAATATCCAAAAACTACAAATATGAAATCGTTATCGGAACAAAATGTTAACATGAGGTGTTCTTTGATAATTGATGACAATCACCAAACTCAAGAGACATATTCAAGAGAGCAATTTATGGACTTGTTGGCAAGTAAGGTAGGAAATTATTACAACTTGAAAGATATCCGCAACGCTGAATAATGAAACAATATACATTAAGATTCTTACCTACAGCCGTCAAAGACATTGATGAATTAGGTCGGTTTATATCGGTTGAGTGTTCTGCACCTTTAACTGCATTTCGTTGGTTTTAGGATTTGGAGAAACATTGGGATTGGTTGGAGCAATATGCAGAACTTCCGGCAGTACATACAGAACTCTCAATACAATACGGACAAATTATTAGATGCTTGTCTTTTAAGAAAAAATGGCAATAATATTCTATTGATAATAGTGTTGTTGTCGTGCATAGAATTTTACCACAAAGTATGATAATATTTTGATTCATTCGCTCATCAAAATAATTGTAAATTGTGAATTATAATGAGAAACACACTTTTTATTATGTTAAGTGCATTATTTGTTGTTTCTTGCACTAACAAGACACGACTTGAAGACGAATGTCGCTACAGCAAGTCTCAAACAAGTTTCTGTTTCTGGTCGCCTGTGGCAGAGCAGATGTTGGTAAACATCTATGCCGATGACGAAACCGACGAAGCAGAACAAATAACACTCAAGAAAGGCTCTGACAACTTCTGGCGTGCTACTGTCCGTGGCAACCTTGATGGCAAGTACTACACCGTTCAGAGTTTTCAAAACGGCACTTGGTCGGAGCCTGCACCAGGCATCTTCGCCAAAGCAGTGAGCGTCAACGGTCAGCGTGCCGCTATCATTGACCTGAAGAAAGCCGTACCCGAAGGCTGGGACAAAGACCAACGCCCCGCAATGCCCGACCCTACCGACATCGTTGTCTATGAGACACATCTTCGCGACTTTACAATGTCAGAAAATTCCGGCATTCAAAACAAGGGTAAGTTCCTCGCCTTAACCGAACAGGGCACTACCACATCTGATGGTCTCAAATCAGGCATCGACCACCTCAAAGAGTTGGGTATCACCCACTTGCAGATTCTGCCAATGTTCGACTACGGAAGTATCGACGAGACCACTCTCTCTAAAAACAGATACAACTGGGGCTACGACCCTGTGAACTACAATGTGCCGGAAGGTGGCTACTCAACCAACCCATACGACCCTATCTGCCGTATCCGAGAAGCCAAACAAATGATACAATCGCTACACAAAGCAGGCATAAGAGTGATAATGGATGTCGTTTATAATCATACATATAATGTGATGGGTTGTTCGCTTGGCAGAGTCGTCCCGCTGTATTTCTACCGTCTGAACGACGATGGCACCTATGCCAACGGCTCAGGTTGTGGCAACGAGACAGCAAGCGAGCAAGAGATGATGCGACAATATATGATTGAATCGGTATGCTATTGGGCAAGAGAGTATCATATTGATGGTTTTCGCTTCGACCTTATGGGTATCCACGATATGGAAACTATGCGTCAGATACGCTCGGCACTCGACAAAATAGACCCTACCATACTCGTCTATGGCGAAGGTTGGGCGGCTATGACACCCAAATACCCGTACGAAGAGTTGGCAATGAAACAATTCACCTACAAGATGCCACGCGTTGGGGCTTTCAGCGACGATATACGCAACGCCCTTATCGGTTCACCCTTCGACCACGAACGCGGTTTCGCCTCGGGCAAAAATGATCAACAAAGCAAAGAAGCCTTATGTTTCGGACTTGCTGGTGGTATTGACTATCAAAGCGTTGCAGACAGCGAAACATCCAATATCCAAGTTCCAATATCTAATATCCAAGGTTGGGCAGGTGAGCCTTTGCAGCATGTGAGTTACATCACCTGCCACGACAACTACTGCCTTCGCGACCGTATAGAAGTGAGTGCAAAAGACGAAGACGAACCCACCAAACTGCGGATGAACAAACTTGCACAGACGGCAGTACTCATGTCGCAAGGTATGGCGTTCTTGTATGGCGGAGAGGAACTGTTCCGCACCAAACTCGGCATTGACAATAGTTTCGAAAGTCCCGACTCGATAAATATCATTCCTTGGGAAAACAAACAAAAATATGCCGAACTATTTGAGTATTACAAAGAAATAATCAAGATTCGTCGCGAGCACAAAGGCTTGCGTCTTGGCAGTGCGGAACTTGTCAGACAACATGTTGAGTTTCCGCCTACCGACAACCCTTCGTTTATCATTTATCGCATTAAAGACCTTGAAGGTATCGACAATGCCAAATCTCTGATTGTACTTCTCAATGGTAGTGCCGAAACAGTAGAGACTCCTGTTCCAAAAGGCGACTACACCGTTCTTGCACACAACGCTGAAGCACAAGCCATCGGATTAAGCAAGTTGCCCTTAGACAAGATTTCCGTCGCCCCCTACTCTGCTACCATACTGGCTGAAAATGAATAAATGACAAAATATCAATAAAATTTGCTTTTTTGGAAAAAAAGTTTTAATTTTGCATTGATTCCTGCGCCAACTGCCCGAAAGTGGCAGTTTGGGAAGGCGGGTAAAAGATAACTACCACCGCAAAGCGTTGCAATAAAAAAGGTAGAAAATTTATAGCATTTATACGATTTGTTTTGATGTACTAAAAAACTTCGAACACTTTTTAATTCCTGTCAAAAACCAGATCGCAATAGATGCCTATGGGTATGAGAATGCCATATAACAAATCTTTTGTTATATGCTGTCATACGGCGTAGGTTTCTGTTTGTTTGTTCTGACAGGTAGGAAAGTTCGAAGTTCCGTAGTACATAGACAAACAAAATAGAAGTCTATGCTTTTTTTGTGCCCTTATGTTAAGGCAAATTATATATATTCAAAAATATCAACTTAAACTCAATAATTTATGAAACTTAACACTTATTTATTCTTGTGCATCACTATATTGATGCTTTCGTGTTGTTCTGATGGAATGGCAGGCAAAAAGAAAACAAAAGAACAAACCTGCAACCAACAAAAAGGGAAACAACAATTAGACTCTACACAATTAGTACAGAGTTTCCCCATTCAACCTGATGACTCTGTTAGGCACATTCTTGGAGACTGCATAGCCGACATCATATTCAATAGCGATAGTGTAAGATTGTTGGAATTGTCCTTATCAGAACCTAATACATTGGAAAATGATACAACAAGTGGCTCTAATGACTCTATAAATGTAAACAAAGTTTTAGAACCTACTTTTCACGAATGTTACATAAAAAAAGATTTTGGGAACTTAACTCAACAAGAAGTTTGTCTTATTTTGTTTATTTTATCTGACAAATCAGCATTTTTTTCTACTGATATTGGTATCAAGTCGGCATTTATCCCGGATGTTGCTTTATCGTTTTATAAAAAAGGTAAGAAAGTAGATATGATATTTTCTTTTAATGGAGGTCAGTTAGAAATATATAAAGATAAAGATAAAGATAATGATAATTATATTTATAAAAAATATAAATATGAAAGGTTAATTGCCCTATTTTTCCAAAGATATTTACAGCAAGATAATTTGCAACTTTTTATAGAAAAAATGAAATACTAAATCTTTATACCTATGAAGTCAAAATATTTATTCATAATGTTCACAATGTTATTCTGTATGACAACTCATGCAGAAGTAACTCCTCGTGTTTTCTCTATTATCTTTGCTGATACCAATGACGATAAAATCGGAATTGGAGCACAAGTCAGTCATGATAATTACTTGAGTTTATTTACAACGATAGCTACCGCTGTAGAATCAACAAATAGCCCTGATGCAATTTCTAAAACAGGATATGAATGTAATAAATCAAATCTTATAAGTGTATTGAATAACCTTCAAATAACACCAAATGATATTGTTATTTTTGTCTATGCTGGTCATGGAGCAAGAGGGCTAAAGGATTGGTCAAATTTTCCACAAATATGTTTTGCAAAACCTGAAGGAAAAAAATATCGCAATCCTGAAGAGTTTTATCCTTTAGAAAATGTACGCAACATTATAATGCAAAAAAATCCTCGTTTTTGTCTTGTTATTGGAGATTGTTGTAATAGCGAGAGTCCTTCACTCTCAACTAAAGAAAAGATAGAACCTGCCTTTATGGGAATACAAGATATACCTACAAACGATGGAATGATAGTTATAAGGAATCTGATAATGAACAAGTATGGTAGTGTAATGCTAACTGCAAGTATAAAAGGTGAATATGGTTGGTGCTACAATTCAACAAATCCACAATACTCAGGTATGTTCCTTGAACATAATTTTAATTATATTCTTCAAAAAGTGAAAGATAACAAGAAGTCATATACTAATTGGGAGGAATTGTTGAAAGATACAAGAAGTGCTACATATAATTACAGTAAAGAAGCAATAATCGTAAAAGATGGTATTACATACACACAAACACCATACTATGAAATATCTCTTAGCGACACTCGCAAAATTGATAAAAAGGATTCTATTCGTCCCAATCCTCCTATTTCATCACTTAGAAACGATCTTGTAAAAATAGGTGATGATCAAAACCTAACCGGCAAAGAACGAATAAATTTAAGCAAGCAGATTTTAGAGAAATATTTTGATAAGGACAATGCTCTTGTTGACGTAGTAGGTCTTGATAATCAAACTATTATACTTTCAACTACAATAAGAAGTTATCTTTTAAAACTTGCTACTGAACAAAAACTTGCCAATCTTACTATCTTAAGAGAAGAGAAAGATGCGCAAGGTAATGTTTTCTACTTGAAAATACATGAATTATATCGTGAATAATAAAATTTTGTAGTTATGAAAAAGTTATTACTAACCATAATTTGGTCATTAGCAAGTATTATAATACTTGCTAATGATAAACTTACCGAAGATGAAAAGAAAGCAATAACAAACCAAATTGAACATGTTGTTGATGCTTTTACTACGCATCTTGAATATATAGCCGATAAAAAAGATAGTGATGAAGAATTGAAAGACTATCATATTGAAGCAAGTATGGATCTTTTTATTGGAAGAGGAGAGAAATCATACGACAAGGATGGTAATGTAAAGATTCCGGCACCACTTATTCAAGTATCAAATGCTTATTCACAATCTATAACTTCTTATTTGATACGCCCCTATCTTCAAACTGTCAAACATATGAAATATACTCAAGTTACTTATAAAAATTCAAAAGCATATGTTGTATCTGACCTTAAACCAACCGGTAGAGATTGTGAATACACAACCACACTTGCAGTATTACAATTATTTATCGGAGATAAAGGAGATGGAGTAAAGTATGTTGATACAACTGATAAAATTTACAATGTTTATGTTTATTGTACAAGATCTGGTAATGGAGTGATTAGATGGAATGTGAAAATTGGTGATGTAACAGTTCAACAGACACAGATAGGAAATCATTATAATCAATAAAAACCAATAATAAGCAATATGAAAGCAAAAAAAGCATATACTCTCATAGTTTATTTGCTTGCCATAAACTACACTTTTTCTCAGACTTTTATCAATGAGGATATTATCTTTGAAAACTATGCTTACAAGATAAAGTTGATTGATGAGTTTATGAAAAGATTTAATTTTGAAGCATTGGTGGTACTACCAGAGCAAGATAGTATGTATCAAGTGAAAAATCGAATTTTACTTTTTAATCAAGATACCTATCTAAACAATCAAGAATTGGCAGATTCAATGATAGAAAAGAGCCTACAAGATAGTGTATTCTTGCATTTTTCCGATACGACTTGGACAGCTACTGCTATTTGTGAAATTACTTATAAAGGTAAAAAAGATAGTATTACACTATTGCTTAAACCTGAAAATATCAAGGACGATGTCTATAAATGGGCAATAATAGATGCTTGGGGCGAACAAGTTGAATTGAAACCCAAAACTCAAAATGATTACATTAGATTATATGCTTCAGATAATGAAACTCGATTTATTTCTTTAACCTCTGCAACTGAAGATAATAAGAAAAATATCGTGCTCTTTTCTAAAAACAAATACGAAGTCGATAGACTAACCGCTTTCAATACTTTGGTTTATAATGATATACTTAAGATTAAATATGTTAAACAGTTGACTTATCAATTTGTAACAATAAACGGATTTGAGTTTACAGTTTCATATTTTAACAGAGATTCAAAAAATTCCGGATGGCTCATTTCTGAAATTCATCATACAAAACAATAAATTCTACTATGAAAAAAGTATTTGTCCTAATTATTGGGATATTTGTTGTAAATATATCTTACTGTATTACACAAGAAGAAGGAGAAAAGATATTAAAATCTTTTTATGAGAAATTGTCTGTGTATGCTATTGCCCCTAGAAATATTGAATTATCTGACGATATAAAAAAAATGGTAAGTCATAATAGTTCTTTTTATTCCGATATCAATACTTTTATAGAAAAAAAATCAGAAACTAATTTAGATATATCTACTTATCTTGCAATGATTGAAAACAAAGGGCATGTAAAATATGGATTTAGATACAACATTTCAAATGTTAATTATGTACGTAATGATGAAAGTTTGGTGTTATATTATTTACTAACTATTACTTGTAGCGGTGCTGAATATTCTAACATGAAATACGAATATTTTGCTGAAATCAGTATTAAAAACTACAAAATTGAGAGTGTAAAAAAAACGAAGGAACGGAAATTTAATGTACCTACAAAACTTAGCATAAAACCAATATCTATTAATTTGGATGAATATGGCGGCACAAAAACTATTATTATCAATAGCAATAAAAAGTGGGAAATAAAAAATTCATATTCTTATGTAAAATTATCAAAAAATAGTAATGAAGTATTAATTGAAGTTGATATAAACAATAATTATGACGATCGTATTATAAGAATACCTGTAACATCAGAAGAAGTTGTTCAGTACATAACAATTTATCAAAAGGGGAAACCTAAACCAGATGAAACGACCTTGTCAATAAATCCGACGAGTCTGTATTTTCTGCAAACAGGTGGAACGAAATCTGTGTATGTTACTTCAAACAAATACTGGTATGTAAGCCGCCAGCCATATTCGGGAACAACAAGAAAAGATGGAAACTACTTGTATGTTACCATACCGGAAAACACGGGAACTCTATACCATAGCGACAGTTTTGAAATAACAGCTGGTGAAAAGAAAATCAGAGTTGACATTGGACAACCGGCAAAAACTATTCCAACAAAACAAAAATCCTCTTGGTGGACAAATAGCAATGATTTTCCGATAATTTATATGGAAGCGTCATACGGTCTCGGTATTGGTATGTCTGACAAAAAAGACAAACCACTCGGCCATTATGTAGGCGGAAATTTTGCCGTCATCCCGCATGCCTTCGGTTTTCAAGGCAGTTTCCTATATGAAGTGAACAACGACCACAATATCATTGCCACACTCTCACCAATGTTCACATTAACCAACGCTTTATGGTCAAATGCAGATGTTCAACTGTGGGCAGGTGCCGGTATCGCACGCGAAAAAAACGATTGGGGCAAAAAGAAGATATTTCCCGCATTTGACTTTGGCTTGCGTATAGGTTGGGATATAGCCTTTGAGGATGTACGCGACGAACATCGGTTTGGCTTTTGGAGTCTGTCGTTCGGTGCTAAATACTTTAACAAAGAAATCATACCAACCATAGGTATGAGCCTTATGCCGGTAGGTGCGTTTGTTGATGGTGCCGATTATTTCTGGGATGAACCGCTATATGACCTTCCACACTACTATATGGAAGCCAATATCGGTGCAGCCATAGGAGATGGCACAACCGACCTTATGGTTGGACTAACTAACAGTTGGCAACGCTATAACACAGGCGTCTATGTAACCGGACAATTTGGCGTACTAAACCATAGTTGGTCAGTAGTAGCAGGTCCTACATTCCGCCTCACACCAAGCCATTCAAAGTTCGACTGTAGCCTTTATGGCGGTGTCGGATATGGAGTGTTTGAAGGTAGCAGAGATTCGCATAATGGTGTTGCAGGCGATTTAGGTATTCGATTCGGTTGGGCACATAACGGCTACCGCTTCGGACTTTGGTCTGTGTCTGTCGGTTGTCAGAAGCTCACATGTGCGTGGGAACCATATTTGGGAATAAACATTGTACTCGGAGCACCCGCTGCCGCTTTAGGATTAGGTATCTGGGGACTAACCATGATTAAGCCTAACGACAACAGCACACCCTATTATTACTATTATTAGCAAACTGTTTTTTCAAAAAAATAATTATATCAATTATGAAAAAGATTTTTGTTGCATTATTACTCGTTTCTATCAACAGTTTTACTTATGCACAAACGGACTTTGATGAAAAGAAAGCTATAAACAGCCAGATTGAGTATCAAATTGATATGCTTGATTACCATCTTGCATACCTTTTGAATAAAGAAACAAACGACAACATAAAGGCAGATCACATTGATGCCGCCTTAGAACTATTTATTGAAAATGGAATAAGTATCCGTACAGAAAACAACGAAAAATTGGTAAATCCCTCACGAATAGAGTTCATTGATGAACATACAGGTTTCAAAAAATCCTATCCTGTTAATTACCTAAAAACGTTGCCGAATTTCTTACAAAATAAGAAGAAAATTAAGGTACAACAAGCAAGAATATATATTTTGAAAATCTTGAAAAAGGTTTCTATCGATGAGTGTGAAGCGAGCCTTGAATGTATGACTTATCCAAAAGACTTAAATCAAGGATGTTCGATTTCAAAAACAGAAATTGTAAGAATACCTCAAATAAGAGATATACAAGGTAGAAAGTATTATATCTATTTTGGCGATATACAGGTAGTTGTCAGATAGTCATGGTCTCACCCTCATTCTGACACATAAGCCACATTCTGACGAAGGTAAATCCTCATTCTGACACATAATCCTCATTCTGACGCATAATCCTCATTCTGACGCATAATCCTCATTCTGACGAAGGTCAGAATCTCAATAATAAAGAATACGATTCTGAAACAAGTTGCTACGCATCGGCAAGCCGTGCAGAATGAGGCGCAACCCTCATTCTGACGAAGGTAAATCCTCATTCTGACGAAGGTAAATCCTCATTCTGACGAAGGTCAGAATCTAAAAGGAACGAGATCCTGAAACAAGTTCAGGATGAGGATATCATATATCCAGCATCCAACTTCCAATATCCAATTATCAACTATTTCAAACTCTTGTTTCAAGCCTATGTATGGAAGCTATCTCCATCACTTTCTGTGCGATGCGTTTGGCGGAGTCGCGTTGCGCAAGTTTGAGTGCATTTTGAGAAAGCAAGTCGCGTTTGCCCTTGTCGCCAAGCAATAACAATGCCTCACCAACCAACTGTTCTTCTGCATCCCAATCGCGTATCATAACAGCGGCATCTTTATTCACCAACGCCATTGCATTATGCGTCTGATGATCTTCCGTCACATTGGGCGAAGGCACAAGCACACTGGGTTTACCCAACAGGCACAACTCCGATATACTGCTTGCTCCGGCACGAGAGACAACTACATCTGCCATCGCATACGCCAAATCCATACGGCTGACAAATGCCATACCACGCACATTTCCCACACGGAAGGCTCCTTCAACAGTACGGGCATCTTTGTAACGCTCACGGATAACGTCCTGACAATGTTCAATATAAGCTTTACCCGTCTGCCAGATAACCTGAATATCAGCCGACAGCAAATCGTCAAGATGAGCAAGCAGACTCTCGTTGATTGTTCTGGCGCCAAGACTACCACCAAGAATAAGTAATGTAGGCTTGTCGGGCCCAAGACTGAAATATGTAGCAGCCTCCCCTCTGTCGCCTCCTTCAAGGTCCTGACGAACAGGATTACCCGTGAGAATAATTTTCTCTTTCGGGAAAAACTTCTCCATTCCTTCAAAAGCGACACAGATGGCTGAAGCGTTGTTTTTCAGCAGTTTGTTGGTTACTCCGGCAAAGCCGTTCTGTTCTTGCAAGACTATAGGTATGCCTGCGCTCGCAACGGCTTTCATAGCCGCCCCGCTGGCATATCCGCCTACACCTATGCCGATGTCAGGCTTGAACCGGCGAACAATAGCGCGAGCCAAATGCAGACTCCAAAGCAGGTTGCCAACAACTTTTATATTACGAAAGATATGCTGACGGTCAAGACCACTAACCGGCAGACCTATAATCTCATAGCCCGCCTGTGGCACACGCTCCATCTCCATCCGGTCTTGAGCACCAACAAAAAGTATTTCGGCATTTTTGTCTAATTCTTTCAAAGCATTGGCTATACTGATTGCGGGAAAAATATGTCCGCCCGTACCACCACCGGAAATTAAGTATCGCATAATAGATATTTTAAGATTTTAAGATTCAAAGATTCAAAAATTCAAAAATTCAAAAATTCAAAAAT
>JAFVAX010000009.1 GCA_017480285.1 Paludibacteraceae bacterium | reverse complement strand
GTATGTTCGTCAATACCGAAGCAGCAAGCACGTCCGCAAGTTGCAAGTGGTGGGATGTGAACAAGACACCGGAAGTAATCGACGGCACCACTTATTATGTCGCTAACAACGAGAACTTCGATAATTACGGTACATACTATTATTGGGACAACACCACTTCCTATTGGAAGCCCAAGAAGATTACCGTTACGTGGCTCAATGAGGACGGCACGAAGATAACCAACGGTACATACGGCGATGAGTATAGTTTCAACACCTCGCCGCAGTTCTATGGTACCAACCCAAAGAAAACCTCTACGGCAATTGAGAAATACGACTGGATAGGTTGGCGCGACGAAGATGGTAATATCTACGACAAGAACGCCACACTGCCGCGTGCCACAAGCGATGTGACCTATACGGCATATTTCAATACCACCAAGTACCAATACACCATCACCTTCAAGAACGACGACAACTCCGACCTCTGGGCAGGACTGGTGGATGCCGGTACGACAGGCACAGAACTGCAAACACTGTTTGAAACTAAATACAACGAGAAGACCGGCAGCACTGTTCCTCAGAAAGCCCCGACAATTGACAAGGTATTTACCTTTAGTGCTTGGGATAAAACGCTTGCTACTGTTACCGCTGCGGCTACATATACTGCTTCTTACACTTGGGAAACACGCAAATACACCGTTACTTTCTTGAACTACAACGCTGTAGATGAACTCTATTCGGTTGAGGTGGCATACAACACTCGTCCTGTATATCCTGATAACGCCGTCAGACCGTTTCGTGCGAACACATCGGCTTACTCATATGACTGGACAGGTTGGCAACAAGGCTCTAACACCTACAGCACTTCTGCCACACTGCCGGTAGTAACAGGTAACATATCCTATATCGCTACCTTTGCACAGACCGAACTTCAGTATCAAGTGTTCTTCAAGCGTCAGGATGGCTCAATCATCGACGCACCTAAATTCTCATACGAAGAAACACCGTCTGCCTTCCCTGCCAACCCGACAATGGCATCAACGGTCAGCACCGACTACACCTTCCGTGAGTGGTCGCCTGCTACACTTGTGCCGGTAACGGAAGACGGAATGGTTTATACCGCTCTCTTCGATGAGTCTGTACGCCAATATACCGCCCACTTTGTCAATTATAACGGAACAACACTCAATGCCGACCAAACAATCGGCTATAACACCGTTCCTGCATACACCGGCACTACACCTATCAAACCTAACGACAGCCGTAACTCCTACGAGTTCAGCGGTTGGGCATGGGCTGCAGGTGACGGATGGGAAGCCGGTTCTGTTGGCGCAGGAGAAACCCTGCCTGCTATACGGGGTGAGATAACTTTCACAGCCCAATATACACCGACACTCCTGCAGTTCGATGTTATCTATCAGCGTGAAGACGGTTTTGTTATCTTGCGTGACAAGAAGAAATGGGGCGAGAGCACCGCTTTCCCGACCACATATACCGGTGCTATAAGCGGACTGAACTACGAGGATGAGTTGTATTCTTACACCTTCGACCACTGGAGCCCTGCCACGGTAGTCAACCCCGTAATAACGGATGCTACCTATACAGCTTACTATAACAGGTCAATTAAGACCTATTCGATAACAGCAGTAGGCATCAGTCCTGCAGGTTATGGTAGCGTATCACCGGCTTCGCTCTCAGGCATACCGGGAGGCTCGGCTATTACAGTGAATGGAAATACGCTGACTGTCAATGGCGCAACCATCACCGCTACACCAGCTGCAGCAGATGCTCAATACACCTATACTTTCGACCATTGGAACAATGTGCCTGCTACCATTGCCGGCAATATATCCACTATCGAAGCAGTCTTCACTCGCACCATCAATTCATACACCGTTACTTGGAAGAACGCGGACGGCACGGTGCTTGAGACTGATGAGAATGTTGAGTACGGCACCACACCGACATACGACAGTGCCACACCTACCAAAGATGCTGATGCTGATGGAGTATATACATTCAATACTTGGACACCGGCTGTTGGTGCTATCACGGGTAACACAACCTATACTGCGACCTTCTCATCCGTTGCACCTGTAGCATCTGTAACTGTCAGTGGCAGTACTACCTATTATGAGTCCGTAGCAGATGCTATCGCTTTTGCTAATGGCAAGACTAATGCAGAGGTTACTATACTGAAGGATGCTACCGTAACAAGTGAAATAGCCATCACAGCGGCTATGACCATTGACCTCAACGGCAAGACCATCTCAAGCACCAATGTAACGGATATAGGCGTGTTCAAAATAAGTGCATCGGGCAAGACTGTTACGATACGCGATAGTGGTACAAACGGCAGAATATCGCGTATTGCAAGCAGTACCGTGTATATGTCAGTAATCAACCTTGATGCAGGATCACTGACTATTGAGGGTGGCACAATCTATGCTGAGAATACAAACACTACAAGTAATACTGCTAATCGGGCGATTGGTATATATAACAAAAACAGTAACACCATTTCCGTATCTATGTCGGCAGGAACTATTGAAGCCAAACGTCCAAGTACCTATGCGTATGGAATGTATCTTTACAACACTAACTGTACACTTACAGTAAGCGGAGGAGAAATCAAAGCAACCGGTACAAGTGGTGTAAGAGGCATATATCAGAGAGGAGGAACAGCAACGCTTTCCGATGCTACTATTACCGCTACGGCTACAATTACTGGTGCCGGAAATGGTTATACTCTCTTCTCAGACAATAGTGCCAAATTTACCATCAATAGCGGTACTTATACGGCTACTGCTACAGGAGCAGCTACGGATGTATATGCTATCTATGCAAGCAATGCTTCTGTTAGTGCAATTATTAATGGTGGCAGGTTTAGCGGAAAGAGTAAAGAATTAGCCAAAACAGCAGGAACATTTACTCTCAAGGGTGGCTACTATGTTCACAGCACCGACCTCGAAGACAACTGCGCAACCAACTACCATGTATTCGGTCTCACAGGACAGTCGCCATATCAATACGAAGTCGCCGAGGCTTATACCGTTTCCTTCATAAACGAAGGCACAACACTTCAGTCCGGTTATGTGAAGAAAGGCTCAACACCTACCTACACAGGCTCAACGCCGACTAAGACAAGCGACGGCACATATAGTTATACCTTCAACGGCAGTTGGTCAGATGGCGAAAACACTTACTCGTCAGCCAACCTTCCTGCCGTAACGGGCACTGCCACCTATACCGCACTGTTCAACGCTACCGCCCTTGACTTTGGTCCGTATCTTGACATCGTTGATTGGACTTCAGATGGCAAGATTCTTGTCAATACCAACGGTATGACCGTAGCAGAAGTTTCATCCACCAACCCGTCTAATTGGCAGATAGTGGTTAATGGCACGACTTATACAAAAGACAATCGTGAAGGCGACCGTCGTACATTGACCATAGATGTATCCTCGCTCAACCTCGCGGCAGGCGACCAACTCATTATCGAGACCAAAGACGGCAATACCGACCAAGTTGACAGCCACCACGAATACATCGTTCCGATGATATTTGATGGCAATGCCCCCTTGAGCGGAACAACTTCGGAAAGCATAGTATATGTTCATAGCGGTACTCTGACTGTAAATTCCAATTTGACCGTAGATAAGATATATGTCAGCCCGGGTGCAGAACTCAATATAAACAGCGATAAGAAACTCACTGTCAATACGCTCGTTATGCGTACAGAGACTACCGTCAACGACTATTATCGTGCGCCGATACTTACCAACGAAGGCACTCTCGATGCAGAAAAACTCTATTACTCTCGCATCGTTTGCGACCGCTCACAAGCGTTCCAGATAGCCTTCCCCTTGGCAGTAGATTTGACAAAGACTATCTACTCCAACGGCAAGACTGCCAAACTTCTGACTGACTATAGCATAATGTACTACGACGCCCAGAGCCGTGCCGACAATGGCTTGCAAGGTGGTGATATAAGAAACTGGATAGCCCTTCCAGAAGGCACAACCTCACTTGAGGCCAACAAGGGTTACCAACTGCTCTCAACATCGAAGTTCTATACCGAGTATTACTTCCCCGTAACCTATACGAATGCAGTCAATGAGGGTGGTAGAACAGTGAATATAAGTGCTTATACTAAGTCCGGCGAGGGTAATGGTACAGCCGCCGACCAAGGTTGGAACTACATCGTACTGCCATATACAACTTATTATGAGTGCAAGTACGAGACCGACGGTCAAGGTGGTGCAGACCCGACCAAACTGATAAAGATAAGTCGGCTCATGGACGACAACAAGAGTTTCTATCAAGAGGTAGCCTCATGGCTCTATCCGACCGAACCGTTCTACTATCAGACGAGTTCTTCAGGTCGCCTTGTGTTTGGCAACGACTATCTGTCGTTCCAAGCTACGGGCAACAATGCACCTCGTCTTGAGATGAAAGGCACCGATGGTGTAGCAACACAATGGCTTCGCCTCTACTATGGCAACGAGGCAGGTCAAAACGGCTTCCCCTTGGGCGACTATCGTTCAGGCTTCGACCAGACCAATATCTATCTCAATCCTACATATAGCGAAGAGTATGAGGTAGGTCTTGACATTGCCAAACAATCGACGACAGGTGAGCGTGCGTTCATCTATACAAGTGCCGCTTGTGGCGACCTTGCTTTTGCGGCCCTGCCTGACATGACAGCCGAAAAGGGTATATCACTGACAGTGTTCAGTCCGAAGAAACAGGATATGCTGTTCAGTCTTGACCGTAGTCTGCCCTTGTCTCGTTTGAGTCAGTTGTGGCTTATCGACCAAGAGTTAGGCGTGGCAACCAACCTTCTTGAGAACGACTATGAGTATCTTGCCGAAGAGGGTACAACCTCGGGCCGCTTCATTCTTCGTGCCGTATTCAATAAGGACGAAGTACCGACTGAACTGACAGAGCAGTTGTCTGACGGCTCATCAATGGATGAAATTGATGTTAAAGTTAGCGGTTCTGACATTACTTTGACAGGTTTGCGTCAGGGCGAGATGGTACGGTTGTATGATGCGGTAGGCAAACTTGTGAGTGAGTCTCGTGCCGGTCAAGACGGCGTTGCTACCCTCAAAGTCACAACGGCAGGTACATATCTTATACAGACCCCACGCCTCAGAAAAACCGTGTCTGTAGTAAGTTTGTAGTTGATATTAGATATTTGAAACAACAGATGCAAGTCCATTGGGCTTGCATCTGTTGTTAGTTAGCAACTGTTGTTCTCTATTTTTTGATATCAGCCAATATTGGCTGTTACATTCTTTGCTCCTTGCTCTTTCAGCGTCAGCGGTCTTTTCCCTTTAACAGAGCATTAGTATCATCAGTTGTGCTACCATTACACGCAGAAACATCGTTAGCGGATAGACTGTAGCGTATGCAACGGACGCTTGGTCGTTTTCTGTTGACTGACTGCTTGCGTATGCGAGTGCAGGCGGGTCGGTCGTACTGCCTGCTATAAGCCCCATCAGTGTGAAATAGTTGAGTTTAAGCCATTTCCTGCCAACAAAGCCTACTATCAGAAGTGGTACGAGAGTGATTATCACGCCATATAGAACCCACCAAGAGCCACCCTGAAGCAGTGTGCTGACAAAATTACTTCCGGCATCAAGTCCGACGGTTGCCATAAACAGACATATACCTATCTCGCGAAGCATACGGTTGGCAGAAGCCGTTGAGAAAGTTATCATGTGATAGAACGGACCGAACCTGCCAAGCAAGATTGCCACTATAAGCGAACCACCGGCAAGACCGAGTTTGAAGGGTAGGGTAAGCCCCGGGAGTTTGATAGGCAGAATACCTACAAGAACACCAAGTACAATACCGAAGAAGATAACAAAAAGATTGGGGTTGTCAAGTTTCTTTAGTTCGTTGCCAAACATATCTGCTAC
This sequence comes from Paludibacteraceae bacterium, assembly GCA_017480285.1. Taxonomy (GTDB): domain Bacteria; phylum Bacteroidota; class Bacteroidia; order Bacteroidales; family Paludibacteraceae; genus Colicola. The sequence goes on along the minus strand of JAFVAX010000009.1, from coordinate 22,254 downwards.
TTTCTCAATATCGTCTTTGTCGCCCACAACCATCAGTCTGTCGCCGAGTTGCAAACGAAGGTCAGAATTCGGAAGCAGGTCAACGCCGGCACGATTAACACGGGTTATGGTGATTCGATACTTGTCGTTCACATTAAGGTGGCGTATCGTTGTGCCGTTCCACTGCGGTTTGGTAACCACTATACGGCGACTTATAAGACTGTTTTTTTGTGTCTCTTTCTGTGCAGGTTTTTCAATCATTTCGCCAAGAAGTGCGATGGTATCTAAATGTTTCTTATCAGTAAGAATACGAAGAATATCGGTGTCGAAGATTTTAGTTGTGGCTGTAGGCACTTGTTCCGTTCCGTCAGTTTTGATAACTCTTGACACAACCATTTGTATTGGCAAAGTATGGTGTAACTCTTGTATTGTTATACCATCAACTTTCTGATTGTTAAGTCTGATGTCAATACAAACGGGTTCTTTGTCGTTGTCGGCAGTGTTGAGAAGTCGTTTCTCCTCGTCCTTTTGATTGATACGGAAAATCCATTTGATAAGCAACATTGAAAAGATGATGCCAATCACGCCGAGAGGGTAGGCTACTGCATAACCCGCTGCAATGCTGTTCTCAATGTCGCCGAAAGCGTCGGTGAAGGCTTGTTCTGCCGCACCGAGCGATGGTGTGTTTGTTACGGCACCCGACATAACACCTACCATTGTGGCTATGTCTTCGCCTGTCAATAGGTGTATAAGAAAAGTGCTTACTGCGGCAAGCAAGACGATACTCATAGCCAACATGTTTAGCTTAAGTCCGCCTTTGCCAAACGAGGAAAAGAAACTCGGACCGACCTGAATACCAATGGAATAAACAAAAAGTATAAGACCGAAATCTTTGGCAAAATTGGCTACATGAGACTCCAGTCTGACCCCGAAGTGTGACAAAACGATGCCGACGAACAATATCCAAGTAACACCTAAGGAAAACTTTTTTATTACCAACTTCTCAGAGCAAAGCAAACCTATTGCAATGGTCAGGGCAATAACTAAAATAGATTGAGTAATGGTAGGAGAAGAAAAATCAAGAATATTCATTATTTTGTTAGTTTTCTAAAAATTGTGCAAAGATAATGCTTTTTTTGAACTTTTACAAGTATAAGAAATAGTTATTGCAGTTTTTGATTACTTTATATTGCAAAATGTCAATTAAAATAAATTTATTATCTTTGTGAGAAAAGTGTTATTATGGTGTATGGATATATAAGAGTCAGTTCCGACAAACAGACTGTTGAGAACCAGCGTTTTGAAATAAAATGCTTTTGTGATAAAAATGGAATCTGCATTGACGGGTGGATCGAAGAAACCCAAAGTGGTACGAAAACTTATACTAAACGGCAGTTGGGCAAACTGCTACGGAAAGTACAAAAAGATGATGTTATCATTTGCTCTGAGTTGTCAAGACTTGGCAGAAACCTGTTTATGATAATGGAGATACTTAATATCTGTATGCGTAAGGAGTGTCGTGTTTGGACAATTAAAGACAACTACCGTCTTGGCGATGACATACAGAGCAAGGTGCTTGCTTTTGCTTTCGGACTTAGCGCAGAGATAGAGCGCAATCTCATAAGTTCGCGTACAAAGGAAGCCTTGGCAAGAAGGAAAGTGGAAGGACAGAAACTGGGACGACCTATTGGCTCAAAGACAGAACAGGAAAACTTGAAACTGTTCAAATTTACCAATAAGATTCGTTTTCTGCGTATGGGAGGACTCTCATATAGCCAGATAGGGCGACTTCTGCATTGTGACAGAGGTACAATAAGTCGCTATTGTCGAACATATTTACCTGAACTTTTGTGAAAAATCAGCAAATTTTTGCTTTTCTTATATATTTTGCTTATCTTTGTGTGTCGTTTGTGAAAATTCACTCAAAATGACTTTAATTAACTATATTTCTAACCAAATTTCATTATCGCTATGAAAACAAGAAATTTCTTTTTGGCAGCGTTGATGTCGCTTTTGACACTTGGTGCATCTGCCGCCACATTGTATGTATCCCCTAACGGTGCCGGGCGCGGTGCCGACGGTTTGTCGCCTCAGACGGCATTGAAAGACCTGCAGAAGGCTTGCGACAAAGCGCAGGACGGCGATATTATTAAGATAGCCGAAGGCAACTACCTCGGTTCGCAAAACGCCGGTTATATTGAAGTACGCCATTGGATAACCCTCGAAGGCGGATGGAACCTCGACTTTACCGAGCGCGACCCGCTCAAGTACATTACCAAGATTGAGCCGACAGTCGAGCAGCGCGGTACCAACGGTAGCAAAGGACTTATCACCCTTAGCGGACTTGACGATGTGATGACACAGAAACCCAAAGGTACTGTTACCATCGACGGCATAATGTTCAACTATGGTTTTGAGAACGCCTACAAACCCAACGACCCGTCAGATGAAAGAAATGGCTGCCCGTCGAAGGCTTTTGAAACAGGGCGTATGCTTGATGACCAAAGTCAACAAATCAGCCATCAGATAATCAAATCGGAACAAGCGGTGGCAGGAAATGTGATTATTCGCAACTGCCTTATTGCCAATAGCCCGTATTTCGGCATTCAGTTCAACTCTCGTTGTGGAGAAATAGAGATATGCAACTGCGTCATTATCAGCAACCGTTACGGTGGAGTTCGCATCGACGGTTGGGACAAGAACGGCGAGAAGTCGCATGTGAATTTCCATCATAACACAGTGGCTTTCTCTTGGTGTCGCGACAAGGAGATGGGCGACATGGGCTACGGATATGAGTTTATGAATAAGATTAACGGTGATTTGCATCATAACATCTTCCTGTGCAATAACTATGCAGCCATCGCTCGTACTCGAGCTTTGGGCGGACCGGACAAGGTTATTGAAGCAAAGAAAGTTACCAATGTATATGATAATTTGTTCTTTATGAATGCCGCTGATCTTCAACTACCTTCAAAAGGCGGCGGTATGTGGACCAATGTGGCTTGCAAAGATTTTGAGGATGTTGATGAGGCTATTCTGCCAAAGGTAGAAGGCAACCGTGAGATTGATGCCAAAGACGCTTTTCTCAAAGTGCTTGACCAAGACTACTTGAAAGGTTTTATGAACATCAAGACCATCCGCAGTGCGCAATACGATGCCAATTCGGCTAACAACCAGTTCCGTGAGGCATTTGGAATGAATAAGCAAGGCACCGAGACAATACGCGTGTCGATGTATGGCAATCGCTATAACTTCCAAAAAGCAATGAACCTCTTTGGTGCAAAACAAGGTTATGGCGCACAACTGCCGAAATAATTTGAAAGATGAAAGGTGAAAGGGATTTTCACTTTTCACCTTTCAACTATAATAGGGGGGTGCTGCAAGGCTGAGATTATACCCTTTGAACCTCGAACAGGTAATGCTGTTTAGGAAAACGAAGATCCGCTTCAGTGTGGCATCCTATTATGACGGGAAAACAGCAAATGTTTTTCAAATGACCAATTAAGGTTTTTATAAATACATAATAAGGATGAAAAAATATCTGTTCTTTCTTTTAAGTCTGTGTGCTGCAAGCCTTTATGGCGAGCAGGACACAGATCTTGTTGTTAATCAACTTACTGAAATAGAGGTGGTGGAAACTCTCAAACAGGAGACAGCCACAAGTACTACCTTGCAGGATTCTGTACTCAATAGGCAGAACATTGGTCAGAACCTGCCGTATTTGCTTACGCAGACACCATCGCTTGTCGTTATGTCTGACGACGGCTTGGGTATCGGCTACACCTATTTTCGTATTCGCGGAACCGACCATACGCGTATCAATATGACTGTGAACGATGTGCCTCTCAACGATCAGGAGTCGCAGACTGTCTTCTGGGTGAATATGACCGATATGTCTTCGTCGCTTCGCACGCTTGATGTTCAGCGTGGTGTGGGTACATCCACCAACGGCTCGGCGGCTTTCGGAGCAAGTGTGAATATGAGTACCCTTGCAGGTATAGTGCCGACAGAAGGTCTGACTGCTCCCTCAAAAACAAAGAAAGCCAATGTGCTTTTGCAGTTCAACGGTGGTATGTACGGAACTTTCAAAGAGATGGCGAAGGCGGAAGTTTTTATGCCTCATAACCTCAGACTTAATGCCCGCTTCAGCAAGGTCAATTCAAAAGGCTATTTGGAAAGGGCCAAATCCGACCTATATTCCTATCATTTCGACTTCGGCTGGTACGACAGAAAAACTAAACTCGTGTTTACTGCCTTCGGTGGTGGGGAAAAGACCTACATGGCTTGGGATGGCGTGTCCAAAGAACAGATGGAATGGAACCCGCGCTACAACCCTGCCGGCGAATATACCGACAAGGACGGCAACATAGCCTATTATCCTAACCAAACCGACAACTACCACCAGCAACATTTTCAACTTCACCTGAAGCAATATCTGACTGATTATCTATCGCTTTCCGCTACGGCTCATTATACTCATGGCGGTGGCTACTACGAACAAATGAAGGCTGATAAGAAGTATTCTACTTATACTCAAGATGCCGGTTTGCTCAATTCATTAAACCAACAACGCTCTAATTTTATTCGCCAAAAATGGCTCAACAACCATTTTTATGGCGGTATAGTAGGTTTTGAGTTGCATACCACGCATGTGGATGGAAACTTGAGTGCGGCAGTAAATAATTACGAGGGCGACCACTATGGACGCTTGACCGACTACCTTTACGGAGTTTGGTTCAACCACGAGTATTACAGAAGCAAAGGCAGAAAACTTGATGCCAATGTGTATGCAAAAGTGAATTGGCATATTCTCAATCGCAACAGCGAGCGACTCTCCCTTTATGCCGATTTGCAATATCGTCATGTGGATTATCGTATAACCGGCATCAACGACGAAGACCTTTCGGAACTTGATTTCCGACCGAAGTTTGACTTTTTCAATCCCAAGGCCGGTCTGACCTACAAGAACGGAGGTCATCTGTTGTATGCAAGTTTTGCAATGTCAAACCGTGAGCCGAGCAGGGATAACTATACAGAGAACGGTTCGCATTTCGAGCCTAAAGCCGAGCGTTTGTTCGACTATGAGTTAGGCTACACCTTTACGCACCGATACTTCCATATTGGTGCAAACTTGTATTTTATGGACTATAAAAATCAACTCGTGCTGACCGGTCGTATGTCCGACACCGGTGCCGCTCTCACTCAGAATGTTGACAAGTCTTATCGTATGGGAGTGGAGTTGATGCTCGGTGCGAAAGTGAAAAATTGGTTTGAGTGGAACGCCGGTCTGACTGTTTCGAGAAACAAGATCATAGATTTTGTGGATATGCTCGACACTTATACTCTTGATTGGGAGGCGGCGGATCCGGAAAACTTGCAGAAGGAATATCGGTTTGGAACAACCACTATTGCCTTCTCGCCGTCCGTTATTTTCGGTAATACATTCACTTTCCGTTATGCGGGGTTTCAGGCAGACATACAAACAAATGTCGTAAGCAAGCAGTATCTTGATAACACAGAAAACGAAGAGGCAGTCTTGAAGGCATATACCTATACCAACCTCTCCGTTTCTTATCTGCTTCCTTTACCTAAACGCTCACCTGTAGAAATAACTCTTTTAGGTCAGGCAAACAACATATTCAATTCTCATTATGCCGCTAATGGTGGCAACTGGCAATGCCGTTTCTCTGACGGCAGTACATATTGCACACCTTGGTACTATGCGCAGGCAGGAGTGAACCTACACGCCGGTTTGAGAGTCCGGTTCTGAGACATCAATGTTTGACAACACTGATGGTGCGCCTAAATCAGATGCGTTGTCGGCTACACGCTCCAAACTGAGCATTATCCAACCCCAACGATTGCGCAAACGATTGAAATCCAATACTGCAACACCTTTGTGCACACCGCTTGCGTCGGTGGGTGCAAGGTGTTTCGGTACAAGGAAGGTATCGTTCCACTCGTTGACCAAAACGTATGCGCTACCACTGAAACTCGGTGCAAGATTTCCGGTTACATCTTTTATGTAATTGTTGTATTTGCTTGCGGGATAGTCAGTAACAAGATTACGCATCGAACTTATGCGGATATAGTTGTCTTCCGATGTGTCGGTTACGCGTACAAGAAGTTTCTGACCTATCTGCGGTTTCTCACGCATAAAAGAGTATTTGAAAAAGCCTTTTTTCTGAAAACCATAAATGATGTTTGCTATTTCTTTTTCCTCATTGACGAAAGTAACAATAGCCACCGTCTCTTCCGCCTCGGGAAAAAAGCGTTGGTTGGTAAGGCGCATATAGTCAAGTTGCAACGGCACACCGTCGCCTTCTTGCAGTTTGCGCAGGATGTCTTGTTGCAGTTCTTTATCCTCTTCACTTATTGCCCAGCCGTTGCGTGTACGGACAGCAAGCGACTCGCGAAGGTGGTCGTAGGCGGCAGTATAGTCGCCACGCTCATTGAGAAGCACTGCCAAACGGCGGCGAATCCTTACTAAAAAGTCAGGGTTCGTTCTGCACGACGCTGCTCTAAGCAGACAGCAAAGCGACAAATCTGCTTCATCTTCGTAGGCATCGGCTAATAGTTCCCATACCCAAAACTCATATTTATGTCGTTTGGCAAACTGAATGATTTGCCGGCGTGCCAACTCAAGGTCTGTGCCGGAGTAGAGTAGTAACTTACCGATGTAAAAACCAATAAGTTGCATATCCGGATGGTCATTTTGCAGTTGTTGCAAAACGGGTAGCAACTGACGCATACCCTCTTTGTCGTTGCGCTCAATGAGTGCTTTCGACTTGGCTATGTATGCAGCCTCTGCAACTGCTATAATACGGTGATTATTATACTCTTGCTTCTCGTAGTCTTCCGGTTGAAGATTAGTCAAATCCCATTGGTCTAAAACCTTGTCGAAGTCAGGCAAAGCATCTTTCAGGCAAAGCAATCCGCGCAAAAGCATGGTGTATGCTTTGCTTGGCTTGCTCGGTTGCAAATTCTCTACGTAAGGGAATGTTGCTTTTGCAAGTTTGCGTAAATCAATTGGTTGAAAGTTCTTACGGGAATGATAAACCTGATAAAAAAGATAGCATAGTGAATCATTGAGCATGCGTGCGCTTTCTGTTTCCTCTTGAAGTATATTAAGGTCAATAATAGCGTCAAGCGCTTGTTTCATTTCCGAAAAATTGTGTTGCTCGTTAGCATGTTTTGCCCTATCATAACACACCCAACCCAATTCCATTCGAGCCTCTAAACTCTTGTTTTCCTCTAACTGTCGCTGAGCCAAATCATACGCATCATCCAACAGCCCCTGCTTGCGTAAATCATTTACTTGTGACATAATTTCGTGTATTTTAGGTTTATTATTTTACAAAAGTAAGTTTTTTTTGCTGAAAAAGCAAAAAAATGTGATAAAATTTATAAAAAACTTGTCTTTTTGTATGAAAAAACTTACTATCTGCGGTATCTGTCTTCGTTGATATCCGAAAGAATACTCAAATAACTTTCATATCTTGACTGTGCTATCAAGTGGTTTTCCACAGCCGGCACAACTTTACATCCTTGTTCGCCTGTATGAGTGCAGTCGGAGTAGCGACATTGTTTGCCAATCTCAAATATCTCGCGGAAATAATGTCCGACTTCTGTTTTTTGCATATCCAAAACGCCGAACCCTTTTATCCCGGGTGTGTCGATGAGCCATGCACCGGTCGGTGTTTGGTACATCTCCGAAAAAGTGGTTGTATGCATACCTTTGTCGTGAGAGAGCGAGATGCTACCCGTCTTTGCCCAATTCTCACCGCAAAGAGAGTTGAGCAGAGTGGATTTGCCTACGCCTGAATTGCCTGCAAGAAGCACTATGTCGTCGTTGTTAAGCAAATTCTGTGTCAGGTTCGCTTTTTCTTCTTCTGACAAGTTGGTGGCACTGACGGCATAACAACTATAACCTAATTGCCTATAAAGAAACATAACCGCTTTCAGTTCTTCTTTCTGCTGCTCATTTAGCAAATCTGACTTGTTAAAAACAAGTACGGCGGGAATACGGTAGGCTTCGGCTGTTACTAAAAAGCGGTCGATAAAAACAAGCGAAGTGGCAGGATGATAGAGTGTTACGACGAGAATAGCGCGTGTCAGGTTTGCGGCTAAGATATGTGATTGTTTGCTAAGATTAGTAGAACGGCGAATGATATAGTTCTGCCTGTCGTGCACTTCTGTTATCCAATTCGTTCCGTCCGCAAGTTGTTCTACATCCACTATATCGCCTATTGCTACAGGGTTGGTTGAGCGGATTCCCCGTTGGCGGAAATTGCCTTTGACATAACACACGAGGGCATCTTGCAGTGCCTTTTGAGGCTTATTGTCTGTCAGTGGCAAGACCGTATAAGCATTTCCCGTTGTTTTGATTATCCGCCCAAACATACGATAAAAACTAAATTTCGGTATGCAGAGTTATCTTTATTCCGTTCACATCCCAACCGCTCAAACCTTTGGTATAGGTGATACGACGGATATAGTCGATACGGATAACCTTCAGTATGTTCTCTATACCTACTGAAAATTCCATATACGGCAGTTTTCCGTCAATAGCGCGGGTCTTGATACCCATAATGTTGTTGGTATCATCGTTAGGGAAGCGATACAAGCGTCCGTCAGCACCCTCAAGTGTAGCGTTGTTTTTCTTTGATAGTCCGCCCCATACGCCGGCAAAAGATATGACTTCGCGCAGGTGCAGTTTATTGATACCCGGAATACGATTCAGTATCAAACCCTTCATGTGATAGTGAAGGTTGAGCATTATGTAGCGGTCCATAAGAAACTCCATACTACCCATCATATTGAACGACTTGGGGTTCAAGTAGAACGAGCGGTTGGCAGGCATCATAAAGAGTTTGGTCCAAGGTGCTTTGGTCCATACAAAACCACCTTTGCCAATGATGTCTATATACCCGAACGAGGCGAACTGCAAACGATATTCTGCCGAAATCTCGGTGCGGTCGTAGAACAGTTTGTCCTCAAAGATATAGCCAAAGTCGTTGTTGATACGGAAGATAGGCGCATTTTTCGACAAGTTGAACGGCAATTCCAAACCTAATCGGTTGTTGTATATAGCCGCTCCGGGCGAGTAGCGCAGTTGGAATGTCCATTGCACATCCTGATAGAAGGGGCGTGGAGTACCGTCAACCAACTGATAGGCGATCTCCGGTGTAGGGCGGTTGCGTTCGTATTCGGCATAAGTGAGTATGCTGAAATGGTTGGGCCACTCGTGTTCGTAAGTGAGTCGTCCGCGTGTTACATACTGCATCTTCCGATTCCAACGCTCAGGTTTAGCCCATGCTATGGGGTCAACCGACATAAAGATATGGTCGCGACCTAACTGTGCAAACTCCTGTCCGGGACTCTCCAAATCGTATTGTCCCATAAGATATATTGCATGTCGGAACGACTCCATTGAATGGTACTCTTTCTTGTTGAAACTGAAAACGAGCGTACCCTGTCCTTTGGGTAGTTTGTCCTTGAAACCGTAAGCAACATATCCGCGGAAGAAGATGTTCGGGTGCAGGTTGGCTGTTGACATACCACCTATACGAATACGGCTGCCTTCTATACCGTTGTAGGAATATGTGTTCCATATCGGACCAAAGTCGAATTTCGATGCTCTGAAATCTTTGAAGTTGGTAGGTATGTATTCCTCCGAAATGATATTGATAGCATCCACTAATCCTTTGAACGACTTGACTTGCATTAACTCGTGGGTTAGTGAGTCGAACAGCAGTTCGTTGGCAAGCAGTGTGTCCGGTCGCAACTTATCCCACTCAGCACCTTTCTTTTTCTTATAGCCGGGCATGTTATAGACATTGCCTTGCATTGTGGTAAATACCGAGTCGGGCGCATGCACTCCGGGTTCGTAGTTCATAAAGATACGCCTTTGCTTGCCTAAGATAGTGTGTTTCATTTTCTTCTGCAAAGCAAAGAACACTTCTGTATAACTCTCTTTCATTGCCCATTGCCCTGTAGGCACTTGCTCGAAGGTCTGTACCACACGAAGGGTCTTAACCCAGTTCATATTGATTTTCGGCGATACATTGATTTCGCATTTGCGGACGGCATAGGTAGAGTCGTTGGCTACATACAAGTGTCCGGTGAAAGCCATACTCTCGCTATTGACCGGCACGAAAGCCAAATCGATACACTCAACATCTTCTACAATGAGAGTGTCCATTATATAGTAGTGGTAATAAGCATTACCCATTGACGAGGAAAGAGGCGAGATGAAACGGTTCATAAGCATCTCAACTTCGTTCTTGCGAATGTCAATCGGGTTGAAAAGGTATTCAATGTTTGTGTTGAGCGAGCCGTGGTCGAACAAAAAGTCCAAACCTACACCACGCTTGGCATGGACAATGGTCTTTTTGTCTTTCGGACCTTTCTTATAGAAGTCGTCTGACAAGGTCTCACGAAGTGAGATATTGAGAAAAGTAGTAGAGTCTAACTCTGAGGTATCTACATAGTTCTCAAGGAAAAGGAATTGTCGGCGGAACTTGTTCTTGCGCAGATCCATGTCAAACGGGTCAAGAGCAAGGGTCAGTTTCTCATAGGTCTGCACCTTATAGTCCTGCTCCCATTCAAGGTTGTTCTGACCTTTATGGCTCAATATGTTTTTCAGCAGTTCAACCGCAGGGTTATTTTTGCGTGTATAATGCTCGCGCTTATGGCTATTGGGGGTTATTACAACCTCTTCAAGTTGGAAGTCCTCAGGCTCCATAAGGATAACAACATCAGTACGATTGGCACCAACTGGCAAGGTGTATTTCTTGTCCTTATAACCTATCATACGGAAGGTTAGAACGGTGTATTTCTGCGTATGAGTGAGTGAGAAATTGCCGTCGAAATCAGATGTCGTACCGATATTTGTTCCAACAAACATCACTTGTGCAAACGACAACGGTTCGCCCGTATCTTTGTCGCGTACAACACCATCAATATGAGATGTTTTTTGGGCAAAACAGCAAATAGAAAGCGCGAGAAAGAAAAAAAGATGAAATATGCGTTTATATTGTGCCAAAACTTGAATACTATTATTTACAAATTACTAAAAATCTATATTTTGCGAAAAGCCCACAAATATACGAAAAATAATTGAGAAAAGCAACATTTTACTGAAAAATAGCACATTTATTCCGCTTTATTGTTTATTTTTTTTCCATATCTGTAGTGCGGCATTCTCTTTCTCAGTCATTTGCTGTTTTGTCTCAGGAGTTTTGTCGCCTTGTCCGGTAAGATGCAAAAGTCCGTGTACTATGATTCGAAGCAGTTCCTCAAGTTCTGTTATGCCTAATGTTTGGGCATTGCTCCTCACTGTGTCAAGCGAAATGAAAATGTCGCCCGAAAGGGTGTCTGCCTTTGAGTAGTCGAAAGTAATGACATCCGTGTAATAGTCGTGCCCTAAAAATTGGCGGTTGATTTGTAGTTCCCGCTCATCAGAGCAGAAAATGTAGTTCAGTCTGCCAATTTTCTTGTTATGGCTTTGAGCGGTAAGGTTAAGCCAAAGGGTAACTTTTTGTTGGTCAAACACCGGCATTTCTATGTCGTCTGTACTAAAAGTAATCATTATAAACTCTTATTTATCAGTGAAAAAACAGATATGCTATAGCAATGGCGGCAATTATACCTGCAAAGTCGGCAAGCAGTCCGCACAGCACAGCATAGCGTGAGTCTTTTATACCTACATAGCCGAAATAGACGGCAAGGATATAGAATGTAGTGTCGGTGGCACCTTGGAAGATACACGACAGTCTGCCGGCAAACGAGTCTGCACCATATTGGGTCATACAATCAACCATCATTCCTCTTGCGCCACTACCGCTAAGCGGTTTCATAAAGGCTGTCGGCAAGGCGTTTACGAAATCGGTGTTTATTCCCGTTAGCGAGAAGCACCAAGCAATACCGCTTATGAGCATATCCATCGCGCCTGAAGCACGGAACATTCCTATTGCAACCAAAATGGCTATCAGGTAGGGTATTATGCCGATTGCAGTTTGAAAGCCGTCTTTTGCACCCTCAATGAAAGCGTCGTAGGCATTTATTTTCCTTACCATCGCTGCCACTAAGAACCAGACGATAACCCCTAAAAGACATACGGCTGAAACGATAGCCGATATGGTTGTGAGTTGTGATTGCGACAGATACGATGCTCCACAGAGCAGTCCGCCTACAAGTGCTGTCAATCCGCCAATGACACCAAGTAACACCTTATCCCATAAATTGATTTTCTGTATGATGCACACGCTTAGCAGACCTACAAGAGTGGAGCAATATGTGGCAAGCAGTATTGGCAGGAATACATCTGCAGGGTTGGCTGCGCCTAACTGTGCCCGATATACCATAACGGAAACAGGTATGAGCGTCAGTCCGGAAGTGTTAAGCACGAGAAACATTATCATTGAGTTGGTTGCCCGTTGTTTGTCAGGGTTTAGTTCCTGAAGTTGTTTCATCGCTTTTAGTCCCATAGGTGTAGCGGCGTTGTCAAGTCCGAGCATGTTGGCTGCGATGTTCATAAACATACTCCCGTATGCAGGATGACCTTTTGGAACATCGGGAAAGATTCGGCTGAAGAATGGTGCCACTGCTTTGGCAAAACCGTCCACAACTCCTGCTTTTTCGCCTATCTTCATTATGCCGAGCCAGAGCGAGAGAACACCGGTCAGACCGATAGATATCTCAAAACCTGTCTTAGCTGACGAGAATGTAGAGTTCATTATCTCAGTCAGCACATCGGCATTACCTGTAAAAATTGCCGCTGCAACGCCTACTGCAACGGCAATAAGTATAAAACCTAACCAAATATAATTCAGTATCATAAAGTGTTGATATTTTGTCAAAAAAAGAGAGGCTTAAAGCCTCTCTTAGTGGCGGAGGCTGGGATCGAACCAACGACCTTCAGGTTATGAGCCTGACGAGCTACCACTGCTCTACTCCGCGATATTTTTTCAATTGCGTTTGCAAAATTACACATTTTTTTTCAAATATGCAAGTTTTTTTGAAAAAAATTGCAAAAAAAAATTAAAATAACTATTTTTGCACTGTTTTTGATAGTGTTAATGTGTATATTCACTGCAATTTTATGAGAATATGAAAAAATATCTTTTGTTAGTAATTGGAATTATCTCGGCAACAGTTGCCATCGGTCAGTTGGTCAGTCCTGAAACACTTGCTAAGCGAGCAAAGCGTAAGAACTTGATTCTAAAAGAGTGGAACACCGATCAGCGTTCAAAAACCCGTTGGCTTGACCGTGTAACAAAATACGATCAAGAAGGGCGTAAGATAGAAGAGATAGAGTATGCGTCTTATGGTCAGAAATGGCGTATCACCATTGAGTACAACGACTCTACCGGCCTTATAAACAAGGAAGTGGAGTATGATGACCGCGACAAACCCGTGCGTATTCGTAAGTACGACTACAACGAGAACGGAACGAAAAAACGCCAATACAACTATGCTCCTAATGGCAAGTTACAGACTGTAAAAGTGTTTGAATATATATTCGAAGACTGATGGCTTCCAGTTGGCAACATATTTTGGAATCGCTTCCGCCTATCACGCTTGAAGAGATGAAAAGTGTCAAACTTATGAATCGTATAGACTCTAAGTTTCTCTCAAGCATTGATTTATTGCCGCAGTTACTTGCTGATGCCAAAAACGAAGGATACAGTGTTCAGATTATTGAGGACAATGTCCGTTTGGCATCGTATGATACTTGGTACTACGATACGCCTGAACATATTATGTATCTGCGCCATCACGATAAGCAACTACGTCGGCAGAAAATTCGTGTCAGACAGTATGTGGACTCGGACCTTATGTTTCTTGAGATAAAAAACAAGACAAATACAGGTCGCACGAAGAAGAAACGACGCTCGTTGCCTTCGCTTGAATTTCCACAACAACTTTTATCTTCACTTGAACAGGAGACGGCAGAGTTTCTTCTTGAACGCTCTTGGTATGACCCGGAAACACTTATTCCGCAGGTGCGTACGCAATTCAAGAGAATAACACTTGTCAATCAGGAAAAGACGGAGCGGCTGACTATTGATACCGATCTTCATTGGACCAACCTGCAGGCAGGTGAGACATTCTGTTTTGACAAACTGATGGTTATTGAACTCAAGCAGGATGGACACATACAGTCAAAGATGCGTGAGATATTGCTCAACTTGCGAATCAAGTCCATAAAAATGAGTAAGTATTGTATGGGCGTGGCACTGACTCATAATGAAGTGAAACATAATCGTTTCCTGCCAAAAATAAGAGCCATAGAAAAACTCTTGGAATAAGAAAAAATTAAATATCAAAAATCAATTATCAAATAATTATGTTACAAACTGATTTTGACCCTTCGTTTGACCCATCGATAGCCGAGGAGTTTGGCTATTCTGTTCAGGGTGCGGCAACCGAGTTTCTGGGCGTACCACTTTTTGAGGCGGACAGTCTGCTCAATTTGTTTGTGCGCTTGTCGTTCAATCTTATTATATCGTTGCTGCTCGTTTGGATATACTATTCCCGTGGCAAGCGCCGTGATTATGCCACTACATTTATGCTCTTTTCGGCTACTATGTTTTTGCTTATCTGCCTTATGGAGAACCTGAAACTGCAAATAGGTTTCACACTTGGCTTGTTTGCCATCTTTGGTATGATACGCTATCGTACGGAAACAGTGCCGACGCGTGAGATGACTTATCTGTTTATCATTATTGGCATATCAGTTATCAACGGACTTTCAATGGCAGTCAGTTGGGCAGAACTTTTGCTTGCCAATGGTTCGGTTGTGCTGATGGCTTTTCTTGCAGAGCAATGGCTCAAAAGCAGTCGTAAGACTTCGAAAATTATTGTGTATGAGAAAATTGAGAATATAGTGCCCGAACGCCGTCAAGAACTTTTAGACGACCTTGAGAAACGAACAGGAGTGCACCCTGTCGGAGTGGAGATAGGTTCTGTCGATTTCCTTCGTGATGTGGCGTTTATAAAGATGTTTTATATCTTACCTAAAGGTGAAGAAAATACCATAGGACATATTACTAAATTCAAAGAGTCTTGATTATGAAACGGTTATTTATTATTGTGGCTTTTGCCCTTATTGCTTTTTCTATGTTTGCAGAAGATACGGAAGTGGATATGGGTACGACAACCAACAATGTGTTTCAACTGCGTGCAGGTGCAAGTTTTAACAAGAAAATAAGCATCTTGCGCCTTCATTTCGATGAGCAGTTGCGTTTCAATCCGTATGCAAGTCAAACGGGCAATAGTTTCTTCAATCGTTCGCACACAACGGTTGGCATAGGTGTTGTGCCACTCTCGTTCTTGAAGGTTGAAGCCGGTTATACACTTAAGATTTACGGCAACAAAGACTGGAGCGATGTGAAAGAATGGATGCGTCATCGTGTCTATGCCGGACTGACAGGGTCGGTACATTTCGGTTCTCGCAAGCAGATGAAACTATCGCTTCGAGAAAGGTTATTGGTCGATATGCGTATGGACTCGGTCAATCTAAACGAAAAACCAAAGAATGCACTGCATCTGCGTAGTAAGTTAGGTTTTGAGTACAAGTTTGAGCATGTTCCTGTAAAGCCGTATCTGTCGCTTGAAATCGACAATACGCTTAATGCACCCAAACATCAGCAGAAGAACGGACATCAGTACATCAACGAGATTAAAGCCACTGTCGGAACTCGTTGGAGACTCAATAAAAGAAATGCGCTGAACTTCTATTATCGCTATCATTATGGCTACGACCGAGATGTCAATCAGAAGAAAAAGAATACAAGTATATATGAGATAACAACAGAAAAAACACATATTCATGTTGTAGGAATAAACTACGAGTTCGACTGGTAAGCCGAACTCGTAGTTTTTTTATTCAAAATCAATGATATGATGAATCGAAAGTATGCCTACTATTTGTTTGCTGTCTTTTGTAGGTGTAACGGGTAGGGTAGTGATGTTGTAGCGGTCGATAAGTGCAAGTGCATCGGTGAGCAGAGCCTGCTCTTCAATAGTTTTGAATGAGCCTGTCATAATCTGTTTTGCCCGTATGTCGTCAATGTTCGGATGATGTTCGATAGCACGCCTTAAGTCTCCGTCGGTTATGATACCTGCGGGGACTTCTTTTGTCCCGACCAGTGTCATACCAAGATGTCCGTCCGACATTGTCCTGACTATTTCCCGTAGTGTTGCATCCGGTTGTACGATAGGTATTTGGCGGGTCATGTTTTTGCCAACGGTGTGCAAGAGTTGTCTGCCGAGTGCTCCGCCAGGGTGATAAACGGCAAAGTTTTCAGCCTTGAAGCCTCTTTTTTGCATAAGGCTTACCATAAGTGCATCGCCCATCATAAGTGTGGCGGTTGTGGATGTTGTAGGTGCCAAGCCTAAAGGACACACTTCTTTTTCTATATGTACGGGTAGCACATACTTACATTCTTTTGCCAATGCCGATTGGGGGTTGCCCGTCAGTGCCACAAGGCTACAGCCTATTGTTTTAAGCGGGGCGATGACATTGAGTATCTCGCTTGTTGAGCCGCTATTAGACACAAGCATTACGACATCGTCTTTTGCTATCATACCCAAGTCGCCATGTACGGCTTCGGCAGCATTCACAAAGATGGCGGGTGTGCCTGTTGAGGCAAGCGAAGAGGCAATCTTGTGGGCTATGATACCGGTCTTGCCTATGCCGGTTAGAACCAACTTCCCTTTTGAAGTCAGTATGAGTTCAACAACAGAATCGAACACTTTTTGAAAATCATTGTTGAAACTATCGGCAAGATGCTGCAACTCGCTTATCTCCACTAAAAATATGTCTTTTACACTATTTGTCATAAGTAGATACTAAAAGCGATTTAATGTCTCAACAACATATCTCACTTGTTCTTCCGTTAGACACGGACCCATCGGAAGCGACAATTCTTCACGGTGTATTCGCTCTGTTACGGGCAGTTGCTGTTTGGGCATGTTCCAATCTTCACGGGCATAACATTCCTGTTCGTGTGGGGCGATAGGGTAGTGTATGACAGTGCCTATGCCGTTATGTTCGAGATAGTCGTGCAGCATATCCCGCTTGCCGTCTTTTACAAGAATGGGGAAGAGGTGATATACATTATTCTCATCTGCCAATCGTTGAGGCAGTGTGATGAGTGGATTTTTGATGTTGTCGTAGTAGTATGCCGCTACTTTCTGCCGAAGAGCATTGTCGTTGGTGAGGTGTTTGAGTTTGACATCAAGCACTGCCGCTTGCAGTTCATCCAAACGACTGTTTCTGCCTGTGTATTTGAACACATATTTGCGCTCTGAACCATAGTTGGCAAGTGCGCGTACACAATCGGCAAGTTCTTTGTTGTTGGTCGTAACGGCACCGGCATCGCCGAAAGCACCAAGGTTTTTTCCGGGGTAGAAACTATGTCCTGCAGCTTCGCCGAGTGCGCCTGTGCGCTTGCCTTTGTAGGTGCAACCGTGTGCTTGTGCGTTGTCTTCCACAAGTCGCAGGTTGTATTTTTTGCAAAGTTCGGCGATTTTCTCCGTCATTGCGCAACGACCATACAAGTGAACAAGTAGAATGGATTTTGTACGCTCTGTAATGGCTGCTTCTATTTTTGAGTCGTCCAACTCGAGTGTGTCATACCTTGGTTCTACAAGCACGGGTTTGAGTCCGTTTTCTGTTATAGCGAGAATAGACGCGATATATGTGTTGGCTGGCACTATCACTTCGTCGCCTTTTTTCATAATGCCGAGTTCAATATACGCACGATAGATCCATATAAGTGCATCAAGTCCATTGCCACAACCGATGCAATAGGGCTGTCCGATAAAGTCTGCATAGTGTTGTTCAAACTGTTTGTTTTCTTCGCCTTGAAGATACCAACCGGAATCGACAACACGACTGACAGCCTCGTGTATCTCGTCGTGATATTTGTCGGTAATGTCTTTTAATGATAAAAAAGGTACTTTCATATAATAATAAATTGTTAATGTTAATTTTGAATCCTCATTCTGACGAAGGTTAGAATCTGTGTCCTCATTCTGACGAAGGTTAGAATCTGTGTCCTCATTCTGACGATGGTCAGAATCTATGTCCTCATTCTGACGAAGGTCAGAATCTAAATAATAAGGAATAAAATCCTAAAACAAGTTGCTTCGCATCGTAAACGTGCAGGATGAGGGTGAATTGTGAATTGTAAATTGTGAATTGTAAATTGTTAATTGTTAATTGGTCTTGCTGGGTTACCTACCCAAGTCTCACCGGCAGGAACGCTTTTTGTAACCACACTTCCTGCTCCTATCATTGCGTTTTCACCTATTGTTATACCACATAATATGGTAGATCCTGCACCTATAGATGCACCCTTTTTGATAATGGTCGGCAAGAGTGTGAAGGTTTGTTTTGAATGAGGATACTTGTCGTTAGTAAAACTGACATTAGCCCCCAAGAAAACATTGTCTTCAATCTTTATCCCGTCCCATAGTTGAACTCCGGATTTGACAGTTACATTGTCGCCTATCTCAACTTCGTTTTCTATAAGACAGTGACTACAGATATTGCAGTTCTCACCAATTTTTGCTTTTGGCAGTACTACGCAAAATTGCCATATATTTGTGCTCTCAGGCACCCGAGCCTGACAATCAGATAGCGGATGAATCATAAGTTTGACAAAAACATTATATAATATATTGGCATATAAACGATATTGCCTTTTTGTGATATTTCTCTCGTATTTGAAAAAACTATTGCCTTTTTTATGTTATATTCGTTGTTTGCCATAAGTCGATGAAGTGCGCTATGAATATAGTAGTCTTTACCCGATTTTACTTCGATGGGTAATACGGACAAAGAGTCGTAGTCGTTAATTAAAAAATCTATTTCTCCATTTTGCTTGTTGTCGTAGTAATGTAGCTTAAACCCGTGTGCTTTAAGTTCTTGTGCAACAACAGACTCATATACTGTACCAAGGTTGATACTTCTTTGGTCGTTTAATACAGCATTTTCATTGTTGTTATACAGTATATGTGTAAGCAAGCCGACATCATTTAGATATAGTTTGATGAGATTTTTTGAAACAGATTCAATTAAAGGAAATCGGGGGTTGCTTATGGCACTTGCATCTAAAGTTACGGCAGATTGAATCAGATATTCAAATTCATCTTCATAATCTCTAAATTGTTTTCCTCTCTTATTTTCAATATTCTTAAACACAACTCGTTTCTTTTTGTTCTCCAAATTAGAGGGGATAAGGTCGTAAATACGGCGTATCTTCAAACTATTCTGCTTGTCATATTGTGAAGCATCAATTTTGTAGAGTTCGTATATACTGTGTTGTACTTGCCTCATTCTCTTTATGTTTCGAGAACTGACAAATGTGTTAACGGCTTCAGGTAGCCCTCCTGTAAGAAGGTAATATCTGAAAAGTTTCAGTATATAATTGTGTGTAGTTTCTTGAAGAGATTCTTTTCGTATATATGATTGTTGAAAAGATTCAATAGCATCTTTGCCTACATTCATAGCCCAGAGAAACTCTTCAAAATCAAGAGGATACATGTGTTGTGTTTCTATACTGCCTAAAGGGACAGAAGTAGATTGCGATAGCGCAATACCTAATTGCGAACCGCTGGCAATATAGCGATATCTGTGTTCTTGATTAAGAAATTTAAGCATCGTCAGCAGATGCGGATATACTTGTATTTCATCAAGAAAAATCATTGTATTAGAAACATCGCCTAACTTGTCGCCTGCCAAAATACCAAGTTGAATGTAAAAATCATTTGTTGTTCTTACATTTTGAAAAATGCGTTCACCTTCACTATCTGTGCGTAAGTCGATTTCTATAAAATGTTTGAACATACTTGTCCCAACATATCTGATAATATATGATTTACCAATTTGCCGTGCTCCATCAACAAGCATGACTTTGTTTGGCGTAGAGGTTAAAAATTCTTTAAGATATGTGGCAAATTTCCGTTCTAACATAACTCTATTTTTAATAACTATGCAAAGATACTGATTTTTTTTTACTTATGCAAGACCTAACCTACTTTTCCTATAAATTTTCCTTCTAAAAACACTACTTTTCCTATAAATTTTCCTTCTAAAAACACTGCTTTTCCTATAAATTATGAGTTTTTATATTTGAGGAACTCGTCGTAGTCGCGGATATAGTCTTCTGCTTCGTATTTTTCGCTTGCAAGCACCATACAAACTGTTCCGCCTGAGAAATTGTCGAGCGTACGCCAAAGTCCGGGTACAACAAGCAGTCCCTTCCAAGGTCGGTCAAGAACGAATGTCTTTTTGTTTGTTCCATCGTCGAGTGTTACATTGAGCGAACCGCTTGTGGCAACCATGAATTGTTGAAGTTCTTTGTGGGCATGCGCACCACGAGCGGCCTCCGGTACCATATAGAGGTAGTATATACGCTTTATGTCAAAGGGGATATCAATGCTGTTTTCTATAACAGACAAATATCCGCGACTGTCGGAATACTTGCGTATATCTACAATTCGGCACTCACTAACGGTGCTTTGTTTGGATTTATTGCTTTGCATATTATGTTCTTGATTGAATATCGGTTTTGTATTTATATTCTTTGTAGTAATGAAAAAAAATGAAACTAATGTAAGTTCTGCATACTTTTTTTGCTTGCTTAAAATGTGGCATCGCTCGGATTTCTTCAGGTGCTGCCTGTAAAAGTGCTCGGGCTTGTTTGTAGTCTTTCTTATGCAGATACAAAAGAAATTCTTTGTAGAAAAGATAGTCTTTTATCCATTCTTCTGTAAAGCATATATCGTTTGGAAATTTCTCGTTAAGGTATCTTCGTGTCCGCATAAGACCTTTATGATATTCTAAATATTTAGGATTGTCCAAACTCACAAATGACGCCGAACCGGCATAAACTCGATAAACAACGGTCAAATCGTCAATATGTCCCCACCGAGTATGTTGCGACAATATGGCTTGCATCGGGTAGTCTTCCACAGGCAGGTTGCTGCGTACAAATTCGTCGAAATCAACATATTGCAGTGCTTCTTTTCGTATGAGTAGCGATAGTGGCATTGCATATACTCCGCCTTTATAAGTTGAAGAAAAATAGAACGGTTTGATGTTTCCGTCTGTAATGGGATGACAAGGTGCTACGGCATTCGGAACGAGTTGGTTTTGCTTGACTAAGAGGGCATATCCGCTCGTGCTGACCACCCCACAATCAGCGTGAGAATTGAAAAAGTCGAGTTGTTTTTGAAGTTTGTGTTCATCGCACCAATAGTCATCGCCTGCACATATACCGACAAAATCGCCGGTGCATGCATTCATCACGCGGGCAAAATTTGCCATTATACCAAGATTATGTGTGTTCGGAAGAAGGATTATGGAGTCAGGATATTTGTCGGCATATTGTTTGCAGATAATGTAAGTATTATCTTTTGAGCAATCTTCACCTACTACAATCTGAAGTTTGAAATCGCCTTTCTGCATAAGGATGCTATCCAATGTTTGAGCGATAGTATTCTCTTGATTGTAAGTAATGACGGCTACTGATATTATCTGTTTTGCAGACATTCTTTTGCAATAATTGTTTTTATTTTGATATTATTGCAAATTTAATAATTTTATTTGAATTAAACAATAAAATTATGTCAAAATAGCGTATTTATTTTATTTTTTTGTGTTTATCTGCCTTCGCAATCTGTATAACGCAGAAATTTTCCTTGTGTGAAACGCTCAATGAATGTTGTTGATACATTTACTCTTGGCAGGTAATAGTTGCCTGTGTACCAAGCGGCCTTCAGCGTTCCTTCAATGGCGGAAAATGCAATTGTATAGTCGGTTTGCTTAATGTCTCGTCGGTTCTTGTTTGACACTTCTATTACCCTACCATAAGGGAAGGCAAAACTGTCAACTTTGACATTTAGGTTCTGCTCAAGCCATCGTTTCTCATCTATCCAATGATACATTGTCTCTTTTTCGGTCATATATCGAAACATCTTATGCTCAATAGCGTGTGCACCAATCGTACAAAGAGGTTCCCTTGAGAGTGCTTTGAGATGTTCTGTTGTGATGAAGTCTGGTTTGTCAATAAGGTCTTGAGTTACGAACATAGTGAATGGTATGTTCAATTTCTGTAAGATAGGGAAGGCTTCGGTATAGACTGTGTCGTAGGTGTCGTCAAAAGTAAGATAGAAATGTTTTGGTTTCCAATTTCTTGTTGCAACCATCTCTTTTAGTTCCGGGTATGTCATAGCGTGCCATCCTTTGTCAATAAG